>DUQE01000016.1 GCA_012837925.1 Bacillota bacterium
AATTGAGCTACTGCCGCATGGTGGGCGAAACAGGGCTCGAACCTGTGACCCCCTGCTTGTAAGGCAGGTGCTCTCCCAGCTGAGCTATTCGCCCGAAACAAATCAATTATCAGGTCCAGACAGTTTTAAAGTATACCAGCGTTTAGAAAGGATGTCAACTCTTTTGCCAACAAAATTTGCTGGCTGTGCTGTTTCCAAAAACAGCCTTTCAGACTCTTTTATTAAGGTACGGTAACGCGAAAGGAGTTTTGTGTTTTGACGAGAATTGAGTCCATAAGAACTATATCATAACAGGGTGGTGTAATGCAAGTGCGTAAACTTAACTTTCTTTTGGTAGTCGCTTTGGTCGCATTGTTGAGTAGTACAGTATTCGCACAAGGTGTTCCTGTTGATATTCCAGGGACGGGAGTGAACTTCTTCCTCTATCGTTACGAAGGTCAAGCTGTCCCCCACGACAAGATCAATGCTATTTGGGAGAACATATCTAAGGCTTTCCAGGCTTGGGTTGATGGTGGTCAACAACCAGGTGCCCTAAGCGGTAAGGACGTTCAAGTCAAAGGAAACGACCTCTACGTAAAGGATCAGTTCATTTTGACGGTGGATCAGTATCACGCTGATGCCAACCGGGCAACAAGGGCCCAGCTCGCCGAGAAATGGGCAGCCAACCTCCGCAAAGGCGTAGATGCCTTTGTGGCCATCAATATCGTCAAGTAAAGCCCTGTGGCAAAAGGGAGTAGTCGTAATGCACCCGTCAACACTACGGTTGATTTCAACCTGGCGGTGCGCTTTGGTAACAAAGGACGAGACTTTTGGCATGCTTACCTAGCGTGCTGAGAGTCTCTTTTTTTTGGAAAGGGGATGTACTATGATCTACGTAATATTCTTAGTAAGTCTTGTGGCAGTATCCAAGGGAGCGGATTGGCTCGTTGACGGTGCGGTAGGGATTGCCCGTGCACTGCGCATCTCCCAAATCGTAGTTGGCGCGACCATTGTCAGTCTGGGAACCACACTTCCCGAAGCTCTGGTTTCATCCTTTGCTGCTTATCAAGGAAGAAGCGAAGTCATCGCGGGAACAGCCCTGGGCAGTATCTTGTTTAACACGGCTGTTATCCTGGGGATCGCTGTTCTGATCAAACCTCCACTATTAACATCCAAAGAGCCGTTTTTTAAAGCAGGAACCATGATCGCTGTTCCTGTCCTGTTCGCCCTTCTATCCCTCGACCATCATATTTCCCGCTGGGATGCATTGCTACTTGTCTTCATCCTTATCCTTTTCTTGGTATCGAACATGATGAAGGGCATGCGTGAGTCAAAAGAGGAAGCATACACCGTAGTCACGAAGGACCTCAAAAAACATGTGATCCAGCTTGTGATCGGTAGCGCCGCGGTTATTCTCGGAGCTCGATTCCTCCTCAATTCCGGGGTGGAGATAGCCAGGGCCCTGGGTGTTTCTGAGGCGATTATTGCCCTCACCTTGCTGGCTGTAGGGAGCTCCCTCCCCGAACTGATTACAGGCATTACGGCCGCCCGAAAAGGACACACTGATCTCGTCTTGGGCAATGTAATGGGTGCAAATACGTTGAACATCATCTTTGTTATTGCCCTGGCCGGTCTGATTCAGCCCTTTGCAGTCAACCCAGAAGTGCTTCGGATAGAAATCCCCATAAGTCTGCTCATGATGGGAGTCTTATTTGTACCTGCTCTTTTTGCGAAGCGTATTGGTCGCTGGCAGGGCCTCATAACGGTTTTGGGTTATGTTGTCTGCCTCATGTTTATCATCAGCGTCCGCTAGGTGGACGTCACTAGAATCGGAGGCGATTTCTGTGCGTGAACACTTCTATCAAGACATCGAGTTTGCCCACCATGGCCAGAGGGTTCTTGTAGCCTGCAATATGGTTACGTCCCTCGATGGGAAGGTAACGGCTGACGGCAACCAACCGGCCAGCCTCGGCAGCGCCTTTGACCGCAGGACCATGGGTGTCATTCGCAGTCATTTTGATGCCGTTTTGGCGGGCGGCAACACAATTAGGCTACACCCTTACTATCTCGGTGTACCTTCTGCGCTAGAATCTGTACGCACAGAAAAGGGGCTGGCAAGCCAACCCCTTACTGTACTTTTGACACGAAGTGGCAATCTCGATCCAGCCAGCCCTCTGTTCGAAAAGGCCCCGCGAACACCCATCATCATTACATCGACCGCAGGAGCGAAAAATCTGCCCCAACCTATCCAGGAACAAGCTCGCGTAGAGATCATGGATAACCCTGACCCACAGTCCATTATAGCTCTACTACAAGAAACGTATCAGGTTCGCCGCCTTCTGGTGGAAGGAGGACCGAGCGTCAACTATCAGTTCATGCAAGCCAAACTCCTCGATGAACTCTTTCTCACTCTGCACCCCAGCCTCATCGGCAAACGCACAGACCTGGGGCTTAGTGCCGGAGACAAAGTTTTAGAGCAGGCCAAGGACATCAAGCTTCTCACGGTTCACCAGCAAGAGGACGAAATCTTCCTACGCTATCGAATCACCTGGTAGCCGGGATACCTAAAAACCTCGGAAGAAGTACATAGACGCAGCCAAGGTGAGGATGAGGTTGATCACCTGGCCCACCACATGCAGTTTCACGGTGGCCTGCCCCTTAAAGATCTCTCTGAGATTGGCAAAGCGCGACTCCAAGCCAATGGCTACAAAAGCAAGCGCAAAGAGCCAGTTGCGAATCGTAGCGGTAACCTTCAAAATACTATCCACTTCACTCTGTCCGAGCGTAGGTACGAGCACAAAGGACATCAAAAGGGAGGCTCCCACGAAGCCCAGGATAAACTTGGGGAAACGAAGCCAGATCTCCTTGACGCCCAGCCTTTCTGTTCCAGGCTCTCGATCGACCCGGGTGACAAAAAAGATCGCCCAGCAAAACGCCACAACACCGATGAGAGCATTTTGCAGCATCTTGACAATCGCCGCAACCTCCATGGCAAAGGGGCCCACCATGCTTCCAGCTACGACTACTGCACCGGTGGAGTCTACCGTACCGCCAATCCATGAACCGGCAACAGCCTCGCTCAAGCCCATCCAGCGTATGAGAACAGGCATACCAAGCATCATCAGGACTGTAACGATCAGTGAAACGGAAATTGCAGCACTGATCTCTTCTTTCTTCGCTTTGACCGCAGCTCCAGTTGCGATCGCGGCGGAAACTCCACACACAGACGTACACGTCGCCACAGTTGCCACTAAGGCCTTACTCTTCATCTTCAGAACCTTGGTTCCGTAGAGATACATGATAATCAACAGTAACGGTGGAACCAGCCAACCGACGCCGAGCCCATGCCCTCCCAAGGTTAAGACCCTCGTAAAGAGGATTTCTGCACCTAAGAGTACCAATCCGGTCTTGATAAACAGTTCTGTACGGAGGGCAGGAACAATCCACTCTGGTTTCTTCCACAAGTTACTTATGAGCATTCCCAGGACTAAAGCCCAGATCACGTCGTTAAATCCATAGTGTGCGAGCGTAGTTTGGTTTCCGATCAAAAAGGCCAAGACCGCAAGGAGAAACACGGCAGGAAACGCCTTCAGATACTTCCCCGCATCTTCTCCCATGATCTTCAGGGCAATTGCGGTTAACGCCGCAAGTCCAACACCCCACAACACAATAGGTACAATTAAGTCTCCCGGCAGGGCATCCTGCCACAGGGTCCACTTGGGCAGCTTAGGTATGAAGCGTACAACTCCAAGCGCCACTCCTCCAATAAACAACCCGCCAAGCCAAATCGACCACCAATCCTCTTTCTTAAAAAGAGAAAGCATAGTACAGACCTCCTAGTACTCGAATACTACAACAGTCCATACTATGCTTTGCTATTAAAGTGGTTCCTTTTAATTACCTAGCCAACATTCTTCAGACGCGGATCGAGAGCATCTCTCAGCCCATCACCCACCAGGTTCAGGCACATCACGGTTGTGAAGATGGCCAGACCCGGAACGGTAACGGCCCAGTGCGAAACACGGATAAACGGACGAGAGTTGGCGATCATGCTACCCCACTCTGGCGTTGGTGGCTGCGCACCCATGCCTAAGAAGCTCAGACCGGCTGCAGACAAGATGGCACCCGCCATACTCAGTGTCGTCAGTACAATAATCGGACTCAACGAGTTGGGCAAAACATGTGACAGGATAATGCGGCGATCCTTGGCGCCAAGCGCTCGCGCTGCATCCACATAATCCAGTTCACGGGTGGAGAGTACGGCCGAGCGCATCATTCGTGCAAACGACGGAACATACGAAACGCCGATGGCCAATACCACGTTTTCAATACCCGGTCCAAGAGCAGCTACAATAGATAGGGCCAGCAAAAAGCCTGGAAGCGCCATGAGCACATCAACAACACGCATGATGACATTGTCCAGCACCCCTCCGTAATATCCGGCCAGGAGACCTAAGGTACAACCGATCAACAAAGCCATACCAATGGAATAAAAACCAACCTGCAGCGACAACCTTGCGCCATAGACAACCCGCGAATAGGTGTCACGACCGAACTGATCCGTACCAAAGATATGCTCAGCCGATGGCGGTTGAAGTCGGTTGCGCATGTTTTGTTTTTGAGGCTCGTACCTAGTCACATAGGGTGCGAAAATGGCCATGGCAATGATGACGATCAAAATGAAGGCTCCCACAACAGCACGGCGATTACGTCTCCACTGTTTGAAGATCCTGGAAAGTTGACTTTGGTTTTTCGATACTTCCGCTGCCATTCAACTGCCCCCTTCCTATTCGTAAGTCGCCCGCAAACGGGGATCTAAGAAAGCATACAACACGTCGACAAACAAGTTGACTAAAGCATACGTCAGGGCAAACGTCATAATCGTACCCTGAACGAGCGGAAAGTCTTTATTATTAATCGCTTCCACGAGCATACGTCCAATGCCCGGCCAGGCAAATATGGTCTCTGTCAGAACCGCACCGCTCATTAAGCCCCCAAACTGAAGACCGATCATGGTTACAACAGGAATAAGGGCATTACGCAAAGCATGTCGATAGATGACCTTGCGCCTGCGCAGACCTTTGGCCCGAGCGGTACGAACATAATCTTGCTGCAGAACATCAAGCATAGCAGAACGAGTCAACCTCGCTATACTCGCAGTAGCAGCCGTTCCGAGCGTCACCGCCGGAAGCACAAGATACTGCAATCCGCCAAGGCGTCCAGATGACGGAAGCAACTGGAAAGTAACAGAAAAGAGTAAGATAAGCATAATTCCTTGCCAAAACACCGGCATACCCACACCGGTAAGCGCTCCTACCATGGCAACATTATCAAACGTCGAGTTGGGTCGACTGGCAGATAGAATGCCTACAGGCACCCCGATCATCACCGCAATCGTTACGGCTGCTAGAGCCAACTCAGCTGTTGCCGGTAAGCGATCAAGAATTTCCATGCTCACTGGCTTTTTCGAGCGCAGTGAATTACCAAAGTCCAGCTTTGCGGCATTTTTCAGCCAACTAAGATATTGAACATACCAAGGTTTATTCAGACCCATAGACTCACGCAGGGCTTCCAGTTGATGGGCTGGTGCCCCCTCTCCCAACATCAATTGGGCTGGGTCGCCGGGTGTGATGTGCATGAGTAAAAAGACAAAAAGAGAAATCCCAATCAAAACAGGGATTAAGCTAAGCAAGCGTCGTACGATATACCGCCACACAGACAGACCACCTTTCGTTCAACCCTGCTTACGGAAGAGTGGGGAAGGCCGTGAGGGCCTTCCCCCGTCTCTCATTCAACAAGGTTAATCTTACTTCTTGTAAACGGTAGAGAGCTTATGGTGACCAGCTGGGTGGGCCATAAAGCCTTCTACATTGTCCCTCATGCCGTTGACTTCCATGGTAGCGATGAGGAAGGCCCATGGAGCTTCTGCTACGATGAGCTCTTGTGCTTCTGCGTAAATCGCAGCACGTTTGTCCGGATCGGCTTCAACACGACCGAGGTCGAGGAGCTCGTCAACACGCTCGTTGGAGTAGAACGAACGGTTTCCGGGGTTACCAAACTGGGTGCTGTGGAACAGAGCATAGAGACCGTAGTCAGGATCCGCTGTTACAGTTACCCATCCGAGGATAAACATGTCATGTTTACCTGCAGCCGTATCTTCGAGATAGGTTGCCCAAGGAACGATGAGAACTTCTACATCTACGCCGATCTCAGCGAGGTCAGCCTGGAACATTTCGGCAATCTGCATACGCAGAGGGTTGTCATTGGTCCAAATGGTTGTAGAGAACCCGTTAGGATAACCAGCTTCGGCCAGAAGTGCCTTGGCTTTTTCGGGATCAAATTGATAACCTTCGACATCAATGGCGCCCCATACCAGTGGAGCAAGTGGTCCACCGGCTGGTGCAGCTTGGCCAGTGTAGATATAGTCTACTACAGCTTCAACGTCAAGAGCATAGTTGATGGCTTGACGGACACGTACATCATTGAATGGCTCTTTTTGTACGTTAAAGCCGATATAGCTTGTGGAAAGGGTTTGAGACTTGTCAAGTCTCAGACCAGGAACACCCGTCAGACGGAACTCGTCGGTAGGATCGATGTTGTAAGCAATGTCTACGCCACCGGTCTCAAGTTCGATAGCCCTTACTGTGTTCTCAGGGATACCGCGGATGATCAAGGTTTCAACTTTTGCAGGCTCACCCCAGTAATTCTCATTACGGGATAGTCTTACATGCGAGCCAGATACCCACTCTTCGAATACGAAGGGGCCGGTTCCGACTGCTACTAGCGATCCAAAGCCATCTCCGGCTTCTTCAACCGAACGTCTGTTAACGATAGCGTTGGATGGGTGAGCTAAGTGAGCAAGAATCGGAGCAAATGGTTCATGCAAAACGATATGAACGGTGTAGGGAGCAACTACGACAACTTCTTTGACAGAGTCAATCAAGAAAGCTGCTGGGGATGGTAGTTCTTTAATCCGCTCAAAAGAGTATTTTACGTCTGCAGCGGTAAATCCATCACCATTGTGGAACTTTACGTTGTCTCGGAGTTCAAACTTCCAAGTCACGTCATCAATCTGTTCCCAGCTCTTTGCTAGACCAGGAATTACTTCCAGATTGGGTCCATGGTTGACCAACGTCTCAAAAATCTGTACACGTACACGAGCTGAAGGTTGATCGTTTTGTCCATGAGGATCCAAGGTTACTGGGTCGGCGCCTTGAGCCACGGTAAGTGTCTGGGCTGCAGCCATTCCGACGCCAGCAAAGGTCACTGCCAAAACTAAGAGTACAACGAGCCACGACTTTCTAAACATCCAATTTCCTCCCTTGTTCTTGAACTTCCCTTCCCCGCACAATTCCTTCATGGTCCCACCCCTGCGAAAAGCCACAAGCTAGCGCAGGCGAATTACGAAAACCATGACCTAGTTCGACGAAAGGGTGTTTTTTAAATAATACAAGCTCAACGCCCTAAAGTCAAGTGCCCGTTTTGTTCTCTAAACGCGCCTTTGCGTCATTTTCCACCATCTATCCCACCATTTGGCGTAATTCTCCTTAACGCAATAAATTATGAACAAAATAATGCTATACGACTCTAGTTCTTAACATTTGCTGTTGTAGCAACGAAAAAGGCACTTCCCATAAGCACGGAAGTGCCTTTGCCACGTTCTCTTCCAAGAAACTATTACCCTTGAATACGCGGATCCATAATATCCCGAAACGCATCGCCAATGAGGTTCCAGGATAACACAAAAAGGACAATGGCTAAACCGGGCCAGATCACCGTGTACCAATAGGCTAAGGGGTTGTCAGGCGTACCCAGAATCCAGTTGCGGGCAAAGCTAATCATCTGCCCCCAGTCTGCATGACCCTCAGGGGCTCCAAGCCCCAGAAAACTCAAGGTGGCCGCTGTGACCACGATCGAGCCCATATTCATAGACGCTTGAATGAGCACCGGGAAGATCGTATTGGGCAGGATGTGACGCATCAAAATCTTCGGATGCGATACGCCTCCAGCCCGCGCAGCCATAATATACTCGTCTTGTTTTGCCTGGAGTACATTACCTCGAATTAGGCGAGCATAACCAGTCCAGCGGAACAGTACCAGGGCAATAATGACCTTGTCCAGACCCCGTCCCAAGATTGCTGTTATAACAATGGCCGCAATGAGAAAGGGGAAGCTCATAAAGATGTCCACAAAGCGCATGACGATTTCGTCGAATTTCCCACCGATGTAGGCACTCGTTGAACCAATGACAATGCCGATAAAGCACGATAGACCTGTGACGATGATTCCCACTTGAAAGGCTGTTCTGGTTCCCCAGACAATCCCGTAAAAAATATCATACTTGCCTTGGGTCAGGCCCATGGGATGCTCCGATGACGGCGGTTCTGGAGTAGTACCCCAACCATAGCGAGGTACTCGATAAGGATCGTTAGCATACATCTCCGGTGTTGGTGCTATCCAGGGTGCGAACAGTGCTACAAGAATAAAGCCCAGTAACAGTAGCAGTCCAGCCATGGAAAGCGGGTTGCGGAACAACTTCTTCATTATCATAGTACGATCACTCCAATCTCACCCTGGGATCAATTACCGCATAGAGAATGTCCACCACTAAGTTGATCAGAACAAGAAGCATTCCGTAAAACAGGGTGGTTCCAAGGATCAGGGTATAGTCGAGTTGCTGCGCCCCTGTCGCCGTCAAAAGGCCAATCCCCTTATAGTCAAAGACCGTTTCTACAATAACAACGCCGCCTAAAAGACCCAATACCATGGAACCCGAAACGGTGGCCACAGGAATCATAGCATTACGGCGTACATGGCGATTCATGACCACTTTCTCCGTCAAGCCTTTAGCTCTGGCCGTACGTACATAATCTTTGTTCATCACTTCGAGCATACTCGACCTGGTGATTCGAAGCAGATAGGCCCACCACAGATACGAGAGGGTCATAACGGGAGCAATCAAGTGACGAACAGAATCCCAGAAGATATCAGGTCTCCCATTGAGCAGAGAGTCCACGGTGTTCAATCCGGTGTATGAGACAAAGTCCCCCGTCAACACAATCGAATCGGCCCACATTGAAAGCCGTCCGGGAGGAAACCAACCGAGCACACCATAGAAAACCATGAGCAGTATAAGTCCAAATACAAAGTCGGGTAAAGACCAGCCTATAATGGCAAAGGTCCTACTGAAATGGTCAAGAGGCCGATTGTAGTGCTTGGCCGATATTGTACCGAGCCAGATTCCCCCTAAGACCACGGGAACAATCGCAAATAAGGCCAGTTCAACCGTTGCAGGAAAACGCTTGGCAATAGCCTCCGATACCGACATGTTTGCCGACACCGAATAGCCTAAATCTCCTCTGAGCAGGTTTTTCATCCAATTGACGTAGCGAACATGAACCGGCTGATCTAATCCATACTTGCGGACGAGATCATCAAGGCTCTGGTTTTTGAGCTCTTCCGGGCTCTTAATATAGGTACTGACAAGCTGGTAGGGAGACAAAAAGGACATGGCTACGAAAATCAAGAGAGTAACCCCAATTAAGACAACTGGTAGAAATAGTAACCGCCTGGCGATGTAGGTTAACATATTCTTACTCCTTAGCTAGCGAAATGACTGGAGTAGGATTGCCCGAGGGCAATCCTACTCACCTTGAGCGAGCTGCAAAGACTACTTCTGCACTTTCTGGATTGTATAATAATCATACTGGGCGCTGTAAGCTGGGCTGTAAATGAAGCCCTGCACCCAATCGCGCATTACTCTGTGCGTTGTTGCTTCCATAAACGGCATACCGACCGCTAGGTCAACATAGCGTTTCTGCAACTCAAAGTAGATCTTCTCGCGTTCTTCCGGATCGGTGGCCTTGATACCAGCCTCCACCAACTCGTCGAACTGTTCTTTGGCTAGGTCAATCAAGCCCTGACCGCAATAGCCTGCAAAGGTTCCGGCTGAATGCATGAACGGAACAGCGAAGTTATGCGTATCGGGGAAGTCCATGAGCCAACCCATGACAAACACAGGCAACGAAGCGGAACGGAGTTTATCCAATACTGTGGCCCATTCCAGACCAATAACGTTAACCTTGAACTTCGGATTGATTCTCTCTACGTTGTACTCTAGAATTTCCAGAGCGGTCTTACGTGTGTTGTTACCGGTGTTGTATACGATACCGACTTCGAATCCCTTTTCCCAGAGTTCCCCGTCAAAAGCCTTCTTGAAGTACTCTGTGGCTTTAGCTGGGTCATTATAGTAATACTCTTGTTCCGTGTTTACATATGGTAGGCTCTGGGGAATCGGGCCAACAGGAGTGACACCTGCACCCAGGGCAACTTCCTGCAAGAAAGCCTCATAATCGAAGGAGTAGTTAAAGGCTTTGCGCACATTAACGTCGGCAAAGAAGTCGCTGGGAATACCGTTGCCATCGAGTTTACCACTTCCGACCAAGTCTTCATTACCCTCTACCGGAATGGTAAAGCTGTAGAAGAGCACCGTATTGGTGACCTGAGGCAGACCATCGATCACAACGACATCAGGCATCGAACGAACTTGGGGAAGATCTTCCTGGCCTACATAGATGGCATCGGCGTCACCGGCACGGAGCATCAGTTGACGAGTTGCCAGCTCAGGAATGTTCTTAATTACGACAGACTTCAATGAAGCAGGACCCTGCCAGTATTCATCAAAGCGACTGAGTAGAACCTGCGCACCACTCTTATCCCAGGTGCTCAACTTGAACGGGCCGGTTCCGTTGGCCTGGTCATACAGAGTCATATCCTCAACGGCAAGATCATACCACTTGGCCCAAGTATCAGGATTTCCATCCCAATCGCCATGGGCAACCATCCATTCCTGGCATACAATGGCTGACCAGGAGCCACCCTTAGCAAGAATGTTGATAAACGGCGGATAGGGGTCCACCAGGTGGAAGATGAGGTCATTGCCATCCACTTCCATGGTTGCCGCTACTAAGTCATAGGCCTTCCGCAGGATTGCGGGATCAACGTCTTTGATGTCCGCAAAGTCACCGGAACCACCCGCCATTTCGATGACGTCACGCATGGTTTGAACGCCAAGGAGTGGTTCAAAGAACATCCACATGGGTCCGCCTGCAGGATCCGCTAACATACCCCGCATGAAGCTGTATCGTACATCCTCAACAGTAAGTACCGAACCATCGTGGAACTTCACACCCTGGCGAATGGGTACCCTAATTGTACGTCCATCTTCCGACATGAGACCATTGGCAACCGTAGGTACCTCTGTAGCGAGCATGGGTCCCATGTTGTCCAATTCTCCGTTGATATACTGGAATAGGTTGTCGTAGACGTGGTGAATGATCTCACCACTTGCTGTATCATAGGCCGCGGCTGGATCGAGAGTCTGAGGACCACCTGCTCCGCCAACATAAACAAACGTTTCGGGATCAAATGGAGCTGCGAAAACAGAAACCGACAAACTGAGAGTCAACAACAAGACAATCAAACTAAAAACCTTCGTTTTCAATGCTTTTCCTCCCTTTCGTTTTTTGATCATGCCTGACGGCTATGGCTTAAACTCAACCGGCTGCATAGGCTCGCTCAACCTAGGCCGTTTCTCTAGTGGAAACACCGGTCAAATTTAGGTCCTGGGCATAGTGGCAAGCCACAAAGTGTCCTTGCTCATCCACATCATGAAGTTCTGGGATTTCTTGATGACAGCGTTCCTGGGCATAGCGGCACCGAGGATGGAAGTGGCAGCCCGAAGGTGGGTCCGCTGGACTAGGGACATCACCCTGCAAAATGATCTGTTCCCCTACAATGTCAGGGTCTGGATCAGGAATCGCCGAAAGAAGTGCTTCTGTATAGGGGTGTTTCGGGGTGGTAAAGAGTCGATCCACGTCTCCCATCTCGACGATGCGTCCCAAGTACATCACAGCTACTCGGTCACTGATGTGCTGAACCACCGACAAGTCATGGGCTACAAACAAGTACGTCAGTCCAAATTCATCCTGCAAATCATGGAGAAGATTCAGGACCTGCGCCTGTACCGAAACGTCGAGCGCCGACACCGGCTCATCACAGACAACAAGTGAGGGGTGCAGCGATAACGCCCGGGCAATGCCAATTCTCTGTCTCTGCCCGCCACTGAACTCATGGGGAAAGCGATTCATAAGATGAGAGCCTAGGCCCACTGCGTCCAGCAAGGATTCTACTCGCTCATAACGCTCGCGACGATTCTTCATGCCATGGGCCTGCAAAGGTTCGGCCACGATATCCCGAATTCGCATCCGCGGATCGAGGGAAGAAAACGGATCCTGAAAGACGATCTGCATCTTGTCACGCAAATCCCGAATACTCTGCGCGTTGACCTCTTCCCATTTACCGTCGACGTTTAACCGAATGATACCGTCGGTCGGTTGAATCAAGTGCAAAATACTCAGGCCCATTGTGGTCTTGCCACAGCCACTTTCACCTACCACGCCGAGTGTTTCACCTTTGCGGACCTGAAAGCTCACCCTTTCTACAGCCTTCACATGACCCACCGTGCGACGGAATATGCCCTTGGTAATGGGAAAATACTTCCGCAAACCCTGAACGTCTAACAAGATTTCCCCTGTATTTGGAGTTGTCATCACTGAGCATCCCTTTCCGTCATACTTTGAGAAGCAAACTGCCAGCAACGGACTGCGTGATTTTCTTCAAGTTCAATGACCGGTGGATCCATAACACATTGCTTCATGGCTACCGGGCAACGCTCTCTAAAACTACAACCTTCCGGAATGGATCGCGGATCGGGCACAATCCCTTTAATGGGCACAAGTCGTTTCCCTCGTCCGCCGAGCTTCGGAATGGAGTTGAGCAGCCCCACCGTGTAGGGATGCGCAGGATTGTGAAAAAGGGTGCGAACCTGAGCATGCTCAACGATTTTGCCCAAGTACATGACAACAACCTCGTCACACATTCGGCTAACCACGCCAAGGTTATGTGTGATCATCATAATCGACATCTTATATTCCTCTTGAAGACGTCGCATTAACTCAAGAATTTGTGCCTGAATTGTTACATCCAGGGCCGTGGTCGGCTCGTCGGCAATAAGGAGCGTAGGATTGCAGGATAAAGCCATGGCAATCATCACCCGTTGGCGCATGCCGCCACTCATCTGGTAGGGATACTCCCGCACACGCTGGCGCGGTATAGGGATTCCCACCTTAGCCAGCATCTCTTCAGCCATCTTCCAGGCCTGTTTTTCGGTGACTTTCTGATGGAGCGTTATGGCCTCGACAATTTGCTGACCCACCGTGTACACTGGGTTGAGCGAAGTCATCGGTTCCTGGAAAATCATGGCGATTTCATTGCCGCGAATGCGTCGCATCAAAGAACCTGTCGGATCTTGCTGGGCTAAATCCACTATACCCCGTTCACCCTGGCGAAAAAAAACATGGCCCGAATGTATCTGGCCATGAGGTTTAGGCAATAGTTGCATAATGGACATAGCAGTGATGCTTTTTCCGCATCCACTTTCGCCTACTACACCGAAAACGGATTCCTTTTTGATGTCAAAAGAAACACCGTTGACGGCCTTAACTAGGCCTTCATCGGTGGAAAAGTAGGTGTGCAAATCCCTAACGCCCAAAAGGACATCCTCACCCAACACCTCTGTACTTGGATCAGGGGCACTAGCCTGTACTCTGGCGACTATGGAACTGCTCATTATTAGGACCTCCAATATATGATCTCTACATCATGTATGGTTGATTCCCAGTTTTTCACATATAAAGAATACTCCTCTTACTGCACTTTGTCAATATTTTATTTACGATATTCGGAAATACTAAACAGAATATGTAACCGTACTAACAAACAAAGACCAGTTCTAACGTATTTTCGGTACAAGCGCACCAACAATTGACATCCACTCCATCGTGGCATAAAGTTACAGTTAAGGCCATGGACTAATACAGAGGGGAGACGATTCGATGCAAAGGAGCACACACCGCTGCCAAACTCTACTTTTGATCTGCCTGCTTTTGCTGCTCTTCCCGAGCACTCTGGCCGATCCCACTCTTCCCTCAGGTACCTATACAGACCATGGCGGACGCCTTGTGGATATGCCACCCACAGTAAAGAAGGTCTTCACAACAACGGAGACGGGATGCTTCTTGGCCTACGCCGTCGAACCTGACTCTATTACAGGTTGGAACCGCGGCTTAAGCCCGGAGATCGAGTTTGCCATCCAACCCCAGTATACGAACTTGCCCACACTTGGCACCTGGAATGAAACCTACAAAACGATTCAACTCGACACGATCCTACAGCAGCAACCCGACTTGATCATCCATTACGCACCAGCCAATCAGGAAAATGTCGAGTTAGCCAACGAAATCCAGGATTTCCTGGGGGTACCCACCATCTTGGTTGATAACAGTCTGCAGCACCTCCCCGAGGCCCTGCGCCTCTTGGGACAACTCTTAGGCCGTGAAGTGCGGGGACAAGCTCTGGCCACCTTTGTGGAAAATCATTTGGCCCAGATGTCCGACTTTCAAGGGATGCAGGTAGGCTATGCTCCTATTCCTGTTCATATCGTATCCTCTTGCGAACCCGGACATTTTGACGAGCTCTTGACCCTGGCTGGTATGATCGAGATGGTTACCTGGAGTGATCAACCTCCACTGCCTGATTTTGTCTTGATTATGCCCCACACAGTTGCCGATCCTTACAAAGCGATACAGACGGAAGGGCATAAGCGCATTTATCAAATTCCCTCCTTCCCGTCGAATTGGCTCGAGCCGGGTTCCATCTTTAGCCTGCTAGGTCTGGAGTGGCTGCATTCCATTGCCTACCCCACGTCGTATGCTGCTGATCTGCCAGCAACCTACAAGGCTTTTATGGAAGTCTTTTTTCAGATCAACGTGACGCCAGAACTCCTGGAGTGGACCCTCAAGCGAAGCGGTATATCATACTAGGAGAACCAGAACATACCTTTGCCTTCAGCCCAGCTCAGGTCCATAATGGGTGATGGAGGTGTTAGCATGAAAAGAATGACCTTTGCTATTGTATTTGTCCTACTCCTTGCCTTGCCGAAGATGGCCGGTGCCGCTGAACCACAGTACCATACCATCATCACAGGAGACAATCTGCACCGACTAAGTGCGAAGTACAACACAACCGTCGTTGCATTCTTGGACTTTAACCCCGGCATCACACCGGACAAACTTGAAGTGGGACAGAAACTGCTTGTGCCCGTAGAGCCACTATGGAGCTACCATGTGGTACAACCTGGCGATAACGCCCGTTCTCTAGCGGCCGCGTACAAAGTTCCCGAGGATCTTTTGCGTAAAGCCAATGGACTGGAGAACAACAAGTTGACTGTTGGAGAGACCATCCGGATCCCTATCCACTTCTACTTGGGTGACGCAGACGTCGAACCAGTAACCCACAAGGTAGAAATCGGTGACACGCTCTACAAAATTGCAGTGAAGTACAACATCACTTTGGCACAATTGATCGAGTGGAACGAGATTAAAGACATCGATACCATCATCGCTGGTCAACTGCTCATCGTTGGCTAAGAAACCCGGGACCCCATCAAGGGTCCCTTTTTTGTGTGGTGGGTCAGAACCGCCCCATGAATTGCGAAGAGTTTAAGGAATTGAACGGAGGTCGTTACAATGAAATCGAAACAACCTATGATTGTCTTGGTGTTGATGATCTTAATCGTGGCTTTAGCAGCCACAAGCCAGGCCAATGAGTTTAGGCGAACATTTCTCTTGGAGGCTGGAGGCCGCTACGAAGTGAGTGTTCGTATCAAGACGGACCTGCAGGATGCTCCCACCCTGGCATCGGTGTACATCCACAACGAACACGGACAGTACTTACGCTCTACCCAGTTAAGTCGCAGCCTCGCTGGTCCTAACCAGTGGCAACATATCTCTACGATTGTTACAGCGCCGCCAGGAGCGCAAAAAGCCACCGTGGTTTTTACGGCTGCAGAAGGTGTGCAAATGGAATGGGATGAGTTCAACATCCGCCGCGTCGAGTTGGACCTTGCTGATGAAGAGCTGATTCGGAAGGGACTTGTCTACACCGGCCTCATCGTCGATGCCCGTGGTCTGAACCTGCAAAGGGGCATGAGTCCCAAGGTTTACTCCGAGTCTGGACAGCTGGTCTATGCAGGTGTTGCCGTTTCTTACGGGTTCCTGCAAGAAGCGGGAATTGCGTCCTATGGGCAGGAACTGACTCCCGATCTGCTCCGGCGCATTCAACCCGACGACACCATCAAAGTATCTCCCTTGGTGGTCAATGCCCTTAAAATTGATGGCACCACCGAATCTAGTGTCATTATCAGTGATGCAGATGCCCAGTCCATACTGGATGCTCTGAACACCTATGATTTCTTAGCCCATTATTCTGTTGTCTTTCTCATCGACTAATCCGAAGCTTCGCCCCTTCCGCCTTCCCCTCGGCGGGGGGGCTTTTTTCTTGTTGACAAGAAATACCTCGAAGCATATACTATAGCTGAATATATGAACAAGTATTCATATATAGAAAGGAGCTGGGTTGGTGACGGAAAAAAGTCCTTGTTGCGACATAACGATCATTCATGAAGAACTTGTGGAACAAGTACGCCAAAGTATGCCTCCAGAAGAAGCGCTCTTCAATCTGGCAGAATTTTTTAAAGTCTTTGGTGACACGACCAGAATCCGTATTCTTTATGCCTTATTCCAGTCCGAAATGTGTGTCTGTGACATCGCTCACCTCTTGGGAATGACGCAGTCTGCCATTTCGCATCAACTTCGAGTGCTCAAAGGGGCCAAACTGGTGCGAAACCGTAAAGAAGGCCGCGTGGTCTACTACTCCCTCGACGACGATCACATCAAAGCCATTTTCGACCAAGGATACCAACATATTCAAGAGCAAGACTGAGGTGAAATCATGCGAGTAGTCTATAATTTAGAGGGCCTGGGCTGCGCCAGTTGCGCTGCAAAAATCGAAACAGCCGCAAGCAGACTCAAAAACGTTGACTCTGCAGTGGTGGACTTTTCCACAAGTCGCATCTTTCTGGATATCGATCCGGTGGATATCAACGGACTCAAACGAGCCCTGCAAGAAACAGTGGCAACCTATGAACCCCATGTCATCGTAACCGAACATCAAGCCCAGCTCGAGAAGGCGCGGCTTCTTACTATGCGCAATTTTAGTTTTCTTCTTGGTATTCTTGCTTTTTTGACAGCACTTCTACTTCCCCAAGGCTCCATCAAAGTCGCACTTTACATCCTTTCCTACGGCCTGGCGGGATACGAAGTCCTTTACACGGCGCTGCGCAATATACGTCAGGGGCAAATCTTCGATGAGAACTTCTTAATGTCCATTGCCACCATCGGCGCACTGGGCATTGGAGAGTTTCCCGAAGCCGCCTCTGTCATGATCTTCTATAGAGCTGGAGAGTTCTTGCAGAGTCTGGCTGTGGATCGTTCACGCCGCTCGATTTCGGCTCTCATTGCCATTAGACCCGACACAGCACACCGTAAGGTTGGAGACACTACAGTCGACATTCCCGTGGAGGAAGTGCGCATCGGCGATCAACTCGTTGTCCGCCCCGGCGAGAGGATTCCTGTCGACGGCAGAATTTTGCACGGTTCGTCCTCTTTGGATACCTCCGCTCTCACAGGCGAAAGTTTGCCCCGTGATGTTTCGGAAGGTGCCGAAGTCTTGTCAGGCTGCATAAACCTAAGCGGACTTCTGACCATAGAAGCAACAAAACTGGCGAGAGATTCCGCGGTAAGTCGCATCCTGAACCTGGTGGAAAACGCTACGGCAAATAAGGCGCCAACAGAAGATTTCATCACGTCCTTCGCCCGCTACTACACGCCGGCGGTCGTAGGCATCGCAGCCCTCATTGCCATTATTCCTCCCCTGCTCTTTGGCGGCGTGTTTAGCGACTGGTTTTATCGTTCCCTGGTATTTTTGGTCGTTTCCTGCCCCTGTGCCCTCGTTGTCTCGATTCCCCTAGGCTTCTTTGGCGGAATCGGTCGTGCCAGCAAACAAGGAATCCTTGTGAAGGGCAGTAACTTCTTGCAGGCACTCTATGAGGCGGATGCAATTGTCTTTGACAAGACGGGCACCCTAACCTCGGGTCAGTTTTCGGTACAGAAGGTGGTAAGTACCGCTCCGTTCACCGAAGACGAAGTACTAGAGATGGCGGCCCATGCCGAAAGCGCTTCATCGCATCCTATCGGGCGCTCCATCACCCGGGCTTTTCAGGGCGAGCTCGATGAATCGAGTATCGAGGCCGTAGAAGAACATTCGGGTTTTGGCGTCAAAGCCACTTGGCGGGGTTCGGACGTTCTCGTGGGCAGCAGACACCTGCTCCTGCGTTTTGGCGTTGATGTTCCGCATGCTCTGGATCAATCCGGCGTTCATGTCGCTAAAGATGGTGTGTATGCGGGAACCATTCTCCTCGCTGATGAGCCTAAGAAAGGAGCCCGTGGCGCTATACGTAGTCTTACTTCTGCGGGCACGAAGGTCGTCATGCTCACTGGTGACTCCACGGCCGTAGCAAACCGAATCGGTGCAGAACTGGGCATTACAGATGTTCGTTCGGAGTTGCTTCCCCACCAGAAGGTCGAAGAACTAGAACACATTATGCGCGAGAACGATGGAAAAGGGAAAGTCGTCTTTGTGGGAGATGGCATCAATGATGCTCCAGCCTTGGCCAGAGCCGATGTAGGCGTGGCCATGGGAGCCCTGGGTTCTGAGGCGGCGATTGAAACTGCCGATGTCGTCTTAATGACCGACGATCCTTATAGCGTAGTTGAGGCCATGGACACAGCGAAACGAACCAATCACATCGTATGGCAGAATATTGTTCTGGCCTTTGGTGTAAAGCTCGTGGTCTTGGCCCTGGGCGCATTGGGCCTGGCCACCCTCTGGGAAGCTGTTTTTGCTGATGTGGGAGTGACAGTTCTGGCCGTCTTAAACTCGACCAGGATCATTGCCCAAAAAGGCAAACGCCCCCTCGAAGGATATAACATCTAAAATAAGGAAGTGACCACCATGCATCGAAAAGTTTGTGTGTATCTAACGCTGGTTGTAGTACTTCTAACAGCTTTTTCAGCCGTAGCTGCTGCCTCCACCGACACCTTCACCATCCAGGTACAAGGAACCGGTATTGTCTTTGTTCCTCCGACCAAAGCGCAAATGTGGGTTGGAGCCAAGACCGATGGAATCACGGCTGAAGAGACGTTAACGATGAGTAATGAAGTCATGCAGGACATCATCGCCATCGTTGGCGAGTTCACCTCGCCCGAATTCGTGAGAACCTCCGAGTTCAACATGTATCAAAAAGAACGTTGGGATGAGCTCACGCAACAGTCTGTGCCTGAAGGATTTACCTTGCGTCACGTCTTCGAAGTCCAAATCGTGGACCTCGCGAAAGTTGCCCCATTCTTAGACAAAGTGACACAGGCCGGGGCGAACATAATCTACGGTCTCCAATACGGCGTGCAGGACCACCGTACTCCTAGAGAAGAAGCCTATAGGCGAGCCATGGAAGAAGCCTGGTGGAAAGCCAATCTCTTAGCCGAGGCCAATGGCACCACGAATCTGGTCTTGGAGAATGTCGAGGAAAGCTACTATTACGGAACAGCCTTCGAAACCGATGGAGCAGCCATAATAGAGGGGGAAATTGATTCCCTAATGCCTGGACAGCTCCAAATCGCCGTCACTCTCCAAACCACCTTCCGGGCAGAGCTGGCAAAATAGAGACACGGAAAAGAAAAGACACCACGTCCCATCACCTGGGTTGTGGTGTCTTCGTCTTACATCTCTAATATTCTAGCGGATATCCTAATACCTACAGAAGGGGTCAAGAACTTCGCAGAAGGATTCTGGTGTTAACAGTAAGAATAGGGAAAAGACCTTTCAGGGGCTAAATGAAGGGTGGAGAGGGGAAATTTACCATGTCAAGCATTCGAGTTGGGGTTATCTCTGACACCCATGGTCTACTGCGTAGCCAAGCCAGACAAATTCTGCAGGGATGCCAGCACATTATTCACGCGGGCGATATCGACAGTCCGGCCGTCCTTGGCGAGCTCGAACGTATCGCACCGACGACAGTTGTTCGAGGAAACATGGATTGGGCGTCGTGGGCTAATCGCCTCAAGATCACAGAACGGGTTGTGCTTAATGGATGGTCTATCTTGGTCATCCATAATATAGCAGAATTGCCTACGCTCAAAGACGATACGAACATTGTGATCTTCGGGCATTCCCACAAGTTTTTGCAGGAGGATAGAGACGGTGTCTTGTTCCTGAACCCCGGCAGTGCAGGGCCCAGGAGATTTGACCTTCCCATTAGTATGGCTGTTCTAACCCTTGGCGAAGAAGCCACAGTCGAGCAGTTCCTCCTAGAGTCAAGACCCTAGATGGAATTCAGTCCAAGGTTTGACTGCGGGGGGCGCTTCCACAAACTCCAACGCTTCTTTGGTCGTAGGGTGATGGAAGGAAATACGTTCAGCCCACAGGGCTATTTGCTGCCGTTCATTGGTCTTTTTACCGTAGCGCCTGTCCCCAAGTAAGGGATGGCCACGCTCCGCCATCTGGACACGAATCTGGTGGGAACGTCCTGTTCGAAGCCAGATTCGGACAAGGCTGTGCTCGCGGTTCATGTCCACAACCTTGTAGTCCAGCCGAGCCTCCTGGGCCCCCTCCACATTCGGTTTTACCACTTTGACGAGGTTCTTCGCACTATCCTTCAAAAGGTAGTTGCGCAGGCTTCCCGCAACCGGCTCAGGATGCCCTTCCACGACAGCCAGGTAGCCCCGATTAAACGTCCGCTCCCGAATCTGTTCAGAGAGTCGACTGGCCGCCTTGGATGTCTTGGCGAAAACCATGACCCCGCCCACCGGCCGATCGAGTCGGTGCACGAGACCTAAGTAAACATTTCCCGGTTTGTTATACGTATCCCTAATATACTCCTTCAGCAGAGTGAGAAGATCTTCATCCCCGGTGGCATCCCCTTGTGATAGGAGATTTGGCGGCTTTACCACCACCAAGAGATGATTGTCTTCATACAGAATTGGAATTCCATGCATCTCGATCCGTCAGCTCCTCATACCGGCTGGATAGAATTCTTTGCGGGCCGCCAGGGGCATTTTGCGGTCGTCTCCCAAAATCGGTGTGGTCACCCGGAGAATCAAAGCCGCCTGCCTGCGTTTATGGTCGTTGTTATCGATGATGCGCGTGACCCAACGCACCGTTTCTTCGTCATAACCCCGGGAGAGTATCTCTGCAATGCTCGCCCCGTCATCCAGATAGAGTTTGATGATGCCATCGAGAATATCATAGGGCGGAAGGGTCTCATCGTCCCTTTGGTCGGGCCGCAGCTCCGCGGAAGGCGGTTTTTCAATGGTGCTCCAAGGAATGATCTCCCGCTCCCGATTGATGTAATAGGCCAGTTGATACACCATCGTCTTGTAACAGTCGGCCAAAACCGCGAGTCCCCCGCTCATATCTCCATACAAAGTACAGTAGCCAACGGCCAGTTCACTCTTATTGCTATTGGTCAGAACCAGTCCCCCGAATTTGTTCGACAAAGCCATCCACTGGTTGCCGCGCAGACGTGCCTGTATATTTTCCTCCGCCACATTCATCTCTGTACCAGCAAAGAGTCCCCCAAGAGAGGCAAGCGTCGCTTCGTAGAGCTCGGTAATGGGCAGAACGTCGAAGCGAATCTGGAGGTTCTCAGCTAAAGCCCTTGCATCCTCGACACTGCCAGATGATGAGAAGGGACCGGGTTGGCTCACTCCCCAGACATTTTCCGGACCGAGGGCCGCAGCTGCAATGCATGCGGAAACAGCAGAATCCAAACCCCCGGAGAGTCCAAGGATCACCCTGCTCATTCCACTTTTCTGCACATAATCGCGCAGGCCCAGAACCAAGGCTTCATAAACTTGGGCGGTTTCGTCCCGGGATTCTGTCACTACATGCCCTCCCGGTGCGGTCAAGTCTACAAGGGATCCAGCCTCCCTAAAATCCGGCAGGATAGCCGTAGAGTTACCGGCCCTATCTAGGGCGAAGCTTCCCCCGGAAAAAATCAGACCATCGTTTGCCCCCACTTGGGCCGCACTGATAATGGGCATTCTCGCCGCTCTCGCTACGTAAGAAAGAGTTTGCCGATGTGCGTCCTCTTCCCCAACCCTGTATGGAATGGCCGCAAGGTTGATGATGACATCTACCCCTGCTTCCTTGTACGCGGCCGCCTGGATGTGATCGAGTTCGAGACCAAGACTCACACCGATGGTCCATTCACCCAAGTTAACCCGAGGCGCGTCTTGTCCTGGGGTAAAATAGTTTGTCTCATCGAAACCCCGGAACCGGCTGAGTTTTTGCTTCTTGTACACAGTTTGGGCGGTTCCGTTTTGCATGAACACGGCCGCATTAAAAAGGCTGTCACCTTCGATTACAGGCGTTCCTAAGAGCAGAGCCTGACTAGGACAAGTTCTGGTGAACTCTTCAATCTCCGCAAGGCGCTCTTGGACATGGTCCAAGAACTCCCTTCTGCGAAGAAGATCCTGGGGTGGATATCCCGTCAGAAAGAGCTCAGGAAAGACAAACAGTTCTGCTTCCGGGTTCGCTTGGACAATGTTTCGAAGCATTTCCACATTGCCCGTTAAGTCTCCCACTTTCGGATTCACTTGCGCTATATACACTCGCATACAGAGATCACCTCTCAGATTGGGGTGATGGAACCATATTCACCCGCTTAGACTCTTCCGCGTCAAGTGCCGCAAACTCCCTCATCAACATCCATAGAGTAATGGTGACGGCGCCAACGTCTGCAACAGGATACGCATAAAAGACACCGCTTAAGGCGAAGAACCTGGGCAAGATCAGCATCAGGGGAATCAAGAGCAGAACGCGGCGACTCAAGGACAAGAATGTTGCTTTCTTGGGTTTGCCCAAGGCCTGGAAGAAGTTTGCCCCGATGATCTGCAGACCAATGATGGGAAACGACATCATGACGGTTCGCATCGCCTGTATGCCAAGCCCCATCAACTCGGCATCATGTCGTCCAAACAAGGATACGAGCTGACGTGGAAAGAGTTGTGTAGCCAAGAAACCCATAACAGATAAGATGGTGGCTCCAGCCGCTGCATAGCGAAGGGTTTGCTTGACCCTTTCGTATTTCTTTGCCCCATAGTTGAAGCCAAGAATCGGTTGAGACCCTTGGTTGATTCCAAAGATGGGCATCAAAAACAAGGTGTTGACGCTAAATACAATACCCATGGCCGAAATGGCTAGGTCACCACCGTATATGGCCAGACTTTTATTCAAAACGAGATTCTGCAGGCTTCCCGCCAGTTGCATGGCAAAGGGGGCAAAACCTATGGAGGCAATCTGAACAACCACAGGCCATTTAATCTTGTGGATTTGCCGCAAGTTCAGGTGCAGTTGACTCTTTCCCCGTAAAAAGAAGGAGAGTACCCACACAGAGGAGACTACGTGCGACAACACGGTAGCAAAAGCGGCTCCCGACACTCCCCAGCCAAAAGCGTAGATGAAAATGGGATCCAAAACAATGTTGGTGATGGCACCAATCAGCATGGTGGCCATGGCTACCTTGGGGTTCCCTTGGGCACGAATCATATGATTGAGGCCAAAACCAATGAACTGAAAGATCGTTCCATACAAAATGATACGCAAATAGTCTCTGGCATAGGGCAAGACTGCTTCACTGGCTCCCATCAAACGAAGCATGGGATCCAAAAAAGCGATGCCCAAGATCGTGAGGGTGGCAGAGACCAAGACCAGGAGACCTACTGCATTACCCATGATCTGCTCCGCTTCATGGTGTCGGTCTTCTCCAAGTCGGATGGAAATCAAGGCCGTGGCACCAAGACCAATTAACATAGAAAAGGCCATCTGCACGAGCATGACCGGAAACGATACAGTCAGTCCCGCTAAACCAAGGGGCCCTACTCCGTTTCCGACAAAAATGCGGTCGACCACATTATATAAAGCTTGAACAAGCATACCCACGATCGCGGGTATGGAAAATCGAATTAACAAGGGCAAGACTTTTTCTTGCCCTAGACGTTCTGCACGATTCATTTTCTTCACCTTTCTTACTTCGGCACAGATTAGTCGAGCTCGCGGTGCCTTGCGCCTGCGTTAATGCCAAGGGCTTCCAGGCGTTTCACGAGCTCCAAGGCAATGGCCACCGAACGGTGTTGTCCACCCGTACAGCCAATGCCAATCGTTAAGCGAGCTTTTCCTTCTTTGGCATAATTGGGCAATAAGCTACTGATCAGATCGGTAAATTGCTCGAGGAAAAGCTGTGTAATGGGAAAGTTCATCACATAGTCGGAGACAGCGCTTTCTTCACCTGTCAAGGGGCGCAGCTCATCCACATAAAAGGGGTTGGGGATAAAGCGTACATCAAAGACAATGTCCGCATCGATGGGAGCACCGTATTTATACCCGAAGGAGAAGACGTCGACCATGAGCGACTTTTGCAGAGGCACACCCAAGTAGATTTCGTTGATCCGTCCCCGAAGATCCATGGGGCGCAGGTCGGTCGTGTCAATGATCACATGGGCCATTTCACGGGCTTCAGCCAGAAGGTGCCGCTCTGCGGTGATGTTTTCAGCGATGCTCTCAGCCTTGGTTTGCCCCTTCACCAGAGGATGCAAGCGTCTTGTTTCACTAAAGCGCTTAATGAGCACATTGTCTGTGCAATCCAGGAAGATGAGGCGGTAGGAATGACCGCTGTTTTCCAGCCACTCAAGGGAGCGCCTAAGATCGGTGAAGTACTCCCGAACCCGAATGTCAATGGCGATGGCATATTGCCGCTCGGCCTGGCTCTGGCCATGGAGTTCTACTAAGGGTCTTACAAGAGCGGGCGGAAGATTATCGATGCAAAAGAAGTGCAGGTCTTCCAGTGCCTTCATAGCTTGCGTCTTACCGGCTCCCGATAAACCCGTTATAATCACAAAGTCGACATTCTTCAACTAACGTACACCACCCAATTCGAGAATTTTCAACACCGCCCGATATATTCCATCTTCGTCATTACTGCTCGTCACAAAGTCGGCTTCATCTTTCAAGCTCTGGTGGGCGTTACCCATGGCGACAGCAAAACCAGCCGTCTTCAGCATAGCCAGATCATTTTCGCCGTCTCCAAAGGCGACCATGTTCGCAAAACCCACGCTGATCAATTCGCTTACAAGCTCTAAAGCCTGTCCCTTACTGGCACTGGCATCCACAATTTCAAGGTAGTGGGGAATGGAACGATGCGCCGCTACACTGGGTACTTCCTCGGTCAAACGCCTCTGGACTTTAAGGATCTCGTCTTGCTCTCCCAGCAAAAGTATTTTATGGGCTTCATGAACTGTGCTTAAATCCCTTACTTCGCCTTCCCAGCCCACCATCTTCGCTTCATGGGTAGACCAAGGGTTGACCTCGTTAATGAACCAATCCCAGCGAGAATAAACATTGACACTCAAGCCCTCTTCTTGCCCTATTTCAATAACTCTTTGGGTCGCGCTGGGCTCCATGGGTCTATCATACAAGACCTTCTCGTTTTGCACAATGAAGGCTCCATTTAGGCTGATGTAAAAGGGCGATAAATCAAGTTCTCTGGCAATAGGGTCAATGGCTTTTGGGGAGCGGGCGCTGGCCAGCATGATGGGCGCGCTCAGCTTTCCCTCAGCCAAGAGCTTCATGGCCTTTTTGGTGGAGGGAAGGATCTTGTAGTCCGTCGTAAGCAGGGTGCCGTCAATATCGAAGATGTAAAGCTTGGGATTTAGCATAGACAAAGCTCCTTCGTGTTCTGCTTCCTATCTTCCACAACTGCTTCCATGTCCCTGCTAAAAAAATATACCCCCTGAAGAAAGGGGGTAATAGGCTGCTATATGCGATCCCAGGCTGGTGTTGGCGACTGATAGAGGTGCGAGTTGTCTTGCAGGGTCAGATTTCTGCTATAGACTAAGATGGTCGGACCCGGGATTTCATCTTGATAGTAGTTCCAATAGGCATCGTCGCGGTATTTGTAGACACTAAAGGTAAAGACGGTGGCGTCTTTGCGTGGTCTGGGAGCGAACATCGAGAGCATCATGTAGGGTTCAATCTTTTCGATTCTCCGCATATCCGGTGCGTACTTAAACCCGCCTTCCACCATCCGGACTTGAATTCTTCCGATGTCTTCTGCTGAAACACCTCGGAAGTACTCGTCAACCATCAAGTAGGGGTTATCACGATCAGCAGCAAAGAATCCCAGGTCGACCCTTACTCCTACTTCTTCCTGCGAGCGAACTACGTAGCTTGTTGGCCTAAAGATATCCTGAGTCTGCACCTCGACAACGGCGGTGCGATCCCATGTGCTTGCCTTTATGGACAGTGGTTCTCCTCGCCACGATGAGTTCAGGTTGAAGGCTTCGATGAGTACGGTGCGGGCCGGTACGACAATGGTCCGATCCAAAAAGAACGGCCGCCAGCGTTGATCCCACCCTTCTGACGAAATAGTAACACTCTTGCGTGTTGTGGATTCATTGGCTAGAGCAACCTTTACTGTATCACCCTCAAGCCATGTTACCACGGCTACATCGCCTAGATAACCATCTCTTAGGGCCGCGAAGCTTGGTGAGCTCACCACCAATACCACGAACATCACGAGTGAAAGTGTTTGAATCAACGTTGAACGACGCATGCGCCATCCCTCCATTTACATAAATTACTGTTCCTATCTGAAACGCCCTTGCATTATATCTATTCGGTTCTGCACCGCCGGATTTGCCAGTAGCAAGGAAAATTCCTCCCTTGCTTAGCGGTGGACGTCCGGGATGTCTTCACCAACGGATAGACTCTTTAGTATGTGACTACCTGTTCCGATTTGGTACCCCGCCGATTTGTAGCGGATCATCCCGTTTCGGTCGAAGGCTACCACGATGGGAAGATTCGAGGACAGCTTTTCTTGAAGAGAGGTTTGTACTAACCCCAAAGCTTTGTGGTCTGGATCCTCTACGCAGTAGGTGTTTGTGGGTAAACCCTCTAGGTTAAACGGATCGCTCGTTTCTAGACAGATCACGAGAGAAATCGACTGTGCGTCAAACTCTGTTTGGCGTTCTTTCAGATCTCGCATGAGGTGCTTTGTGGGTTCTTGGGTGGGATCAATCCAAGCCAGGGCCACAGGCCCATCACCCTTTAGTTCGTCCAAACAAATCTGCTTCTCTCCCCCACGCTCCCCTAGGGAGATACCCTTGGGAAACGTCCCTAAAAATGCACCAGCAGTCTCTTGGGGAAAGTTGAGTTCTAGATCGAAGATCTCTCCAGAACGAACTTCAAAGTCTCGCAAGGTAACGAAGACGTCTCCATTTTCTCTGCGCTGGCCGGTTGTGAGGCGATAGATTCCCGGACTCACATCGAGTTCATCACAGAAGTCTTGGTCATTGAAGGCTTCTTCGTCCAGCCCGCGGAAACGCAAGGATCGAAAGACACCCTCATCCAATCGTGCGAGCGAGAAGTTGTGGAAGTAGACGCCCTTGTGATCTTCCGGATGAACGATGCGAATCGTCCCTACATCGCCACTCACGCCTTGATCCACCCTCACCCAGGTGTCTTCGTGTAAATATTGAGCGCTGCCGTCTATAGGAGAGAGCTGTGCGGGTACACCAAAGCTGCGGGCCATGGATACAAAGAGAATCTGTTTAGCGATCCCATGCCCCGCCCTAAGCTCAAAGGTCCCTTGAGGATTTGGCCAACTGGGTAGTCCTCCTCCCTCTAGGTGCTTGATGTTCTCATCAATCCACAGCTTGAGCAGGATGGGATTATGACGACAGATTTCCTGGGAGTCCAGTGTAAAGATTTGTTGAAAGAACCCTCTGTATGCTCCTAATGCTTCATTGGCTACTCTAGGTTGCAGGATGAAGTTGATGAAATCCTCTGGTAGGTATAGTTCCTCATAAGGAAGTGCTCCATCAAGATGGTCAAGGAGGATCTCTTTTGTTGTATCTGTCAGGTCTTTTGCTGAAAGGACACGGAGTAGTTCAAGTGCCATGGCACCGTATTCGGGTACCGCTGTCTTTAAGTACTCTATAATCTCAGGACTATTCCCCCTTGCCTTCTCTAAGATACTCCACACAGAATCGAAGTCAATCCCCAGTTCAGAAGCAAGTTCTTGTGCTTGCTGGCGACTAACAAAGGTCGCTTCATAGGCAGCCCGAATTGCATCTTCTTCTTGCAGGCGGCGATCATTCTCCACTCTCTCCTGACTGTTCACTTCTGGTCCCTGGCCAGGTAGAACAGGAGGAACATGCATTGTAAACTCCGTAACCCGTGGACTTCCCGTTCCTAGGACTACTTCGACCGTTTGGGCACGACTTGCAGAGCTGACGAAGACAGAACTCCAGACTGCGTCTTTGGATACATGGACTAGAAGATCGCCATGACCTATGGTAAGAGATGCATTTCCGTCTGCATCTGTCTTTAGAATCGCCAAGGATGCAAAGCCTCCATAGTTGAAGACTTGAAAGTCTACATCGGCTCCTGCCACGGCCTGCCCTCGTATATCTTTAACCGAGACTGTCAGTCGTTGCACAGCAGCATAGCGACTAAGCAGGTTTAGTTCCGTATAGTCATCGGTTACTTGCACTCTTTCTTCTGGACCGGTATAGATTGTACCCGGCACCCTGGTATGGATGAGCATAGCTCTCCTTGCCGGACCATCGAACCAACCCATGTTGAGACGAGGTTCTGGCTCGCAGGCACCTAAGAAGTACCATTCACCATCAGCCCAAGCTTCGACCCAGGCATGGTTACTATCGGTATGGGCCCAGCGCGGTGCGTAGACTTGTCTGGCGGGAATACCCAGACTGCGTAGTGCCGCAACTAGGAGTGCTGATTCTTCACCGCAGCGACCTCTGGCGTTACGCACCATGTTCAAGGGAGAAAGGGTCCTAGGGTCGGAGGCAATGTATGTGGCTTTTTCATGACACCAGTGGTTGATCTCCAAAATCGCATCAACCATGGAAAGATCCTTCACTCTGACAAAGAGTTCGTTCCAGAAGTAAGGGCGATAGTCTTCCATGGTTTCGTTGCTGATGCGATAAGGTAAGACGTAGTGCAGGAACAACTCGCCTGTCATCGTCTGACCCCAGGAAGTTTCGCGGAGAGAGCGCAAACTATGGCGCACGTGACTAAGAAAGAGTTCCCCGTTGCCATCGGCCAAGTCAACCAAGGGCATGAAGGCGTATAAGAACTCGAGGGCAACGCGGGC
>DUQE01000017.1 GCA_012837925.1 Bacillota bacterium
AAGAACAGCCAAGCAGTTCGGCGAAACCATTTACAAACGGAATTACAGGGAAAAGGATTACTTGTTTCCCTTTGGCTATGGACTTCGGTTAACGGATTAGACCTGTGGCCACTAACGCGCCAACAACAATCAAAACAGCACTTACAGTATACAGGACTCTCGATGTAGCAGTATCGCCGAGCCACTTCCGTAAGAGTCTTGCATTAATAAAGTCCCAAAAGATGTTGTACTTCTTGTACGTTACAAAGCCCAAAAGACAACCTGCTAGGGCAAGTAATGAACCACCTATGATATGATCCATAGTACACCTCCTCGCTTCACCCGGATTACCATTCCACTTGATAGCTGCCCTTAAACTCGGTACCTGAAATCAGGATCACAAATATTCCGTCTTCTGTGATCTCCTGTTTGACGTTACCTTTTTTGCTGACTTCAAAGTCATGAAGGACTTCGCCTCGCGAATCTAACAGTTGTATGCTCAACTCTCCACTGTCCAGTTTGACGATGAACCACTCATCTTATTGATGGACTTACTGTAGCTACCCCTTAGACTACATCCACTCAAGCCTATGCAAAGTAGCAGCATCAAGGCCATAATCTTCATCCGATTGCTCATATCCTTCGACCCACTCCTCCTTTGTGCTTTGCTCCACCGCTGCCTTCAATGCTTCTAAGAATCCTTGTGATTCTGTATGTGCAGTCCTTTACTCGTAGTTCTTTCGTACGCCATGAGTCCGATAGCGGAAACCTTACTCCATCCTTGGCCCCCGGCCCCATGTCCCAATACCCCTCTAGCTCTCTATTTTGCCTCAACCAAGTGGCGACAAAGGCGAGCCTGTGGCAGCACCCTGGGTTTTTATACTCCGCTAAGAGCTCAATAGCTGCTAGATACCTGCTAGCTTGCTTGGATTGAAACTCCTGTGGAGGCTGCATGAGTCTCTGATCATACAGGTAATAGATGCCTGTTGGATTCTGAAGAAGGTACTCTATGAGAGCGAGTGCAATGTCATCCCGCATAAGGTCCGCTACCAGCGACACTTGATAGAAGGTGGCTAGATCGGCCAGACGGTCGCCTTTAGGAGGTGACTGAAAGACATTTCTATATGTACCTACATACTTGTCGTGGTCATAGGTGCCTTCCTCAAAGGAGTGACTGATAATGTCTGCCCACTTTTCTGCGACACAGTTTGCATCGCAATCCTCTTTCGTAAATCTACGTATCCAAGTAGCTAACATGAGTTCCGAGAATACATCCCAGTCATGACTCTTTTCTCTTCGGTCGGGTAACGCGTCTCTTCCAGTCAAACAGTCGTGCATATATGATACTGCTTTCCGTATTGGGTGGTCATCTATTGTGTAACCCAGAACCTCCAGCCTGCGCAGAGCTTGCTCCGTCGTAATGGGATACCTCTTAGAAGGATTGCTCAACGTGTGAAAGTACCCCCAAGAGCCGTCTTCTCTCTGCAAGTCGACAAGCTCAAGAGCCCACTTGGAATTCATGTAATCAGTCACAACCAACGCCCCCCGCGTCAACCTTGGCCTACCTAACCTAAATCAAGGTCGGACATCCTCTTGTTGGGACGAAACCCCCTTGGCATATCCGTTCCATCCTTCTGCCTACAAGGTTTCAAACAATTCTATGAGTCGCTTGAGATCCTCGTCCCGCGACGTGTCTACAGTCAGCTCCCCTTCAATGCCTTCCCAGTCTGCAGATTGCTTCTCTAACATTTTCTCAACCGGCCCAGGCATTCTCCCATTCATCCTCTGGGAAAAGCGTTCTTTGATTGTCTCAAGCGGAGCTGTAAATCGGATCTTATGTGCCTTTTCAATATCTGCAACTCGCTCTAGCTCTGCCTTGTCTGTGATTAGGTAGACAATGTGATCATTTGTATCTGATGCTGCGGCTCGTAGCTTATCAAAGAACATTTGCCAGGCGTCATGTTCCCCCTTGGCCATTCTTAGATAATCCTTACCCGCAAACACTTCGGCGTCCACGATGTCCTTGATCTTCTTAACCGCCGTTGATTTTCCTGTGCAACTTGGTCCCATGAATATGTATAGCATATCTCTTACTCCTTCGTAGTCGGTATTATAGCGTGATCCAGTAGCGCTGTACAGTCTTGCCTCTTTCCTGTACTTCGTTTTCCAACACGGCTCCGTTTTTCATCATCGTCTTAACGGAACCGAGATTCCCCTTATCGCAAGTTAGCAGGACTTTTTTCATGCCTCTTTCTCCGCAGATCGCAAGAGCCAGTTCTAGCATCTTTGCGGCGTAGCCCTTCCTACGCTCCGTTGGTCTGATTCCATAGCCAATGTGTCCACCGTAGTTCAATAGAGAGTCGTTCAGAACGTAGCGGATGTTAACGGCACCTAGAATACGGGTCTCTTCGCCGTTCACTAGGAAATAGGTATCCGCTGGAACCAATCCATTTAGATTAACTCCGTTCGATACGTCTCTAGTTACTCTCAAGTACTCTTCATAGTTATTGGTCGACGCTTTAAGGGAGTAAGGCGTCATCTTTTCTCCCGCGTCTTCTATCTCCTTCACGATACTATACCACTCGTCTTCGT
>DUQE01000018.1 GCA_012837925.1 Bacillota bacterium
AAATTCGGGTTTACCATTATCTTTGTAACCCACGATCAGTCGGAAGCTATGGCCCTCTCAGACCGCATGCTCGTGGCTGACATGGGAAAGATCATGCAAATTGATACTCCGGAGAATCTGTATAACCGGCCCATTAACCGTTTTGTCCACAGCTTCTTGGGGGAAAGTACGTTCCTCAATGTCGTGATCAAAGACGGTAAGGTGTATGCCAAGGGAGATATGGAACATCCCCTAGATCTAGAGGCACCACCAAACGCTGAACCCGAAATGATTATGGCTACGCGTCCTAATGCCATCGAACTTACAGCTGAGAAAGGCTATCGGACGCATGTGCAAACTCGGATTTTCCTAACGGACCGCACCGAATATGTTGTCCCCATTGGTGATCAGACCCTTAAAGTCCAAACACCCCATCGCATCACGTTCTCCCAAGGGGAGAGTTGCAGTGTTCGCTTTGTCGAACCCATGTGGTATCCTGTAGAGGACGCGGATGCTGAGAAAGAACGTCAACGTCGACAGTTGATCTAAGATGCGAAGAAAAACCTTGCTACGTGCATGATCGAATCGTGCACCAGCAAGGTTTTTTTATTGACTCCCACTTTTCTCTAGCGCCTGAAACTCTTTGGGGGTTACTCCCACCAGCTCCTTAAAGACAACGAAAAAGTACTTGTTGTTCGAAAAGCCAACGCGGGAAGCAATGTCCTTGACCGAGTCAGACGTCTCGATCAGCAGGCGTTTGGCCTGTTCAATCCGGGTTCGCTTTAGTGCTTCACCAATGGATATCCCTGTACTCTCCCGATAGAGTCGGCCTAGGTACACGGCGTTCAAGCCCATTTCATCGGCTATACTCTGGGCGGATAGATTGCCGTCATTGTAGCCTGCTGCGATGCGTTCATCGATTTTGGAGGCCAACTGCTGGAGGTGATTCTTCCTTAGATCAACGTGTGCGGCTACGATACGAACGAAGATGGTATCAAGGAGTTGGTGAAGGTCAGCCACATCCTCCAGATTGTCAAACAGATCAGAAGCGTTGGCCAAGGACTCTAAGCCTAATTCGCTTTGCATGGTGTTGAGATATTTCAAGAGATACCTCGTGTAGAAGCGAAAATCATTGTAATTGGCGTCACGGATTTTCTCGAAAATCCCTTTCCAGATCGCCCGAGCTTCATCGAGCTCTCCGGCTCGCAAAGAGCTAAAGAGAGGTTCTGTATCCTTCGTTTCAAAGTCCAGTGGAGATTGGTACGTGTTTGTTAGCGTTTCAGAGAGCACTTGTTGGCCTACATACAAGAAACGCTGCTGCCATAAGTCCGATAGATTTCCATAGCATTGGGCTAACTCGCTAGCGGAATGCCTTGGTTTCCCATACAGACAGCGGGCACCCGTTGCATCTACGATGTTTAAACACAACTCCAGCATCTGTTCGGCGCTCTTGTCACTTACGACAATTGCACAGCCAAAGGAAATGAGTGCGGTAAGTGTAGGTGAACTAGTAGAGGACGTAACCACGCGACGGATCGTTTCAGAATCGGAAGAGTCAACCAGAATAAGCGAAGCAGGGTAGTTAGTGATGCCTAATTCTTCACCCTGCAGGAGGGCATCCATCTGTTTGGTAAGCTGCTGTTCCATTTTGTCCACCAACAATCGGTCGACCTGTTGAACAACTGTTTCATCGCCGGTACGATCCTTCTGGAGTGCTTCCCGAACTGCCTTAAAAGGAAGGTAGAAAGCAAACAGAATGTAAAGGGCTCCTCCGAACAAAATGGCTGTAACCGCAATCAACAAGCTTAATACGAAATTCCGTACTGCTAATAGGCCAGGCAAGATCGTGCCTGTTTCGAAGAACCTAAGATAGTAACCGCCTAGGTTCGTCATTTCATAGTACATCCAACCACTCTTGCCCCCGGGCTCCAGAATAAAGCCGTGACTTCTGCTATCATGGTCGAAGCGTGTTAGGAGCGTGGGCCAGATGCGAGAAACCTTGTCGGTGAGTGACGCATCGCCTGCCACGAAGACCTGTCCCTCGTTGCTCACCACGACGCTGTTGTGTTCTGAAGACAGTCCCAAGAGCTGTTCCTCATACCACTTGGCCTGTACATTCAATAAGAGTGAACCCCGATCTGGCATATTGGACTCGAAGAATAAGAAGGAATACGTGTCTCCATCCTCCGTTTGTCGTCTGATTGGCCCCTTCGAACCATGCCTTTCCTGAGCAGCCATCAGCGTAACAGTTGCTTGATCATGGTAGGTTTCGCTTGCGTTTCTTGTATACCCTCCATCGGATGTATAGAGGATATC
>DUQE01000019.1 GCA_012837925.1 Bacillota bacterium
AGAGATGCGCTCCATCGCAAAGGAGTTCCCCGGTGTTAAAGCGCTGGACAATGTCAACATTACCGTGAACGAAGGGGAAATCCATGCGGTGGTGGGAGAAAACGGCGCGGGAAAAACGACGTTGATGAATGTCCTAAGCGGTGTCTATCCTTACGGTTCCTATACTGGGGAAGTCTTCTATGATGGTCAGCTATGCCGTCACCAGGGAATCAAGGACTCGGAACGTTTGGGCATCGTCATTATTCACCAAGAACTAGCTTTAGTTCCTTACTTATCCATTGGTGAGAACATGTTTCTTGGTAACGAGCAGCAAAAAAGAGGGCGCATCAATTGGCACCAGACCTTTCAGAAGGCCGAAGAGTATATGCGCGTTGTGGGTCTTCATGAAGATCCCCATACGCTCGTTAAGGATATCAGTGTAGGTAAGCAGCAATTAATTGAAATAGCGAAAGCGTTGGCGAAGAACGTTCGCCTCTTGATCCTGGATGAACCGACGTCAAGTTTGAATGAGAGTGATTCCAGGAATGTGTTGGATTTGCTGCTTCGTCTCAAAAAGGAACAAGGTGTTACTTCTATTATTATCTCTCATAAGTTAAATGAAATCTCCTATTGCGCTGACCGCATCACTATCTTACGGGACGGTTCAACCGTTGAGACTCTGGACAATCAGGCGGACGAAATCCCCGAAGCACGCATTGTTAAGGGTATGGTAGGTCGAGAGATGACAGAGCGCTATCCAACGCGCTCCAGGAAGGTTCATGAGGAAATCGCCCTTGAAGTGAAGAACTTTACTGTCTACCACGAACTGTTCACCGATCGAAAAGTGGTGGACAATGTATCCTTGAAGCTGCACAAGGGTGAAGTCGTAGGGATCTACGGCTTAATCGGTGCAGGACGAACGGAACTAGCCATGTCCATCTTCGGTCAAGCCTACGGCATCAAGGCCTCAGGCACTGTCTATAAAGATGGCGTTGAACTGGAACTTAACTCTGTACCCGACGCCATTCAAGCGAACTTGGCCTATGTGAGCGAAGATCGCAAAGGTAGCGGTCTGATTTTGAGTAATAGTATCATGCACAACATTACCTTACCGCGGATGGATTTTGTGTCGAAGAAGGCACGAATTGATAAGGATCTGGAGCGTAACATGGCGGATCGTTACCGGCAGTCTCTAGGTATCAAGACGCCTACAGTGGAACAGCTTGTAGAAAACTTATCCGGCGGAAATCAACAAAAAGTATTGTTGGGGAAATGGATTTTTTCCCAACCTGATATAATGATTCTCGATGAGCCAACCCGAGGTGTGGATGTAGGGGCCAAGTACGAGATTTACCAGATCATCAACGAGCTGGTAGAACAGGGTAAGTCTGCACTGTTTATCTCGTCGGAGCTTACAGAGATCCTGGGCATGTGCGATCGAATTTACGTGATGAATCAAGGGAGGATCATTGGTGAGTTCCCGGCGCAAGAGGCTACACAGGAGATCATAATGAATTGCATCATGCAGGACAGTAAAGGAGAGATCGGGGCATGAACAGTATACGAACGACATTCCGGAACAACTTGAAGCAATACATGATGCTTATAGCATTAGTTGCACTGGTCATTGTCTTTCAAGTCTTGACCAAAGGCGTTTTGCTCAAGCCTATGAATGTGTCGAACCTGATTTTCCAAAACGCCTACGTAGTGATTCTTGCCGTTGGTATGCTGCTTTGTATATTGACGGGAGGTAACATCGACTTGTCGGTGGGCTCTGTGGTGGCTCTGATTGGTGCCTGTGCAGGGACGTTCATCATTACCTGGGGATGGAATCCACACCTTTCCATCTTGCTCTGTCTTGGAATCGGGATTCTTATTGGGAGCTGGCAAGGGTTCTGGATAGCCTATATGCGCATCCCTGCCTTTATTGTGACGCTTTCAGGGATGCTGGTCTTCCGTGGGCTGACCTTGATTGTACTAAACGGGCTGACCCTGGCGCCATTCCCCCCTGCTTACCTGGGTTATTCTACGGGCTATGTGCCTGACCCCTTGGCCAGTCTGGAACTCTTCGGGGTTCGAAACACGACCTCGCTCTTAGTGGGTATCCTGATCGCTGTTATCTATTGTGTCACCCAGGTTATGGGCTATCTCGGTCGCAAGAACAAAGGGTACGCCGTGGAGAATGTGTGGATGCTCATCGCCAAGATGGCTGTCATCTCGCCCGCAGTGGTCTGGCTCTTTTATATCCTGGCTTCGTATCGTGGTATCCCCATGGTTCTGATCATCGTCGGGATTGTCTTGCTGGCTTATAGCTATTTCACAAGTCACACAGTGATGGGCCGACACCTCTATGCCCTAGGCGGTAATGAAAAGGCGGCTCGTCTCTCTGGTGTAAAGACGAAGCGGCTTTTGTTCCTGGCCTATGTGAACATGGCTTTCCTTGCAGCGGTGGCTGGAATTGTCTTTGCAGCCAGACTGAACTCCGCTTCACCCCAGGCAGGTATGTCCTTTGAAATGGACGCCATCGGTTCATGTTTCCTTGGTGGTGCTAGCGCCTACGGTGGAGTGGGAACCGTTGGTGGGACCTTGATTGGAGCATTATTCATGGGTGTTCTCAACAATGGGATGTCCATTATGGGGATCAGTTCCAACGTGCAACAGGTTGTAAAGGGTTTGGTACTCTTAGCCGCCGTTGCGTTTGATGCGATCAGTAAGAACAAACTGCCCTTTAATCTGCCTCGTTTCGGCAAGAAGGCTCTTGAAGGACAGCATTCGGCAGAGATGTAATATAGAGAAGGGGAGGTCTTGAAGGTGACTGTGTATTTTCCGGAAGTAAGTAAGGTCTTGTATGAAGGTAAGAAAACGGATAATCCCTTGGCTTTTCGCTATTACGATCCCCAAAGAGTCGTGGGTGAAAAAACCATGGAGGAACACCTGCGTTTTTCCGTAGCCTATTGGCACACTTTTGTGGCTGGCGGCAAAGACATGTTCGGTTCTGATTCAGCCCAGAGACCTTGGGACAACTTGACGGACCCTATGGAGATTGCCAAGGCCAGGGTTTATGCAGCGTTTGAGTTCATGGAGAAGATGCAGATTCCCTATTTCTGTTTTCATGACGTAGACGTGGCTCCAGAAGGTTCGAACCTAAAGGAAAGCTTAAAGAACCTCGATGAGATCGCGGCCTTGATGAAGGAGCTCATGGCCAAGACGGGTAAGAAGTTGCTTTGGGGCACGACCAACCTCTTCTCACACCCCAGATTTATGCACGGGGCTGCTACATCGCCCAATGCTGATGTTTTTGCCTATGCCGCTGCCCGTGTGAAACACACCATGGAAATCACCAAGGAGTTGGGCGGTGAGAACTACGTCTTTTGGGGTGGTCGGGAAGGTTATGAGACGCTTCTGAACACCGATCTCAAACTCGAACTGGACAACTTAGCCCGTTTCCTCCATATGGCGGTGGATTACGCGAAAAAGATCGGCTTTACCGGTCAATTCTTGATCGAACCCAAGCCCAAGGAGCCGACAAAGCATCAATATGACTATGATGTCGCGACGGTTCTTGGTTTCTTGCGAACCTATGGCCTGGAGAAAGACTTCAAGGTCAATATTGAGGCAAATCATGCTACCCTGGCTGGTCACACCTTCCAGCATGAGCTGCGTCTAGCCCGTGTAAACGGAATTCTGGGGAGTGTTGATGCCAACCAGGGCGATGAGCTTTTAGGTTGGGATACGGATCAGTTCCCGACAAATGTGTACACGACCACGCTGGCCATGTATGAAATCCTTCTCAATGGTGGTTTGGCCCCAGGCGGACTGAACTTTGACGCGAAAGTGCGCAGAGGGTCCTTTGAACCAGTCGACTTGTTTTATGCGCATATCGCCGGAATGGATGCCTTCGCGCATGGTCTTTTGGTTGCAGATCGCCTGCTTACCTCTGGTGCGTTAGAGGAGTTTGTAGCGGATCGTTACAGGAGCTATCGTTCGGGTATCGGCGAGCAAATTGTTCAAGGCAAAGTGGGCTTTGAAGAGCTCAGTGCCTATGCCCTTGAGCATGACCAGATAACCCTCGGCTCTGGACGTCAAGAACTCCTGGAGGCCATCTTGAATCGCTACATTCTTGAAGTCTAGAAAGGGTAGGGTTATGGGTTATCTCTTAGGCCTTGATATTGGAACCTCAGCAGTGAAGGCTCTGCTGTTGAAGACGAATGGTGATGTAGCCGGTAGTGTTACGACGGAGTATCCATACTTTTCTCCCAAGCCAGGCTGGTCTGAGCAAAACCCCGAGGACATGTGGCAGGCCACAGTGGCGTCCATTCAGGCTGTGATGAAGAAGCTGCATGTTACCGGGGAGGAGATTGTAGGAATCGGCCTCTCGGGTCAGATGCATAGTTCGGTTTTTCTCGATGGAGATCGCCAGGTGATCCGGCCCGCTATTCTTTGGAATGACGTTCGAACAAGCGCCGAGTGTCGCTACATTGAAGAGTCCGTGGATCGCGAGGTGCTGGTGGAGGAAGTATGCAATCCAGTCTTGGAGGGTTTTACCCTCCCGAAGCTTCTGTGGCTGCGAAATCATGAACCCGAGAACTTCGATAGACTACGACACTTAGTGTTGCCAAAGGATTATGTGCGTTTTCGCCTCACGGGAAGTCTGCACATGGAAGTGTCGGATGCAGCGGGTATGCTGATGATGAATGTCCGCAAGCAAGTCTGGTCCGCACCGGTGCTAAAAGCTCTAGGCTTATCTAGTGACATCTTGCCTCCCATTGTGGAGTCTAGTGAAGTGGCGGGCACAATTACCGCTGAAATCGCAAATCTTACCGGGCTCAAGGCAGGAACTCCCGTCGTGGGAGGCGGAGCCGATAATGCTTGCGGAGCCGTGGGCTCGGGTGTTGTTAAACCAGGACGGGGCATGGTGAGCCTGGGAACAAGTGGTGTTTTACTTGCCCATCTTGCTTCGCCGAAACTCATTACACATGGCACCGTACACATGTTTAACAGCTGTATACCCGGTCAGTTTTACATGATGGGGGTCATGCTGTCTGCTGGTTTATCATTGAGCTGGCTACGCAAGCAGCTGGGGCGCGAAGCAGAACCCTACGACGCCTTGACGGAGCGTGCCGCGACAGCGCCCCCAGGAAGCAGAGGTTTGGTCTTTCTGCCATACTTAACTGGTGAGCGAACGCCCCATGGCGATGCTAATTGCAGGGCAAGCTTTGTCGGTCTCAGTGCTACCCATGGTGAAGCAGAGTTGACTCGTGCGGTCTTGGAAGGCGTAGCTTTTGGCCTTTGCGATTCCGTAGAACTCCTGCGTTCTGCAGGTTGGCAAGGGACTGGCATCCGAGCTTTAGGCGGAGGGGCCCGATCGCCGCTTTGGAAAGAGATCATCGCAAGCGCTACAGACCTTGCCCTAGAAGAGATCAATGTCGATGAAGGTCCTGCCTTAGGTGCGGCCATTCTGGCCGGCGTGGGAGCGGGGGTCTATGCTAGCGTGTTGGAGGCTTCGGATTCCATCATCTCCGTAGAGCGAGTGGTAGAACCCAACCCTGCGTGGCGCGAAATCTACAAAGAACTTCACGCGATCTACAAAGATCTGTACCCAGCCTTGAAAGACTCCTTTGATCGGCTGGCTCACTTTGCATAACAGAGAAATGCGACGATGTGGTTTGGTAGGGGTGCCTTCAAAGTCACCCCTATTATTGTCGCTTCGATAACGGAGGACTAAGTATGAAAATTACTGTGGCAGGTCATCTCTGCCTGGATATTATCCCCACTTGGCAAACGGGCACTCTGACTGCATTGAGGCCAGGGAGTCTGGTAGAGATGGACGGGCTGACGTTTTCTACGGGAGGTGCCGTGGCGAACACGGGAATTGCCCTCAAACGCTTGGGCTTCGAGCCTACTCTCATTGGCCGAACCGGTGATGACCATGTAGGGGAGATCATCCGCAACCTCTTGCGCAGCGAACACATCAACCCCGACTACATCGCCCTTAGTCCTGGCGAAACGAGTTCTTATACCATTGTGCTGAATCCCCCTGACACGGATCGCATTTTCTTACACTATCCCGGGACGAATGACAGTTTTTCTGCGGACGATGTAAATTTCGGTGCCATCCCACCAGGCATCTTTCACTTTGGATACCCTCCATTGATGCAGCAGATGTATGTGGGGGACGGGGTTCAGTTGGAAAGGATCTTTAGGAAGGCTAAGGAGAGGGGACTTGTGACAAGCTTGGACATGGCCCTTCCAGATCCAGACACGGAGCAGGGACAGGTGGATTGGCAAGGGATTCTGCAAAGGATTATGCCCCTTGTGGATCTTTTCTTACCGAGCTTCGATGAACTGCTCTTTATGATGGAACCATCAGCTTACGAAAAAATGCAGCAAGGTCTCCTGACCGTAGATACAGCGCTTTTAGACGAGCTATCCGATCGCTTGCTGGCATGGGGATGTAATGTGGTTGGGATCAAGCTCGGCGAAGAAGGATTATACTTGCGTACCGGCATCAAAGCGGCAGAGGTCTTTGGGGAGAGTTGGGTGTGTCGACATATCCTGGCACCCATTTTTGAAGTGAAGGTACAGGGGACAACGGGGGCGGGAGATACGACTATTGCAGGTTTCCTGGGAGCGATGTCGTTGGGGAAGGAACCAGAGCAAGTGTTGGCTTTCGCCAATGCGGTAGGCGCCTTTTGCGTCGAGGCGGTCTCGTCCATCGCTGGCATACCCCATCGCGTCAGTGTAGAACAGCGAATTGAAACCGGCTGGAAGCGGGTGAAGCCTAGTCTCGTCCATGGAGAATGGCGTCTGAGTGATAGTGGCGTTTACCTCGGTCCCTTGGATAGAAAAACTGGATAAGTAACGAAAGCGTTAGAACTCGTAGTTGAGTCCTAACGCTTTTCTTGGCTAATAAAGGGGGTTCTTACTTCTCGTCCAGGTGTGGGTAACGATAGTCGTATGGAGGTAGCAAGTTCTCCTTAATTGTACGCTGCGAAACCCATCTTTGCAGGTTGATGAGACTTCCGGCTTTGTCGTTTGTGCCAGAGGCTCTTGCGCCACCGAAGGGTTGTTGACCTACAACGGCTCCAGTTGGCTTGTCGTTGATATAGAAGTTGCCTGCTGCTTCGTCTAAGGCCTTGGACAGACGTACAATGTCTCTGCGATCCCTTGCGAAGATGGATCCAGTCAGGCCAAAGGGTGAAGTTGTGTTACACAGTTCGAGAGCTTCATCCAGGTCTTCATCCGCGTAGACATAAACGGTCAGAACTGGTCCAAAGATCTCCTCTTCCATGAGCTTGAACTTGGGATTGGTGGTCTCGACAATGGTTGGCTCAATGAAGTAACCTACACTGTCATCGCAACCTCCGCCCACCAAGATGGTTGCTTCATTGGAGTTCTTAGCATAGTCAATGTAGGACTTGATGCTGTTAAATGCCTTTTGATCGATAACGGCACCCATGAAGTTGGTGAAGTCAGCGACATCGCCAACGGTGAGTTCTTTCGTCATTTCGACGATCCGTTCTTTGACTGCAGGCCAGATGCTCTTGGGAATGTAGGCTCTGGATGCGGCGGAGCACTTTTGACCTTGATATTCAAAGGCACCGCGAACTAGAGCAACGCTCAAAGCATCGATATCGGCGCTGGCATGCGCGAAGATGAAGTCCTTGCCACCCGTTTCGCCAACGATGCGGGGATAGGTGTAGTAGTTTTGAATGTTGTTACCGATGGTTTTCCACATGTTCTGGAACACAGGTGTACTTCCTGTGAAGTGGATTCCTGCAAGGGCTGGATGTGCCAGAACTGGATCTCCAACAGTTCCGCCCGATCCGGGTACGAAGTTGATGACGCCCGGTGGTAGACCGGCCTGCTCCAGGATTTTCAAAATATGGTAGGCGGGATAGACGGCCGATGAAGCCGGCTTCCAGACAACGACGTTGCCCATCATGGCTGGTGCCGTCGGGAGGTTACCAGCAATGGCTGCAAAGTTAAACGGTGTGACTGCAAAGACGAACCCTTCAAGTCCACGATGTTCGACGCGATTCCAGCTCAGTGGAGTGGACTGTGGTTGTTGACGATAAATCTGCTCCATGTAATGAATGTTGAAGCGCCAGAAGTCAATGAGTTCACAAGCGGAGTCAATCTCAGCTTGAATAGGTGTTTTGCTCATTCCCAGCATGGTGGCTGCGTTCAAGAGATAGCGCTTTTCGTGGGCGAGGATCTCAGCAGCTTTCATGAAGATCCCGGCGCGTTCTTCCCAAGGAATGCTAGCCCATTCTTTGCGCACCTTGAGTGCTCCTTCAATCGCGGCTTCTACTTCCTTGGTTCCAGCCTGATGAAACTGGCCCAAGAGATGTCCATGATTGTGGGGCATAACACATTTTCCGGTGTTTCCGGTCCTGATTTCCTCACCATTCACGACAACGGGGATATCCAACTCTTTGCTGCTTAGTTCCGCCAGGGCGGCTTTCAGCTTTGCTTTTTCTGGGCTTCCCGGTCCATAGCCTTGAATCGGCTCATTCTTTGGAACGGGCATGCTAAGGATTGCGTTCGACATTCAATCACCTCATCTAGTATTTTTATTTAAGTAGTTCTTCTCCGCTAAAGTCACGATAGGGGGAAAGGTCGGCAAAGACTTCTTCATCTTCCTTTCCTTCTGCAATGGCCAGAGCAATGATGTCGGCCAGGCCAGGTCCTAACATGAGACCTTGGCCGCACATGCCAATAGCGTGGAAGAATCCTTCTACGTCACGGTCAAATCCCACAATGGGCTTCCCGTCAGGTGTCATGGGATAGAGGCCGCGCCACACTCTGCGTACCTTGATGTTACGTAGGCGCGGGTACAGATGGAGCATGCGGGGAATGACCATCGGCAGGAACTCCGATGTGGAGCGCCTGTCGGTTCCCATGCGTTTCGGTCTTGGTGTGATGCAAAAGACGATTTGTCCCTCGGCATTTTGATAGAAGTAATAGTTGTCCGATTGTTCATCGGGGGCAATGTCCACGAGCATGGGCAGGAAAAAGCGTTTTACTGGCTCGGTGACGCCGGCCTCATGCGAATCAGGATAGACTGGCAAGTCGGATCCAACCATGAGAGAGACATCCCGTCCGTAGCCGCCTGCGGCGTTAACTACACAAGAACAGCTAACTTTTCCCTGATCTGTCAGCACCGCGCGTACCTTGCCCTTATCGACCTCAAAGCCGACAACTTCCGTGTTGAAGATGAAGTCGACTCCTGCCTGCATAGCGAGGCGATGGAAGGCACCAGAGAGCTTGAGTGACGAGAGGTGTCCGTCTTCTGGAGAGAAGGTTCCACCTAGGAGCCCCTCGGCTAATATGCCAGGGCAACGTTCGCGCACTTCATCAGCATCAATCCAATCAATATTGAGTCCAAAACTTTTTTGAAGGGGAAGAAGCTGCTTGAGCCCGCGCGCAATCTCTTCGCTGTACGCCGGGAAGAGGTAGCCACCTTCTATATAGTCTACATCTTGCCCGTACTCTGGCAGCAATCGGCGGATCACATCAAGTGATGCGTTTCCTACCTTGATTTTTGCCCGGTCAGAGTGAGTGGCACGGATACCGCCAATAGCTGCTTTGTTCTGTCCTTGGCCAATGGAGGCCAACTTCTCCACCACGAGTACGCTCAAACCACGTACTGCTAAACGGTAGGACAAAGGCACACCTACACTACCTGCACCAATTACTACTACGTCGTAATTCTTCACTTCTGTCCACCTCCTTGGTTGGCAAGGGCTTTCATGGGCACTTCCACTGTGAGAGGACGGTGTGTGGCTGGGTGAATGTTTCCTCTATCTACACCAGCCTGCATTAGTACACGGGGAACAAGATCAAGACAGGTCTTCCCACCGCAAGCTCCCATGGCCAATCGAGACAATTTCAGCTGGTTGATGTCTGTAACATCGTTTTCGCGAACGAACTCCTTGATTTCACCCACGGTGACACGTTCGCAACGGCAGACCACAGCGTTGTCTGGCATATAGGAAAAATCCGTTTCCTTAAGGGGTTGGATAACCTCTTCCTGCTGCACCAGGATACCCACGGCGCTTGTGGCAAGTTCCAGAGGTACTTCGAGTGTGATGAGACTGGTTCGATGTTTTTTGTTATGCCGTACAGCCTTGACAGTTCCTTCGCCAAGATCTGCGCCCTCTACACCTCTTAGACGTACTTTGGTGCCTGGTTCGTAATCGTGATCGAACTCATGGGGCACTACAAGTTCGGCCAATCCTTCTTCTTTCGACTTGCGTGCCAGGGTGATGGCGAGTCCTGGACAGATCAGGACACATAGACCACAGCCAACACATTTACCCGAAAACTCGGGAATGTCCATGATGGTTCCTGTACGGTCGTTTAGATGTATGGAGTCGTGGGGACACACTGTCGTACAGGGATTACAGGGTATTTCCTGGTAACAGTGGATCATGGGTTCCCAGCCTTTTTCCTGTAGTTTGTAGGACCGCGAAAACACTTCGCCAGGATGGCTCTTGAGGATTTCCGCCTTTTCGGCCCACTCTGCGGGGATAGTCACGTCACTGCCGAGCAGCTTGGCCATCTCTCTTCCGATAATACGTCCGCCCATCATAGCTGATGACGCTTCGGCGATCTCGTTAGCGTCACCTGTCTTGAGAACGGGGAAGCCTCCTTCGATACCGCTTGCATAGAACTCGTCAGCGGAGCTTAACCCAACGGCGATCAGGACCGTGTCGACTGCAAATGTCTTGGCGGTTTCTACGAGCGGATTCCAGGATTCATCTACTTGTGCGATGGTGGCTTTCTCCACCTTGCCGTCGCCTTGGACTCCGACAAGGGTGTGGTTAAGATAAATGGGCACTCCCATGCGTTGAATCTTATCCGCATGGACTTTGTAGCCCGTTACGGCAGGGGCGATGTCTATGAGACCTACTACATCAATACCTGCTTGGAGGGCATGGTAGGCTCCGATTAGCCCAACGTTGCCGCAACCAACGATCAACACTCGCTCTGAGGATTTCACTAAGTCACGATTGACCAGAGTTTGAAACGCTCCAGCACCAAAAACGCCTGGCAGATCGTTGCCGGGGAAGAGGAGTGAACGTTCTCTGGCCCCCGTGGCTACAATTAGGCCTTCAAAGGACACGTGGACGTATTTCTCCAAACGATCCTGATAGATTCCTGCTTTGCCATCAGCGTAGATTCCAACGACTGTTGAACTTGTCATGATCGTTATATTTTCCCGATTTCTGGCTTCGGTCTCGAGAATCGTGGCGATCTCGGTTCCTCGCGTTCCCGCATAGCAGTCGGCCATGGAACCAAAGAACTTGTGCGTTTGAAGCACTAACTTGCCCCCTAGGTGATCCTTGTCATCCACCAGGATGACCGAGAAGCCTAAATCCGCCAGTTCTATAGCACTGGTGATCCCGGAGGGGCCTGCGCCGACAATAAGAACTTGACAGGAAAGTTCCTCCGGTGGGTGCGATGAGCGCAGCGCATCGTCAGCCGGTAGTTCGGGATGGTGCACTAGCGTTCTGACGTCCATTCCTTCTCGCAGGGGCGTGATGCAGCTCTTGACGGGAAGTCCATCAATGATTACTGTGCACTGGGCGCACTGCCCGTTGGCACAAAAAAGGCCTTGAGGGGCGTCTCCCACTGTATGGATAGAAAAAGTACGGATGCCATTCGCAAAGAGCGCTGATGACACCATCTCTCCTTCTTTCCCTACAAGGGTACGTCCGTCAAAGCTAAACGACACTTGCTTACCCTCTTGCACGTCTAGAACAGGATGTTTAGTAATTCGCACTAGCATGACCTCCAAAGATGTGAACAGGTTCTTAAATTTGTTTCTCACAGTGTACATATTCTTTTAACGATTAGTTATTCCTTCTTGAATAATGGAATGAGGGGGCAATGATTGTATATATCTTGACACAAAGGATCATGCTGGGTATATTATATATGAGAATGATTTTCAGTGTCGTATTGTGCCATTATTACGTTATCATAATGTGGAGGAGGAGCTCCATGGAGTATTCAACGCTCATTACGCTAAGAGAAGGAGACATCTGCAAAGTAGCAAGAATCCAAGCTGGAACTACCGCTACCATGCGACTCTACGAAATGGGATTTAACACAGGCGCTCGAGTTCAAGTGCTGAAAAATGATCGCGGACCTATCATTGTTGGCCTCGGAGGTCACAAAGTTGCTCTGGGTAGGGGTTTGGCGGAAAAGATGCTGGTCGCAAGATCGAAATGATGGATGCAAGGGAGCAGAGTGCGATGTCGATGACCATTGCTTTAGCGGGGAATCCCAATAGCGGGAAGACCACTCTTTTTAATGCACTTACGGGCTCGAACCAGCATGTGGGCAACTGGCCCGGAGTAACGGTAGAACGCAAAGAAGGGCAGACTCGCTACGGAAACCAGGTGTATCGCGTGGTTGACCTGCCTGGCACGTATAGTCTAGGGGCTTTTTCTGAAGACGAAGTTGTGGCTCGTGAATTTATAGTTTCCGGCAATCCGGATGTGGTAATAAACGTGGTCGACGCTACGAATATCGAACGAAATCTGTACCTGACCACCCAACTTTTGGAAATGGGAACCAAAGTCGTGGTTGCCTTGAATATGGTGGATGAAGCAGAGTCCAGGGAGATTCATGTTGATGAAAAAGCCCTCGCCCAGCGTTTGGGTGTGCCGGTCATTAGAACTGTGGCTAGCAGGCGTAAAGGAATTGACGAGCTCATGGAAGCCGCTATCGCTGTAGCGCGTGTACCGCTTAATGGGCATGTTCAGCTGAGTTACGGGGAATCCATTGACAAAAGAATTGAGGTCTTGAAGGGTTTTCTTCAAGGTGGAGATTTTCGCTATCCTTCGAGCTGGTTAGCACTAAAGCTCCTGGAAGGTGATAGTTACGCGAAAAAGTTTGTCTTTGAGAACTCAAACCTCAGGGATTTAGAGGAGTTTAGCCGCTTCTGGGATGAGGTTGCTGTTCATGAAGAAGAATTTCAGCTCGAGATTGTAGACAGTCGTTACAAGTTTGTAGGGGACATCACCAAAGACGTGGTGCGGCGACCCGGGGTGGCTGTGGAAACGACTACTGACAAGGTGGATCGTGTGCTGACCCACAAGTATTGGGGGATGCCCATTTTTGCTGCTATTATGTTTGCTATTTTTCAGCTGACGTTTGCCGTTGGCCAAGACCTTCTGGGTGAGTGGATGGCGGTTGCGATCGATTATGTTGGCGGGGCGCTTGAGGGATTTCTCGTAGGTGTCAACGCTCCCGCGTGGTTGATTGACTTTATTGGAAATGGAATGGTCGCAGGCGTAGGGGCGGTTGTGGAGTTTGTTCCCCTCATTGTGATTCTTTACCTTCTGATGGGACTCTTGGAGGACAGCGGTTATATGGCACGGGCGGCCTATGTTATGGACAACACCATGCGGGCCGTTGGTCTGCAAGGTAAGACGTTCATTTCGATGATTGTCGGTTTTGGCTGTAATGTTCCCGGGGTCATGGCAACTCGTACATTGGAGAACAAAAAAGATCGGATGATCGCCATTCTGATTAATCCCTTTATGTCCTGCGGAGCGAAGATCCCGATCTACTTAGTCTTCATTGCCGCGTTTTTCCCTTCGTATGGAGGTCTAGTACTGTTTTCTGTGTATGCCCTGGGCGTGGCCGTTGCATTCCTTATGGGTAAGATCTTCAGTAAGACTCTGTTCAAGGGAGAAACTTCGCATTTTATCATGGAGTTGCCACCCTATCGTAAGCCAACCTTATCGAATGTGGTGCGCAATATGTGGGACAATGTCTCGGGTTTCTTAGCTAGGGCGGGAACCATAATTCTTGCTGTGGTGAGTTTGCTGTGGGTTTTGGCGGTTCTTCCCCTGGGCGTGGAGCCATATGGTTCTGCCAGCATTTTGGGTAGGATTGGTCAGTTCATCGCACCTATCTTTGAACCCGCAGGATTTGGAACCTGGCAAGCGGCCGTAGGACTTTTCTCTGGTATTGCCGCAAAGGAGGCCGTGGTAGCTACTCTGGGTATGGTTTATGCCGGAGTTGAAGCCGGGACAGAACTTGTAGCGGCTATTCGCGAGGTGTTCACACCACTGACCGCGGTTTCATTTATGGTCATGACGCTTCTGTATACGCCCTGTGCAGCGACTCTTGGCACAATCAAGAAAGAGACAGGTTCGGCAAAGTGGACTTTGTTCTCGGCATTTTATAGTTTTGGTATCGCGTGGGTACTCTCGGTGTTGGTGTTCCAGGTGGGTCGGGTACTTGGTTTTTCGTAAGGAAGGAGAGGTGGTGCGGCCATGTTGAAAGAGCTCTTGATGGAAATCGACAATGCTGACTTTGTATCGAAGGCCGTACTGGCATCCAGGCTCAATAGGCCCGTTCCCCTTGTAGAACAGGGATTTGAAGAGCTTGTGCGCATGGGCTATCTGGCGGAGGATGCGGGTCAAAACTGCTATGATCTACCTTGCGGAAAATGTCCTTATGCCAGCATGTGTCAGAAAGAACCCCTCAAGACATGGTCCATAACTACTAAGGGGCGGAATCTGCTGGAAAGCTGGAGGATGGCAGGATAGTTAGTTCCACAAAAAAGCGCTTTAAGGTTACTCAGGC
>DUQE01000020.1 GCA_012837925.1 Bacillota bacterium
GAGTTCGTGAGCGCCAATCCTGTTGGTCCCATGAACGTGGTCAATGCTCGAGCAGCGGCCGTGGGGGATACTCTTGCGCGGCTTTTTCGGGCAGTAGGATTTACCGTAGGGACGGAGTTTTACGTAAACGATGCAGGCAATCAGGCGGATGTGTTTGCCCGCTCTTTGGAAGCTCGTTATATTCAGTTGACAGATCCAGACTATCCTTTCCCTGAGGATGGTTACCCTGCTTCGTACGTCGGTGAATTGGCCCTGGAACTAAAACGTGAATATCCTGACTTACTCGAGATGCCACGAGACGAACGCCTCGCTTTGTGCAAGCGTTGGGGTACTGACCAAATGGTTGAGGCACAAAAGGCTGATCTAAGGCAGTATGGAGTCGAGTTCGATCGCTGGTTTAGAGAACGCGACCTGCATGCAGCCGGAGCACTCGAAGAAGCCATCGCGTTTCTTAAGGGGAAGGGGCTCATGTTTGAGGCAGAGGATGCCCTGTGGTTCCGATCGACCGATTTTGGAGATGACAAGGATCGCGTCATTGTCAAGAGTGATGGCACATATACCTATGTGACAGCCGATATTGCCTACCATCATGATAAACTCAAACGCGGATACACGAAATTGATTGATATTTGGGGTCCTGATCATCACGGCTACATTGGCCGTATGCAGGCTGCGATCCAAGCTCTAGGTTACAACAAGGACACCCTTGAGGTTCTGATTCTACAGTATGTGGCTCTGTTGCGTAATGGAGAACAGGTCAAAATGTCCAAACGGGCCGGTGAGTTCATTACCATGCAAGACCTAGTGGAAGAAGTGGGAAAGGATGCAGCACGATTCTTCTTCTTGCATCGCAGCCCAGAGAGTCACTTGGACTTCGATTTGGATCTCGCAGTCGAGCAATCCAATGAAAACCCCGTCTTTTATGTACAGTATGCCCATGCCCGGATTTTGAGCATCTTACGCCAAGGGCGTGAAATGGGCGTAGAATTGCCAAGGGCGGAAAACGTTGACTTGGGACTCCTTACCCATGACTCGGAGCTTGCGTTAATGAAGCAAATGGCGGCTCTTCCAGAAGAACTCCTGAGCGCAGCACTGCAGCGCGAACCACATCGGGTAACTCGCTATGCCCTGGACTTGGCTAGTCTGTTTCACTCTTTCTATACGCATTGCCACATTCTGGGTGAGACCGAACCGCTGCGAGATGCTCGCTTAGTCTTGGTGGCCCAGGTAAGGGTTGTCCTACAAAAAGTGCTAGGGATTTTAGGGGTGGACGCTCCCGAGCAAATGTGAGGAAGGTGAACTATGAGTTTTGGTCAGACATGGCGGACGTTTCTGCGTGCATTTAAGTTGAGTTACGACCACATTGGAAAGGTCATGGTCACCAATTTGCTTTGGTTTAGTCTTGGCTTTGGACCAATGCTGGCCTTTTCCTACCTGCCTTTTCTCCAAAATGATGCGTTTTTCTTCATAGCAATAGTCACGGGCTTTGTCACCATGGGCGGTGCCGTTGGAGCCGTACACTATCGCATGAACCGCGTGGTTTTGGGTGAGGAGACAGTCTTGAAAGACATGTGGGAAGGCTTCAGACTCTACTGGCTCCGCGGGACCATCCTGGTCTTACTCGGTGTTCTGGGTGTGTTGCTTTTGGTGTTCAACATCTGGTTCAGCCAGATCTACCCTCCCATATTGTTCATGGCTTTATCAGGCTTGTGGGTTTGGGGCATCGTGTTCTGGGCTGCCCTGCACCAGTTTGTCTTCCCATTTTTGGCGAATCAAGACATCGGCGTGATTAAGGCACTGAAACGATCGGCCTTGATTGTCCTGGACAATCCATTGCCCACTCTGTTATTGTTGATTCTCAGCGTGGTGGTGGTCGCGCTTAGTCTTTTGTTTGCTGCCCCTCTGCTGATCTTTGTAGCCAGCTTCTTAGCACTAGTGCAGAACTGTTTTTATCATGAACTGATGACAAAATATGAGATAGAAGAGCAGAGCAATTCGGTTGAGGTTGAAGGGGAGGACAAAGAGTGAGCAAGTTTATTTTTGTAACGGGCGGCGTGGTATCTAGTCTTGGTAAAGGTATCACCGTAGCATCTCTAGGCAGACTGCTAAAAAGTCGAGGCCTCAAAGTTAGTGTTTTAAAGCTAGATCCCTACCTGAACATGGATCCAGGTAACATGAGTCCGTTGCAGCACGGCGAAGTTTTTGTCACGGAAGATGGGGGTCAGTGTGATCTTGACCTGGGGCATTATGAGCGCTTTATTGACACGAATCTTACGAAGAAGAGTAATGTGAGTACGGGGCAGATCTACTGGTCCATTCTTTCGCAAGAACGCAAGGGTCAGTTCAACGGAGGCACAGTGCAAGTGATTCCTCACGTGACGAACGACATTAAGCGCCGCATTCTTACTGTGGCTGAAGATAGCGGGGCCGACGTGATTCTGGTAGAAATCGGTGGAACCGTCGGTGACATTGAGGGGCTACCGTTTTTTGAGGCGATTCGGCAAATGAGAAATGAAGTGGGCCGGGACTCCTGTCTGTATATTCACGTGACATTGATCCCTTACATTGCTGCCGCCCAGGAACTGAAGACTAAGCCCACACAGCATAGCGTGAAAGAGTTGCGTTCTATTGGTATTCGGCCCGATGTCATTGTCTGTCGTAGCGAAAAGGAAGTAACGGCCGACCTGCGCGCCAAGATTGCACTCTTCTGCGACATTGATGAAGAAGCGGTTATCCCCAATACGGACGTGGATAGTATTTATGAAGTCCCCCTCTGTTTTGCTCAATCCCGCTTAGATGAAATTGTTTTGGAAAAGCTACATCTGAATGCTGGTCCTGCAGACTTGGAACAATGGAGAAACCTAGTTGCTTCGATCAAGGGTTTGTCGAGTAAAGTGACGATCGGTATTGTGGGGAAGTACGTTACGTTGCCCGACTCTTATTTGAGTGTGGCGGAGTCGCTTCGTCATGCCGGATTTGCCCATAGCACCCAGGTTGACGTGCGCTGGATTGAGGCGGAAGACTTGGAGAAAAACGGTGGTCAACAGTGTCTGAAAGGTCTTGACGGAATCATTGTTCCGGGAGGATTTGGCTCCCGAGGTGTGGAAGGAAAGATCCTGGCCGCACAGTACGCTCGAGAGAATAACATTCCCTTTTTTGGCATTTCCTTAGGGATGCAGTGCGCTGTGATTGAGTTTGCTCGCAATGTGGCCAACCTTCAGAGTGCCGGCAGTGTCGAGTTTGGACCATGTGAACATCCTGTGATTAGCTTCCGACCAGGCCATCCTGAAGTCACCGGACTGGATGGAACGATGCGTCTAGGCGCGTTCCCCTGCCAAGTGCAAGAAGGCTCCCTGAGCAGGGAGGCGTACCAGGAATCCCTTGTTCATGAACGTCACAGACATCGTTACGAGGTGAATCAAGACTATCTCGACGTTTTGGTGAACGCTGGAATGCGTGTAGCCGGCATTTCTCCTGATGGACAACTCATTGAGATCATCGAACTAGAAGGACATCCATGGTTTGTGGGGACGATATTTCATCCCGAGTTCAAGTCTAGACCAACCGATCCCCATCCATTATTCGAACGCTTTATTGAGGCCATCTTAAGAACCTGCTGATTCTCAGATACTAGGAGGTGTATTTATGCTTCGAATGAAAGTGAAGGCTGTAGGCATAGATCGCGAAACCTTGCTTCCTGTTGTGATTCTTACTGATGAGACAGAGGAGTCCTATGTTCCCCTCGTTATTGGTCCAGCTGAGGCCAATGCGATCGCAGTGGTACTTGAGAACGTGGATGTATCGAGACCCTTGACACATGACTTATTGCTAAACACCGTGCTAACGCTCGGAGCCAAAGTAGATCGGGTTGTGATTACGGATCTGGCCGACGATGTGTATTATGCAGAGATTTGCCTGGTGCAGGGTGAGCGAACTCTGCGCATTGATGCGCGCCCTAGCGATGCCATCGCTCTGGCCCTACGCTCTGGGGCATCCATCTTTGTGGACGAGAAAATTGCACCGTATGCCATGGCGACCCCTGGTGAAGAGGATCCCGAGATGGAACAGTTCCGTTCCTTCCTTAAGGATTTGTCGCCTGACGACTTTCGCAAGGAAAACTAACTCCTAGATTTTTGCATAGATGGTAGAATTTGGCGCATACTCTTTGCTAGAAGGGGTGTGCGCTATGTTATGTCGATCTATTACATTGGTCCTGGTTCTAGCTGTAATACTGTCGTTGACGTCCATTGCTTCTGGCCACATTAGCGGATGGAAAATGGTTCACGGAGACGTGTTGCAGGTATTTCCTGAACAGCATAAGATTTTAATGAAGATTAACGGAGAACAGACGATACTCGTGCTCGATGCACAATGCCCTATCTATCGTTTGGGGACAACTGTCCGTCTGGAATCCATGCGTCCTATCGCACCGGACACATTTCAAGATGCCCTGTGCTGGATCGACGAGCAAGGACTTGTTCGTCACGTCTTGGTGAACTATAATGTTCATGAAGAAGATGGTGTGCTGGTAGCCTATGATATATTTGGGAATCTGAAATGATTTCAAAGGAAAATCCTTCTTGTTGGCGAACTATTATTCGCGATAGGAGGAGTTTCTGTGATTGTGAACAGCGAGAGGGCAATCGCACTGACCTGTCCTGCTTGCCAAGGGATTCAAAAACATACATTTTCTCTCTTCTCTATCTCTAAGAATCCTTTAAAGCTTGTGTGCGCTTGTGGATTCTCCCAAGGCCATTTGCGCAGAATGAACAAGCACTTTGAACTGGATGTACTTAGTATAGAGGGTGAAAGGGCGCGGATTTTGCTAACTAGGGGCCAGTTTTTTGGCATGCCCCTCATTCACCTGTTGTCACCAATGAGCGGGCAAAGCCTAGGTTATCTTGGTGAACTGGCCAGTGTGCAAGAGGTAGTTCTGGACCAACCATCGGGTTTTTTCATAGGACCCGATGATTTCGAAAATCCCGACGTAATGCGGAACGTCCTCGAACGCTTGGAGGAGTTGGCGGGTCGGGATAAAATCCGTTGTGAGTGCGAGCATTCGTCGATTGGGATCGATGTATATCCTGATCAGGTGGAGTTAGTCTGTTCCTATTGTGGTAGTGTGGTCAAGATAGGGGCCAGTACCAGGCAACACCAGGAACGACTCGAACGGGTAGCCGAGATCGTCATGGAACCCTGCACATCACGATTCTTGGGAGAGTGGCTCAAACCGTTAACGTAATTTATATCTAGAGGAGGCTGTCAATATGTTAGTCAGTGGTATCGAGTTATTTCAAGCAGCAAAGAAGGGCGGATACGCAGTAGGAGCATTTAACCTCAACAATATGGAGATTCTGCAAGCCATTATTGAAGCGGCCGAGGAAGAGAACTCTCCTGTGTTTATTCAAGCCAGTCAAGGCGGTATTAAGTACGCCGGGATTGAGTACATCGCAGGTATGGCCCGTGTGGCGGCAGAGACGGCCAAAGTGCCCATTGCACTGAATCTTGACCATGGTACAAGCTTCACGCAAGTGGTGCAATGCGTGCGTCACGGTTTCTCGAACGTGATGATCGACGGATCAAAACATGCTTTTGAAGAGAACATAGCCTTGACGCAAAAAGTCGTAGAGGTTGCCCACCCCAACAATGTTGGTGTAGAGGCTGAGCTAGGCAAAATCGGTGGCGTGGAAGACGACATTGTGGTAGATGCCGCAGATGCGTCGTTTACTGACCCCAAAGAAGCTGCGGAGTTTGTGGAGCGTACAGGGGTGGATGCTTTGGCCATTGCCATTGGTACGGCTCATGGCGTGTACAAAGGTGAACCGAAACTTGATTTCAAACGTCTAGAAGAGATCGCAGCCGCTACCGATGTTCCCCTTGTTTTGCACGGTGCATCAGGAATTGGCGATGAGCAAATTCGAAAAGCAGTTCCCTTTGGAATCACGAAGATCAATATCGACACCGACTTGCGAGTAGCGTTTTCCCAGGCGATCAAAGACGTGCTAGCTAAGAATCCTGGAGAGATCGACCCGAGAAAGATCTTGGGGCCTGCCCGTGATGCGATGAAAGAGGTCGCTCGCAAGAAAATGAGACTCTTCGGTTCAGCTGGACGTGCATAAGTAGATAAAGGGGAAGGGATTTCCTTCCCCTTTTTTAAAGGTGGTGAATGCTTGAATATTGCAGAATTAGAATCAAAGACCTCCGTGGAGTTGCAGGAACTAGCGAAAAATTTGGGGGTATCCGGATTTAAGCGGTTCCGTAAGAAGGATTTGATTATCGAAATTTTAAAGTATGAGACGACCAAGGAAAACCTTCTGTTTATCAGCGGAATTTTAGAAATCACATCGGAAGGTTATGGCTTCCTACGGGTTGACAACTACACGCCGAGTTCCGATGACGTTTATGTTTCGCCTTCCCAGATTCGACGGTTTTCCATGCGTACCGGGGATGAGATCCTAGGGCAGGTTCGTCCTCCTAAAGACGGCGAGCGTTATTTTGCTCTTCTCCGAGTGCTCGCGATTAATCTGTCTGACCCCGAGTTAGCATCGAAACGACCTTTCTTTGATGACCTGACCCCAATTTATCCCAACCAGCGGCTGCATCTAGAAACGACACCAACGAATTATTCCATGCGCCTAATGGACATATTATCCCCATTAGGGTTTGGCCAACGCGGACTGATTGTGTCGCCACCCAAGGCCGGCAAGACAACCATTTTGAAGATGCTAGCGAACGCGATTGCGGAGAATCACCCGGATATAGAAATCATAGTACTCTTAATAGATGAGCGGCCTGAAGAAGTGACAGACATGCAGCGCTCTGTAAATGGCGAGGTTATTAGTTCGACCTTTGATTTACCCCCCGAAAATCACGTGCGGGTGGCTGATATCGTGTTGGCGAGGGCCAAGAGTCTGGTAGAATCCGGTAAGGATGTAGTCATTCTCTTGGATAGTATAACTAGGCTGGCTCGAGCACACAATCTTATTGTACCCCCGAGCGGACGAACCTTGTCGGGCGGTGTTGATCCGGCGGCCCTTCATAGACCCAAGCGATTCTTCGGTGCTGCGCGCAAGCTGGAGGAGCAGGGGAGTTTAACAATTTTAGCCACTGCTTTAGTTGAAACCGGCAGTCGAATGGACGACGTCATCTACGAAGAGTTTAAGGGTACGGGTAACATGGAGTTGCATTTGGATCGCAAACTAGCAGAGAGACGGGTTTTTCCGGCCATTGATATCTATCGGTCTGGTACACGCCGAGAAGAATTGCTGCTTTCGCCGGAAGAATTGGATGCGACGTGGGTGTTGCGTAAGGCCATGAGCTCCCTAGGGACGGCTGAGACTCTGGATTTGGTCCTAGATCGGGTCACCAATACAAAGAGTAACGCTGAGCTCCTAGAGCTGATTACTAATTCAACATTTGCTGAAAATGTTCGGAATAAGTAAAAGGATATTTTTTAAACGCGTCGAACTGTGAAAAGTAGGTTATTGCCAGTCGAGGGAGGATTTATCATGTGGAGGCGGTTAATCCGCAGTCGGGGGTTTGTACTGTTAATCTTTGCAGTCATCTTCAGCTTCGGTATTCTGGGTCAAGTAGATACCAGAATGCACATTGGCGGAAGTGACTGGGATCTAGATAGTCTGATCTACATTAATGTAGACGACTATATTTTAGAGGAACTCGTTTCCCAGGATACTGTCAACGTTCAGGTTGACCAAGAGCAAACTTTAGAACCTCCCAGCAAAATGCACGCTCAAGTTTCTCTCGACGAAGTGGCTGAAGTAACTTCTAAGGCTTCGACAGAAGCTCCTGTGGAGGTTGCGCTCCTTGAGGCGGCAGATTCCGCTGAAGAGACCGTTTCTCGGGTCGAGGCAACGGTTCCTGTTGCAGAACCGCCTCAGGTAGAAGAGAAGAAGGAAGAAAAGGCTACCATTTTTGTGCATAAAGTTCATTCTGGGGAGACTTTGTGGGATATCGCTGCGGCCTATGGTGTTACTATTAATACGATCTTGTCAGCGAATGAGTTGAGAAATCCTAACTATTTGTCCATTGGCCAGGAACTACAGATTCCATCTGTTAATGGGGTATTGCACCAAGTCGCTTCCGGAGAAAGCCTTTGGGAGATTTCGGAACGCTACGATGTCTCGATGGAAGAGATCACGAGAGTTAACCAAATTAGTGATCCCAATCGCATACAGCCCAACACAAAATTGGTTATTCCAGGAGCTACGCAGCTCAGACCAAGGGATGTTCTCCTAGTTAATGGGCAGCTTCAAAAAGCATTTGATTGGCCTGTGAGAGGTCGTATCTCTTCGACGTTTGGTCCACGTTGGGGTAGGATGCACAATGGTCTCGATATTGCCGTTGCTACCGGGACGCAAGTGAAGGCAGCCGCAGACGGCCGAGTCACTTTTGCAGGATGGAATGGTGGATATGGTATCTTAGTTATCATCGACCATGGTAATGGAATTGAGACTCGGTATGCGCACAACTCGCGCCTAAATGTGAAAGTGGGGCAAAGGGTAACGCGTGGCGAGACCGTGGCTTACAGCGGTAATACAGGTGTCTCCACCGGCCCTCACGTGCACTTTGAGATTCGCTATCGCAATAATCCGGTCAATCCCCAGACCTACTTAAAATAAGTTTGGTTCTCTGATTGCCAAAAAGGACTAGATTATGTTATAATGTGTTTTGGTTTAGCCAGTAACGTTAGTGAGGTGAATGAGAACATGAAAGCTGATATACATCCAAAGTATGGAAAATGCGTTGTGACCTGCTCCTGTGGAGAGACTTTTGAGACTGGATCCACCAAGAGTCAAATTAAGGTGGAGTTGTGTTCCAAATGTCACCCCTTCTATACTGGTCAACGCCAGACTTTGACTACAACTGGTGGTCGAGTGGAACGTTTCCTAACCAAGTACAACATGAAAGAAAAGAACTAATCATCGGATTGCAGAAGGCAGGGGAAACCCTGCCTTTTTTGTTAAGGGAGGTTTTTTGATGGGCGTTTTCCTCGCCCCTATGGCCGGTGTCACCGATCTGCCTTTTCGCATTTTGGCCCGGGAGTTCGGAGCCGATCTGGTTGTCAGCGAGATGGTTTCGGCCCAGGCTCTTGTGTATGACAACCAAAAAACGCTGCAGATGCTGACACTACATGACCGCGAGAGGCCAACGGCTATTCAAATCTTTGGACATGATCCTAAGGTTTGTGCACAAGCAGCCAAGATTGTACTCGATACTGCTGCACCCGAGATGATTGATCTCAACTTCGGTTGTCCCACCCCGAAAATTGTGAAAAACGGTGATGGTGCAGCCCTCATGAAAGACATTCGCTTGCTGGGGGAGATTGCAGAAGCCGTAGTGAAGTCTGTGCCTATTCCCGTAACCGCAAAGATCCGTCTAGGGTGGGATGCCGAAACCATCAACTGTGTTGAAGTGGCGAGTCGTTTGCAGGACGCGGGGGTTCACTGGATTACCATCCATGGGCGTACTCGAGAGCAGTTCTACTCGGGTTCGGCTAATTGGGATTGGATCAGAAAAGTGAAAACAGCTCCTGGAATCCATGTTCCCATTGTAGGAAATGGCGATGTTTTCTCTCCTCGAGATGCTGGCGAACACATCACCAAGACAAGCTGCGACCACATCGCCATCGGACGCGGTGCCCAGGGTAATCCATGGATTTTTGGGCAAGTGAAGACGTACCTCGAGGAAGGTGTGATCCTACCCGATCCGAGTGTTGACGAGCGGATCGCTCTCGCCATTCGCCATTTGCGCATGAAGGTCGAGTATGATGGTGAAACCCGGGGAGTTCGAGAAATGCGTCCTCACTTGGCGTGGTATCTCAAGGGGGTACCGTATGCCGCTGAAGCCAGACGCGTGATTAACGGCACGACGACCTTAAACGCGATGGAAAAGGTCTTGAAAGAACTGTTGTAGGTTGATGTTAGCCGTGTTATAATGGGTGTGAACAGAATGTGCACAGTGGCGGTGATAGAATGAGTGGCTTTTTTCGCGTAGGCGATAAGTTGCTTAATCGCGTCAAACTCGATCGGATTGTCGACCGCATTTTTCAGTTAAGAGTCTCCGGGCTATCACAGCAAGACGTTGCACACAGGGTCGGTTGTGATCGCTCTTTTGTGTCGCGTCTGGAGAGTCTGGCCGAGGTGCGAAAAGGTGGTTCTTTGGCCATCATTGGCTTTCCCCTGGCTAACACGGAGGAGCTGTTGGCGGTCTGTGAAGAGTTGGGTGTGGAGTACTCACTTCTCCTAAATGACGCAGAACGCTGGGATTTGATTGAGTCGCATGACGGAAAAAGTCTCCTTAACTGGATCATGCAGCTGATGCTGGAAGTGAGCGAATATGATCACCTTATCATGATCGGTTCTGACATGCGCATTCGGTTGGCGGAAGCCATTGTGGGAGACAAAGTCGTAGGTGTTCTGATCGGGGAGTCCCCCATTGAGGAAGACTGTTACTTAAACCCTCAAAGCTTGCGGGAACTTATTACATCCATTAAAGGGGAGTAACGATGAGACGGATAGTCAGTGTGAGTATTGGATCGTCTCAAAGGGATAGCAAAGCGGTCGTGACCGTGTGCGGAGAAGAGTTCTCGATCGAGAGAATTGGCACCGATGGCGACATGCAGAAGGCGATCGCCATGATCAAAGAGCTCGACGGTAAGGTTGCGGCTTTCGGTATGGGCGGTATTGACTTGTACCTCCAGGGAGGAAAGAGACGTTACATTCTCAGGGAGGCCAAGCAGATTGCCAGAGCGGCCAAGATTTCACCCTTGGTTGACGGTTCTGGTTTAAAGAACACCCTTGAACGCAGAGCCATTGTGGACCTCGCCAAGGAGGACCCTGGGATGTTTGAAGGCAAAAATGTGCTACTTACCTGCGCACTTGATCGTTTTGGTATGGCTCAAGCCCTTCAGGATACTGGGAGTACGGTTTTGTACGGAGACGTCATGTTTGCTCTGGGAGTCTCGCTGCCCATCTACAAGCTTAGTGTATTGCAGGGAGTGGTTACTGTTTTGGCTCCCATAGCTGTTCAGCTTCCCTTTACCTGGTTATACCCCACCGGCTCGAAACAGGAAGAGTCGCCTGATAAGCACAAATATGCCAAGCACTACGCCTGGGCCGACGTGATCGCCGGTGATTATCATATGATTCGCAAGTACATGCCGGATGATCTAACCGGCAAAGTCATCATCACAAACACCATTACTCCAAGTGACGTGGAGTTTTTGAAACAACGTCACGTTAAGGAGCTAATCACTACCACTCCGAATATTGGGGGCCGCTCCTTTGGCACGAATGTCATGGAAGCTCTCTTGGTAGCTCTGTTAGAAAAGCCTCTTAACGAAGTTACGCCTGGCGATTATGATCGGATGCTAGACAAGATAGGCTTTGTACCTAGGAGGGAGCAATTTGATGTGGCTCTGTAGATTGGACCCCACGGCAATTCTTAGCCAATGTGATGAGAAATTGGCTAAGAAAGGGGGATTTAAGGGATTGTCTCATTCTTGACATCCCTTTTTTTGTTACTTATAATAGATGGAGCATTGAGAACGATCTATTTAAGTTGGTGTCTACACCCTTGTGTGAAATGCGGACTATAAAGGAGACTGAGAGTATGGTTGACAAAGAGGTATTGCTAACACCGGAGGGTTTGAAAAAGTTAGAGACTGAACTAGACACATTAAAGAGCGTCAAGAGACGAGAAGTAGCCGAACGGATTAGTGCGGCTCTAGAATTTGGAGATATTTCGGAGAACTCCGAGTATGATGATGCCAAGAACGAACAGGCTTTCATCGAAGGACGGATCCTAACCCTAGAGAAACTCTTGCGTAATGCCCGCCTCATCGAAGAAGATGATGATCTGGATGAAACAGTTGTATCACTGGGCAAGAGGATCACACTGAAGGACCTAGAGACTTCCGACATTTTTGAGTATCGTTTAGTAGGTTCTGCTGAGGCTGATCCAGCCGAGGCCAAGATTAGCAATGAGTCCCCTGTGGGGCAAGCAATTATGGGAAAAACGAGCGGTGCCATTGTTGAGGTAGAGGTATTGGATGGTACCCTGCAATACGAAATCCTAAAGGTCGCCAGATAAAACGGGAGGTAATCACGGTGAACGAGCAACACATCGATAATGTAGACGACAGGGAAGAACTTAATGAATTATTGCGAGTGCGCCGAGATAAACTGCAAGACCTGTATGATCTAGGAATCGATCCTTTCGGAGAGAAGTTTGAACGCACTCATACTACTCAGGAAATCATTGATCATTTTGATGATTTAGAAGATCAAGACACACGAATCTCTGGCCGCATTATGTCCATGCGTACCCACGGAAAGGCTAGTTTTGCTGACCTAATGGACCACACAGGCCGCGTGCAGCTCTACTTTCGAGTGAATACCCTTGGTGAAGAAGGGTATGCGCTGCTGCAGAAGCTTGATATCGGTGACATTGTGGGTATTACAGGTAAGATATTCAGGACGCGTCGTGGCGAGATTAGTGTCGAAGTTTTGGATATTAAGTTCCTCTCGAAGTCTTTGCGGCCATTGCCAGCTAAGTGGCACGGCTTGAAGGATGTGGATCTGCGATATCGGCACCGTTATGTTGACCTGATTGTGAATCCTGGCGTGCGGCAAGTATTTGAGACTAGAAGCAAGATCATCCAGCTTATACGCAATTTTCTCTCGGACCGTGGCTATATCGAAGTAGAAACACCCATGTTGCACGTAATTGCTGGTGGGGCCAGTGCACGTCCCTTCACTACACATCATAATGCGCTGGATATGGATCTCTACTTGCGGATTGCACCGGAGCTGTACCTGAAACGTCTGCTTGTGGGCGGATTTGATAAGGTATTTGAAATGGGGAAAATGTTCCGCAATGAAGGCATCTCCACGAAGCACAATCCCGAGTTCACCATGTGTGAGCTTTACATGGCTTATGGAGACGCCAGCGATATGATGAAGATTACTGAAGAGATTTATGCCCATGTAGCACAGGAGCTGGTTGGGTCTACGAAGATTGTGTTCCAGGGTCAGGAGATCGATCTGACTCCGCCATGGCCAAGAAAGCCTATGCTGGACGCTATTAAAGAATACTCAGGAGTAGACCTGAGAGGTCTTGATGATGAACAGGCTCGGAAGGTTGCTAAGGAAAAGGGATTAGAGGTTGAACCCAATGCCTCCTACTCCGCCGTTCTCGATGAGCTCTTTGATACATTTGTTGAGCCCAAGTTGGTACAACCCATCTTCATCACGGATCATCCAGTTGAGGTCAGTCCCTTGGCTAAACGTAAGAAGGACGATCCAACAGCAACAGATCGTTTTGAACCCTTTATCGTGACCTGGGAAGTCGGTAACGGCTTCACTGAGCTCAATGATCCCATTGATCAAGATCAGCGCTTTAGACAACAGGTTGCCCAGCGCGACCAGGGTGATGATGAGGCTCATATGATGGATGAAGACTACATTCACGCTTTAGAATATGGCATGCCTCCAGCTGGAGGACTTGGGCTTGGCATTGACCGCATGGTCATGCTGTTTACCGATTCACCATCGATCCGGGACGTTCTACTCTTTCCTCACATGCGTCCACGTTCATAATATAATAGGAAGCCTACAACCTGTCTTCTCTGGGATCGCGTTTCCGCGAAATGCCAGTGGAGGCAGGTTTTTGTTTGTATCTGTTTCGATTTCTGTCGTAATAACGAGAAAATCAGATATTGAGCGAGCATGGAGAATATAAATGTTCAAAATGACGACTTAAGGCTCTTGATTGGAGGCTGGATCAGTGGTATATTGGTTAAGGCGTCGGGCACAAGAGTCACGTGCCAGACCCGAAAAGCCTTGCTTTCGAGGCTTATTTATTTCCCAAGAACCTTGAAAACTGAACATTGATCTTGAGACAACGAATGTTGTTCTTGAGGCATCGTCTTCAGGCCTCGCAGGTTTTGCTCAGGCAAGACTGCAGAGAGGGAAGGAAGAGGATGATTCAGGAGACATTCTGTGTTTGAAGAGAATAAGCCATAAGTTTGTGCGTCCTTTGAAGCAATTCAAAGGGGAGTTTGATTGATCAAACTCCGAGGGGTTGTTGAAGAACA
>DUQE01000021.1 GCA_012837925.1 Bacillota bacterium
ACAAGGTCAAGTGTCTGAACGGGCGATGCGCACACGTCCGGATAGGTCAACGCATATTGGATCGGCAGACGCATGTCGGCGGTACCCATATGGGCCAACACCGTGCCGTCTTTGAGCTGAATCAAGGAATGGACAACGCTCTCAGGATGAACGACAACATCAATATGGCTATAAGGAAAATCAAACAGCCAATGGGCTTCGATGACCTCCAAGCCCTTGTTCATCAGCGTAGCTGAATCAATGCTGATCTTTCCGCCCATATTCCACCTAGGGTGAGCTAAGGCTTGTTCCACCGTCACCTCGTCCAGAGATCCTTCATAAGCCCTAAATGGTCCCCCAGAAGCGGTCAGGATGATTTTTTCGATCTCATTTCTCTTGCGCCCTGAAAACAGGCTCCACAGTGCACTGTGTTCCGAATCGATAGGTATGATCTGTTCCCGATATTTCATGACAAGATGACCGCCTGCAACAAGCGTTTCTTTGTTAGCAAGAGCTACACGTTTACCGGCTTCTAGAGCCCGCAACGTAGGTTTCAATCCCATGGCTCCTACAAGAGATACGACCACAAGGTCGCATGCGGGATCCGTAACCATCGCTTCCAGGCTCTCCAGTTCACTGTAGACGGGAATCGAGAACTCTTCCCGCAGTGCCTTAGCATGTTCCGAATTGGCTATGGTGGCAAACCTAGGCTTAAACTCCGCTATCTGTGCTCTTAAGAGCTCGTAGTTCGATCCTGCCGACAGCCCATAGACCGTAAAGGAAGGTTGATGGCGTATTACATCAAGTGTTTGGGTTCCGATGGAACCTGTTGATCCAAGTATAACTACATTTAGCATAAGACAACCCTTTCTGCGAAGTATCAGTGATCAGGTATTAATGCTTTGAGCACAACCATGAGAACAGGGCCCACCACTGCTCCTAAAGGACCCCATAAACCAAAGCCGACATAGAGCCCCACCAAAGCAGTCAAAGGATGCAGGCCTAAGCGTTCACTGACCAAATACGGCTCTTGCCATTGTCTTAATAGTAATAATATCAGATATCCTATACCCAAGGCTAGCGCATTAAATGTATTTCCCATGGAAATCTGCACAAGAGCTAGCGCCAGGTAAACTAAACCGGGTCCTAAGACCGGGCATAAGTCAAAGAAACCCACAAGAAAACCTGACAACAACGCGAAAGGAAGATCAAGAGCCACAAAAAACACCATACTCAAGCCGGTTGAAATTAACATTAAGAGTAGTTGTACCTTTACGTAGCGCCAGAGTGCTCCAGAGGTGTCACGATAAACCTGACGCGGACTGAGACCCTTTATGTCGGGAAGCTGTCTCATAACGTAGTTCGTCAGTATGCGCCTGTCTCGACAAAAGAAATAAGAACTCAGAGCCGTAATAGTCCAGATTATAAAAAGGTCAGGAATGGCCCAGGCCCACTTAAAGAGGGTCTGGAGGCCAAGTCCTGTATCGAGTAGAGGTAGCGCCTCCAAGAACTCGGCAAAAGGCTTGGAGTACACCTGCACAGAGTTTGAAAAAAGCTCCGCAACGTAGGAGAGTCCCGCAATTTCTTTCCAGAGTTGGAGAATGAAAATGGTGACAACAAGGGGTAAAGTTAGGAAGGTCAAGGTGGCGAAAACTAGCGATGTAAGTGACCGAGACCAACCTCTCGATTCTAGGAAACTCACGGGCAGATCCATCACAAGCGCCAATACTAGTCCAAGATAGAAAGGACCTAAGTACGGAAACGACACACGTAACGCCAGAAGTATCCCAGAAAAAGCGACCATGACCAACGCAAAAGATGGCAAGTCTTCACCCCTCCGTGGGGTCAGGAAGCACTATGAGAATATGGTCAGCAGGACAAAGAGTGCAGGAAACACGAACGCTAGGGAGTCAAAACGATCGAGGATGCCTCCATGACCAGGCAATAGAGAACCCGTGTCTTTGACAGCGCGCTCCCTCTTTAGAGCCGACTCAACCAAATCACCAAGCTGGGCACAAACAGAGAGAATAACGGCAAAGAGTACAGACTGCATGAGTGATCCCTCGGTGACCAAGGCAAAAAACACACCTGTCAGTCCCGCAGTAGCCACCCCAAAAAGGGCCCCCTCTACCGATTTCTTTGGACTAATCTTGGGTGCCAACTTATGCTTACCGTAACGAGTTCCGCCAAAATACGCTCCAGTATCCGTCAGCCAAGTGATCGCAAAACCGAAGACGGCCCAGACGATGCCGAACTGCTCCCTCACCAACACCAGGAAACTGTATAGTACGACAACATACATCACTCCGAAAAGGTTGAACGCGGAAGAAAAAAGATGCATTCCACTGAAAGTGGCTCGAATGAGATAGTAAACCAACTGGAACACCAACCACAGAAGCAGTTTTGTACCGTCTATTCCACTATATGTCACGGCAAAAAAAGATAGTCCGGCAACGAAAAGGTAATCCAAGTACAACCCCGATCCACTAATGCGGACAAACTCCACCAGTCCGGCCATGATGATCAGAAGCACAAGGACGCGCCAAGCTAGCCCCCCAAAGTAGAGGGCCGTAAGAAGGACAGGTATGCCAATAAGGGCAGTGAGAACTCTCTGTGCTAACATCGATTATCATTGCTCCTTCGCTAATACTTGGCCGAAGCGTCGTTCTCGAGCTGCATAACTCTGAAGCGCCCGTTCAAAATCATCGTTTCCAAAATCAGGCCAAAGCACATCCGTCACATAAAACTCAGCGTATGCAGCTTGCCAAAGCAAGAAGTTGCTCAGGCGCATCTCACCACCTGTACGAATAATCAAGTCGGGGTCGGGAGTTGGGTGCGTGTATAGTAGGGACGCTACCTCCTCTTCGGTGATCTCGTCGATGGACAGATCGCCTTGCGAGACCCTGTCCGCGAGCTGACGCATTACATTGACAAGTTCCTGGCGACCGCCGTAGTTAAACGCTATGTTCAACGTCAGTCCCTTGTTCGCGGCGGTAATCTCTTCAGCCTGTGTCCATACCCTTCGAATTTCTGGAGTCAGGCTTGTCCTATCGCCAACCTGCCGAATGCGGACGCCTTCCTTATTAAGCTCTTCAATTTCCTGCACAAAGGTTTTGTACATGAGATCCATTAGGAAATCTACTTCTTCTCTAGGTCTTGTCCAATTCTCTGTGCTAAAAGCATAGACGGTAAGGGCGGATATCCCGTGATCAGACGCATAACGAACCGCCGTCTTCAGCGCCTTGACGCCCTGGCGGTGACCCATAAATCGAGGCATAGCTCGGCGACGTGCCCAGCGGCCGTTGCCGTCCATGATAATGGCTACATGTTGTGGTACTCCGTTCAATTGCTTCTTCAAGTGTATACCCCCTAGCTGACGTCCCAATCCGGACTTGCACAGACAATAATGTACTCTGCTTCCACATTCTGTCCCAGAGACATTGGCTGTGAATCCCGGTTTCGTACCGCGATAACAAAAGCGTCCTCCTCAGAGGACACCTTACCGGGTGCGACCGTGAATTGGAGCTCATACGAGATGCCTTCCTCTTGCAGAATCTGCAGAGCCTCATCCAAGGGATACCCGATTAGAAAATCCCATTCAGTTACAGTCCCGTGTTGCTTACTCAAACCTCCATGATCTCCTTCTCTTTCGCCTTTAGAAGCTCATCGATTTGGCTAATGAAGTCGTTTGTCTGTTCCTGAATTTCTTCTTGTACACGATGCGAATCATCTTCCGAGATATCGCCGTTCTTCTCCAGCTTCTTAACGGCATCGTTCAGATCGCGACGAATGTTACGCACAGCGACTCTATGTTCCTCTGCGTCTTTACGCACTACACGAACTAGATCTTTGCGCCGTTCTTCCGTGAGCGTGGGAATGGCCAAGCGAATAACGGTACCATCATTGCTGGGTACAAGTCCAAGATCCGATGTTAAGATTGCCTTTTCCACGTCTTTAATGGAGCCCTTATCCCAAGGAGTAACAACTAAGAGCCGAGGTTCGGGAACACTCACGCTGGCCATTTGATTTAGTGGAGTTGGAGTTCCATAATATGAGACCATAATGCGGTCCAAGAGTGCGGGATTGGCTCTACCAGTCCTGACGGCTGCAAACGTCCGCTTCGTGGCAGCAATGACCTCTTCCATTCTCGCTTTTCCATCCTGCATAATCTGATCAATCACGTTGTTCGCCTCCTACATATGTACCGATTTTTTCACCGCAAATTGCCTTTTCGATGTTGCCAGGTTCATCAAAGTCAAAGACGATGATGGGAATGCCGTTGTCCATACATAGTGAAGTAGCCGTTGAATCCATAACCCCCAGGCCTTGGCTAAGCACATCTAAGTACGTGATGGTCTCATATCGCTTAGCATTGGGATGGACTCGAGGATCCGAGTCATAGACACCATCAACGCCTCTCTTAGCCATCAAGATCACTTCAGCTTCGATCTCTAGGGCTCGCAGGGCTGCCGCAGTGTCGGTGGAAAAGTACGGATTGCCGGTACCAGTCGCGAAGATCACAATGCGTTCCTTTTCTAAATGGCGAACTGCCCTGCGCCGAATGTATGGTTCGGCTATCTGACGCATTTCGATGGCCGTTTGGACCCGTGTGGGAACTCCGCGACCCTCCAGAGCATCTTGCAGGGCCAGGGCGTTAATTACTGTTGCTAACATCCCCATGTGATCGGCCGTCGTCCGATCCATACCCTTCGCACTACCACTTGCTCCACGCCAAAAGTTTCCGCCACCAACCACGATGGCCATCTGAACGCCGAGCTTCATGACTGCACTAATCTCTGTGGCAATTGTCCCTACAACGTCGGGATTGATTCCAAACCCGTTCCCTCCTAAGGCTTCACCACTCAACTTAAGAACAACTCGCTTGTATTTTAACGCTGGCATGGACATCTCTCCTTTATTATTCTTCGCGTTGATGCAGATCCCTCCACTTAAAAAAAGAGAACACCAAGGGTGTTCTCTTATTGTCCCATCTGAGCCATAACCTCGGCCGCGAAGTCTTCTTCTCGTTTGGCAAGTCCCTCGCCCCGCTCATAGCGGACAAAGCGCCTTACAGAAATCTTCTCACCGATTTTCGCCACCTTCGCAGTCAGCAGTTCATTAACGGTCATGTCCGTATCTTTTACGAACGGCTGCTCTAAGAGACAAACCTCTTTGACATAGCGGTCTACACGACCTTCGACGATCTTTTCGATGATCTGTGCCGGTTTGCCTTCGTTTTCTGCAATCGTTCTGTAGATAGCCCGCTCATGGTCTAATACTTCGGCAGGAATCTCATCTCTGGATACGTACTCTGGTTTCGAAGCCGCGATGTGCATGGCAATGTCTCGAGCTAGTTCACGAAACTCATCGGTCTTGGCTACGAAGTCTGTCTCGCAGTTTACCTCAACCAATACGCCAATCCTTCCACCCATATGGATGTAAGATTCGACAACGCCTTCAGCAGCAATACGTCCAGATTTCTTGGCTGCGGCTGCAAGACCTTTCTCACGTAAGTAATCTATGGCTGCGCTCATGTCACCATTTTTCTCAACAAGTGCCTTTTTGCAGTCCATCATGCCAGCACCTGTCTTTTCGCGAAGTTCCTTTACCATGGCTGCAGTAATCTCTGCCATAAAAACCCTCCTTCAAGATTGATAAAAAAGGGGTGAGAGCCACTCTCCCACTCCCTTTTCATACTACGCTTATTCTTCGTCGGTATCTTCAACGTCTGTCTGTTCGTCTTGAGCATCAACGACAAAGCTTGCGCCTTCCTTGGCTTCCACAACTGCATCAGCCATGGTGGTCGTCAAGAGCTTAACGGCACGAATAGCATCATCGTTACCTGGGATCACATAGTCCACTTCATCCGGATCACAGTTAGTATCCACAACAGCTACAATGGGAATCCCCAACTTGCGTGCTTCAGCAACTGCAATGCGCTCCTTGCGAGGGTCAATAACGAACACTGCGCCAGGAAGTGTCTTCATTCCCCGGATTCCTCCTAGGAAACGAGTCAACCGTTCCTGTTCCTTGTGCAACTCAATAACTTCCTTCTTAGGAAGTACTTCAAACAGGCCTTCTTCTTCCATCTTTTCAATTTCTTCAAGACGTTTGATACGAGAAGCAATCGTCTTAAAGTTGGTCAACATGCCTCCTAACCATCTCTGGTTCACGAAGAACATGCCGCATCGTTCAGCTTCCTCACGAATCGTCTCTTGGGCTTGTTTCTTGGTACCCACGAAAAGAACTGTTTCTCCAGCGGCAACAGTATCACGGATGAAAGCGTAAGCTTCTTCTACCTTCCGTACTGTCTTCTGAAGATCGATAATGTAGATACCATTTCTCTCTGTGAAAATGTACTCTGCCATTTTCGGATTCCATCTGCGGGTCTGATGCCCAAAGTGAACGCCGGCCTCTAATAACTGTTTCATTGAAATAACGGCCAAATCGTCCACCTCCTCTCTTTGTTTTTTTCCTCCGCTTCTTTCATCCAGGGACAAGACCTAGTGGCAACCTTGCCTCCCGTCAAGAACCGTGTGTAATCTTACACCACTTGCTAATATAGCACATTTAGTCACTTTCAGCAAGGGGTTCCCGCTCTTTATTTAACTCTAAAATGAGTTCTACTTCTCCTAGACCCAAACCGAGTTTCTTGGCTATTCCCATTAAGTCTTCGTTTTTCTCTGCCAGCTCTAAGACAGCTAGAACCTTTGGTGATTGCGCATCGGCCGGAACAAACTTGGCAATGATCTGCTCCTGAAGTTCAAGAAGGGCTTGATGCTTTTCTTCGATCTCTTTGATAATTTCGCCCTGGCGAGTCTCCAATTGCGCTATAGACTCTTCTACAACTGTTTCGAGCATCGCGAAATCAACATTTGGACGCGTGAAAAGACTGGGGCGAACGACAAAAACACTGATGATCGTCACGATAATCCCTAACAAGAACACCAGGAAGTATTCCATCCAAAGCCACCCACCCTCTAGGCGCGCAAGTCGATGCGGCGTTTATTTCCAGACGGCCGCTTCTTTTCTTGTTCTTCTTGCTCCTGCTGACCAGAACGTCGGCCCTCGTTTTCCTGCCGATCACGAATTCGGTCCTTCTGCTTATTGCGTTCTACGCGCTGTTCGCGCGCGGCAAATTCTTGGGCAACCTGTGGTGCCATTCTTCCTGCAGCCCCCGTTTGATCCCCTTCGCGATTGGTGCGGGGGATTTGATCTGACCGAGAGACAAGAACCTGAAAATCGGGGAACTTAATGGACATCTCTACCCCTCCGTTCTTACACGAGCTTACTACGTAAAGTCAAGATGGCTTTCGTGTGAATTTGTGAGACTCGCGACTCTGATACGTCCAAGACATGTCCTATCTCCTTTAGAGTTAATTCTTCGTGATAGTACAAGGCAAGGACAAGCCGCTCCCTTTCACTCAACCCTTCTATAGCCATGGTCAACTCTTCCAGACTCTCGTTCTGGACAACGCGATGATCTGGCAACGCGTCGCCATCAATAACAAGATCTAAAACTTTGAGACTGTCACCTTCTTTATCGGTCGTTACGGTCTCATCTAAAGAGAAAAGGTTGACG
>DUQE01000022.1 GCA_012837925.1 Bacillota bacterium
GTAGGTTCTTTTCATAAAAATCCGCCACTTGATCAACCGAGTCCGAACTAAAGAACACGTAATAGTGGTAGTCCTCCAACGACATTGCCTCGGAGACTTCTAGATTGAAAACCATGCCTGGGTAGAACGGGATGCCCAAGTACTCTTCTGTAGGCGGTTCTAGGGAAATTTCACCCATGCCCCAACCCCAATCATCATCCCAGTCATCATCATCCCACGACCAGTCATCGTCCCAATCGTCGTCCCACATCATGCCGCCTTCGGTTACCGTGGTCTCAAAGCGAATCCTGGTTGCCTTGTAATCCACTCTGGCCCGCCAGTCATAGCCGGCATCTTCTATAAGTACTGAATGGCTAATGCGATCGCCGTCTTCGTCCACAAACACCCACTCAATCCACACTTGTGAAAGCCACTTACCCTGCTGCCACTGGGGCCTTTCTGCAAAGGCCTTTCGGGTCCACGTCCCATCTTGAATTAGGGTATCATACTCATATTGATCCTCAAAGATATAGGGCTGGTAGAAATCCAGCTCATACCAAGGTCCCATAGACTCTCCCGGATAAAGACTATAAGGATCCTCCTCTGGCCAACCCAGCTCGGGATCAAAGTGTTCCAGATAGAATCTGGCCACATCGTCAATCATCGTCTTTACCTTGTAGCTCTGCACTTCATGGAACACGACACTGTCCGTGAAGTACGTAGTGTCCAGATACTCCTGTTCCGCTTCCCTATCACGAACGGCACCAGGGTATATCGGTATATCCGCAATCCGCTCAGGTAAGGTCGCTGCCAGGACAGGAGTGGAGACTAAGACTAGCAGGAGTAGCGCCCAACAAACTCTTCGAATCCCCATGAGGATTCCTCCTTCTCTTTTAAATCGATGTATGCATGCCATCATCTACTGTTTGGAGAACCAATCATCAATCAAGTGTGGCATGGACATGAGCGATCCCTCTTTGTCCGTCTTTGCCACAGCGTTCACCCCCTCAAATTCTGATCCGGATTCCATTGAAGATAATGTAGTCTTTAATGCTTGGTAAATTCTGCAAGAGCCTAAGGTTTTCCTGTACTTTTGATCCATCTTTTGACAAATATGTACAGCAGAAGGAACGTTATGTAATGGTTGGAGTTCCCGACGAGTGTTTTGTCATATTCGTTACGCGTTCGACCCTTTACATTATGACAGCGTCGTGATAAACTGGAGTCAAAGGGGGAGGTAGCATGAATTCTCAAGTGGGATCAAGGTTCAAACGCATTAGAACAGCGGCTGGATTAACTCAGGCTCAGACAGCTCGTTTCCTTGGTGTGGATCAAAGTTACGTGGCCAAGTTTGAGAAGAACGAGAGGCAGTTCAGCATGGATATGCTGTCTAAGGCAATGACGCTTTTCGGATGCTCGCTCGAGGCCTTGTTCAGTAGTGATGGCATCGTCGCCCCAATACCAATAGCCATGCGTGCGACCGACTTACAGGACGAGGATCTCGATTCCATCGCTACGATCAATAAACTAGCCTTGAACTTAGAGTATATGGGAAATTTACTTGGAGGAAATAAGGGATGAAAGAAAGGATCCAGATCAATGCTGAGGCTATCAGATTAAGAGAACAGTTTGGGGAAGACCCTTTTTCGCCACTAGACATCTTCCGGCTCATTAGTGGTAACGAAGATTTGACAATCGCTTTTTATCCCATGAGCAGTAGAATCAGCGGCATAGCCGTACGATCAAAAAACGCCCGAATCATTGCTATCAACTCGACTTCTACGTACGGACGTCAGAGATTTACCGCCGCTCACGAGTTGTACCACCTGTATTATGACAACGAGTTTTCGGTCATAGTCTGCCACCAAGAGATCGGAACAGCAAGGACTGACAAAGAACGCGAGGCCGATATGTTTGCGTCATACTTCCTGGCCCCCTACGAAGCACTACGTGGATTCGTAGAAGACAGTCTACGAAAGACAGACGGGACACTGACTGTGGAAGATGTCGTGCGGATCGAGCAGCACTTCGGGTTGAGCAGACAGGCAACATTGGTACGCCTGCAAAGTGAAGGTTACCTGACATCCACCGTTGCCGACACCATGAAGACCAACATCATTGCCTCCGCTAGAAAACTAGGTTTTGACACATCACTCTACATGGTCACTCCAGAAGACAGACAGTATGCCACGTACGGAAAGTATGTAGCGCTGGCAGAGTTGCTGAGAGAAAAGGAACTCATATCTGAAGGCAAGTACGAAGAACTCTTGCTGGACGGATTTCGTGGCGACATCGTCTTTGGCACTAACCTAGAGGAAGAGAGGTATGACTGATGATCTTCTTCGACACCGATTGTATCTCATCGTTCCTCTGGGTAAACAAAGAGAACCTGTTACTGGGGTTAGAGTTGGGCGAGCTCGTCATACCCCGAGAGGTATTCATAGAACTCTCAAACCCAAGCGTCCGACAACTAGGCAAAAGAGTGAGCACTTTGCTGGAGGATCGTCACATGCAAATTATGGATATCATGACCGACACAGAGGCATCGCGACTCTTCTATCAGATGGCTTATAGTCCCATGGACGGGTACCGGCCAATCGGCAAAGGGGAGGCCGCGGTCTTAGCTCTGGCGATAGCGCATGGTGGCATTGTCGCTAGCAACAACCTCAGAGACATTAGTCCTTACGTAACCAGATACGCCTTGCGACATATCACCACCGGCTATATTCTGGCAGTAGCGAACGACAAGGGACTCATTGATGAATGCGAAGGTAATCGAATATGGGACAGTATGCTAAAACGAAGGAGAAAGCTTCCGACTACTTCGTTTACCGATTACCTAAAGAGTATTTATCCCCGAGACCAGTTGGCCGCCTCTTTTGAAGGCTAGACGGACAAATAGCCTGCCTTCAAAGGGATAGCTACAACAAGATTTCCAGAGCCCATCAAACCGTTCCCCTCGTCCGAATCAAATGGTCGACGGTGCGAGCCGCGATAGGCATCACTGTTTCCGTTGGGTTGGCTGCTCCCAAGGTGACCAAGACAGAGGCGTCACAAATATAGAGATTCGGCAGATCATGGCTTTGGTCCCCCCCATCAAAGGAGCTCTATCCAGTACCACAAACGCCCTCTTCCCTCCTGCTGCTTCCAGGATCTGATTGCACGTTTCGACGGCATGGGCGCTCAACGTTTCGTCATTTTCCCCATACCCAAAACGCACTTGAGCACGGGGGATTCCGTACTCATCCTTCTCATCACTGAGTGTTACAGCGTTCTCCTGCGCAGGCAAGACTTCTCCTACCATGGTTATCCGAGCATGGTAGATGTAATCACGCATGATATCATGCAAATCCTTCTCCCATACACCAAGGCCGAGACAATCACGACCCTGGCTTAAGGTACCATCATGATAAACCCCACGCCCGTCACGTTTCCCCTCTTATTAACCACAATACGAGTGACCATGGAGTCCGAAAGAACTTCAGCACCGGGAGCCGAAGCCTCTGGACTGCAGGTGATTTATGGGAGGGAAATCCTCGAGACGAAGAGTCTCACAACTTTTGTTATTTTTTTGTCATATTCGTGAAGGAGTTCTCAAACATGACTGGAACAGACTGATAGACGATAGGATAAAGGTCGTGACAGAGTGTTTAAGATCGGGCTTCGCAACATTAAAACGGCAATCTCTGTAGCCATCTGTATTTTAGTACTGGGTCTTTTAGGAGTACGGCAACCCTTCTTCGCCTGTATGACTGCGGTGTATACCATGCAGGCCAACGTGGCAACCTCCCTTGAGGCTGGCCTGAGTCGTTTCTTAGGAACAGTAGCGGGAGCCATAACCGGTACCACCTTTGCAGCTCTTTGTAAGCTGCTTCCCATGCAGTATCTGCTGGTGCGAGCTGTGGTGATTCCACTTGGGACTATCTTTGTCGTTCACATCCTGCATCTTTTGGGACGCAAAGATTCTGTATTCATAGCCTGCATTGTCTACTTTGCCTTGATGATGAAGGTGGAACAAGTCTCTGTACTCGAATACGCGGTGTCTCGAACCGCCTTGACCGGCTTTGGGGCTCTGGTGGCGCTCTTGGTCAATCGCTATGTGTTTCCGTTGCCCGCGACGACAAGGCAAAAACATCCCGGGACTGCCATGGGGCAGAGAATGTCACCCAGGTAGCCATTGGACGAGGTTTCCTTTGTTCCTGGCGATGCCTTGCTTTTGGTTGAGATCGTCATTTTACATAAACCCATAACAGAACACGTTCGCGAAGCATGCGCAGGAGAATTTGAAGACTCCTGCGTTCTTTTTGTGCACTTTTCGCTCTCCCTTGGCGCTATGAGCACTCCCATTCCTTGCTCATGAAGCTTTAGGGCGATTTTTTTCGGTGTTTTTTTACCCATTATCATAGCTTTCTATACCGCCTGCTCAAGTATAGGAAATAGCTATTAGACATGGCAAAACGCCTATGGTAACCTATGGGCGGTTAGTCAAAAAAATCACATTCGTTTCAAGACACGACTGACTCTACTTTTCCGGGAGGGGGCAGACCATGGATGGATTTTCCGCTAATGTAAAGAAGCTGCGGATTCTGTTGGACCTAAAAAGAGAGCTCGTTGGAGTGAAGCTCCTTAAGAATCAAGCCGAGTTTGATGCTTATCCTGTTGTTAATCTCATAAATCCTCTGTCGTACTGCGTTGCTGTCAAATCCGCAACGTTTGGGCATCGCATCAAATTTGACAAAGAGCGATCGGGCTGTGGAGGGAGCACAAGGGCACTGGGGTTTGAAAAGCCCACCGATAGTTTTCTAGACGGGACAGACCTTCTCAGTCTCGGTCTCTTTCGGGATCAAGGGGCCTCGAAACGAGCTGCACTTGAGACCTCCAACATCTTGTCAAACACGTACGGTGTTCTCGTTCAACCGTTACAGTACTTCACCGAGTCCGACCAGCCCGACGTTGTTCTGGTTGTTGGTAAACCCCGTGAACTCATGAGGGCCCTGCAAGGCTATGCCTATCACCATGGTATAACCAAGACAATTAGCATGTCAGGAAATCAAGGTGTCTGTGTTGAGGCCACAGTGTATCCCATGATCCACAACACAATCAACGTATCCATGTTCTGCTCAGGAACGCGTTACCTGGCCCATTGGGGTGATGACGAAGCCATCATGGGCATTCCTATTAGCCTCCTTGGCGATGTTGTGGACGGCCTTTACCATACGGTAAACGCTGTAGAAACGGACCACAGGAAAGAAGAGATCAACCAGGGGTTACTGAGCGAAGAGCTGGATCCGCCTGAAGTGGTGTACGGGAAGACATACTACACCGAATACGAGAGAGAAAAAAGGGAACGACGCAAGAATGAACAGGAACGATAAGCAAAGTAAACGGACGCATCTGCCACTGATCATTCGGACAGTCCTGCTTTTGGCGGGGATCCTGCTTTGGGAGTATTTTGCCACAAATGGGAGATACAACCCCATTTTCACCAGTCATCCAAGCGGAATCATCAAAGACTCCATCGTCTTTGTGACGAGCGGGCAGCTCTACAAACACGCATCGATTACCGTCTTAGAGGTGTTTGGAGCTTTGTTCTTAGGCAGTCTCGCGGGAATTGCACTTGCCACATTCTTTGGCTACTTCTCCTTTGCCGGGGAGATCTTTACTCCGATCATTTCTGGAATCAGCTGCATTCCCCAACTGGCCTTAGCACCCATTTATGTCTTGTGGTTTGGCCTAGGCTTACAGTCAAAGATCTTTCTTGCTGGTTTAATGGTGTTCTTTAATGTGTTTTCGGCAACCTATGGGGCTATAAAGTCTATGGACAAGGGAATCTTAGAGTCCGCCAACCTTCTGGGAGCCAGTGAGTTTGTAACACTGCGAACGGTGGTCCTGCCCTCTTGCATGCCTTGGATTCTATCGGGCCTTAGAGGAGGTGTAAGTGCTGCTCTAATCGGGGCCATTATTGGCGAGTACATTGGTTCCAGAGGAGGGCTGGGCTGGATGATCACCTACTCCACTTCCTACTTCAACATTAGCAGGGTGATGTCATGTATCCTTGTTCTACTCGTTTTGGGTCTAGCCCTGAACAAAGCATTGGATCTGTTGGAGCGCAGGGTCTTGGTGTGGAGAACCGTCACCACCCTGGGTACGGAGAGGTTAAAAAAGTAGATCAATAATAGATGGAGAGATGGAAAGATGAAATCGAAAAACCTAAAGCTCGTGAGTGTACTCTTGTTGATCGTGGCACTAGCCCTCCCGCTTATGGGATGCACGGATAAGAAAGCTTCCACAAAAGCGGAAGCCACAAAGATTATTGTATCGGAGTTCAGAGGTCTAAACTACGCCGCTATACATATTGCACATGCTTTGGGGTACTATGCAGAAGAAAACCTGGATGTAGAGTTTGCCGTCTATGGTGATGGACCTATTGCTTTCCAAGGCATGCATGCAGGGGATTCTCAGTTTTGTATGTTATCTGTAGAACCTGTGTTCCGAGCCCAGGAGCAAGGCTTAGAATCAAGTATCATCATCGCTGTTGATACCACGAGAACGTACGGGTTTGCCGGTTCCAAGGACATTACGGATCCGAGCCAGTTAAAAGGTAAGGTCGTCTTTGCAGGTGCACCAGGTTCCGCTCCCTTTTCCTTCATTTGGAGTATCCTGGAGGACAGTGGCCTTGACCCGTCGCAGGATGTAACCTTTGCACAAATGCAGTATGGTGCTTCCATTGCCGCTTTAGAGCAAGGAACCATTGATGCTTCCTACATGGATGGAGCGAACAAAAACAAGTTCTTGGCGGTTGGAGCTAACATCTTAATCGACGGGGCTGATGTAGAAACCAAGCAAAGGGTCTTCGGTTCTGAACGGTTTGAAGGTTCCATTATTACCGCTACCAAAAAATATGTGACCGACAATCCAGAGACAGTGCAAGCCTTTATCAATGCTACAATGAAGGGTATTGAATGGTTTAACTCCCATAGTAATGAAGAGGCCGTAGAGATCCTACTTCCTTATCATGAGGGAAGCAGCAAGGAAGACCTCTTGGAGAGGCTGTCCCTTGTTCGCTTTGCCTATACCGCTGATGGCAGAATCTCGAAAGAAGGGTTCGCTGCCATGGAGAACTTCTCCATCAAGACAGGAGTGCTTAACGACAGGATCGGCTACGATAGCATCATTGACATGAGTTTTGTCGAAAAAGCACATAAGTAGGGTTTCGCATGAGTTTCTTAGAGGTTCTAAACGTCTGTAAGTCCTTTGACGACCAAGCGGTGCTAAAAAACATCAGTCTCTCCATAGAGAAGAATGAGTTTACGACTCTTTTGGGACCTTCAGGCTGTGGCAAGACTACGTTGTTGCGATCCATCGCCGGATTGAGCAGCCTCGATTCCGGCCGCGTCCTCTTGGATGGTGAAGACATTACCTACAAGAATCCGAGAGACAGAAACATAGGCATGATCTTCCAGTCCTATTGTCTCTTCCCCACTATGACTGTTTTTGACAACGTGGCTTACGGCTTGAGGCTACAAAAGATACCCCCTGAGCAAACCAGGGAGGAAGTCCAGGGTGTGCTAGAGTCCATGAATCTACTGGACAAGGCCAAGAGCTTTCCGGCACACCTCTCTGGCGGCGAACGGCAGAGAGTGGCGTTGGCCCGATCGTTAGTGATGAAGCCGAAGATCTTGCTTCTGGATGAACCCTTCAATGCCATCGATGCCAAAATGCGCAAGTCTCTGCAACTCACAGTGAAGGATATCCATAAGGAGTATGGCATGACGTCGATTCTTGTGACCCATGATCAAGAAGAAGCCATGAGAATGTCCGACACGATTCATCTCTTTAACGATGGAGTGATTGAGCAGTCCGGAACACCAACCGATCTCTATCTGGATCCGAAATCGAAGTACGTGGCCTCGTTCATGGGGAACTATAATGTGATCGATGCCAATAGTTTCTCCAGGGTCACCCACGGAAGATATCAAGAGGGTAAGACGGTGGTGTTGAGGCCTGAAGCCATTGAGCTTGAGAAGCTGCCGTTCGAAGAAGGAAGCCCGGGCCACACGTTTGTAGGGGCCATTACCAGCGCCGTTCCCCAGGGAAGCATAGTACGGTTTGGAGTCGATACCGAAGGGGTCGTACTGAATGTGGACGTCCTGGTTGATAAGGCAACGGCTTTTAGGGTTGGTGAACAGGTGCACTTGAGGATATTGACTGACAAAATTCTCAGCTTCTGCTTCGGTACTCGCTTTTCTATTCTGAAGCGAAGGGTTCACGACTAATCTGTCCCTTGAAGCTCTCGGGGAATCCTAGGTCTAGTTGCATTTGGACTTTTCCCGCTCCCAAAAGGGCCAGCTTATAGCTGATGGGCTCGTCACTCTGTATGGGCGGTTGGTAGAGATTGATACCCACACCACTCACATCGAGGGACGATCCTCCAGCGATGGTCTGTCCGGAAAGCTCTATCTCTCCCAGAGCCATGCCCTTGAATCGGACTAGAGGAGGAATGGCAGGCTGTCCTGGCGTGGTGTTGAAATCCGTATACGTGTTTATGTCATAATCCTCCACTTCAATAGTGACATCTCCCCGATAGGTTCCTCCAATGTCCACCAGGAAACTCAGGAAGATTCCCCCTGCCTGCTTCATGATACCTTCCACCATTTCACTGGTGTCCACCCTCACCTCTAGAGTGGCACCACCATCATAGGTACCCCTCGAAGTCTTTCCACCCACTTTTACAGCGTTCAAATCGAGGGTATAAACGACTTTCATCGGAAAATCGCCGCCCTCCAAGTCCTGCGTAATCGTGTCATGAATCCGGATCCACCAAGTATACTCATCGATCCTCGGATCATGCTCAACAGGGATGTCGAGCTCTGGATCGTGTTCGACCGGTATCTCGTCATCAAAATCTTCCTCTTCTGGAGGATCAGCGGGAGGATCGGCGAGCTCGTCGCCAGGTTCCAAAGGAATATCTCTAGGATATAGCAGCACTTTTCCAGCTTCCGTGACCACAACGCGGCAAACAGCCCTCTGGCTGGGATCCTCTCCCTGAACAGCCTCAACCACCGTCTCTCCTACGGAAAGTGCTTCTACAAAACCTCCCTGAGATACAGCGGCCACGTGATCATTCGAACTCGTCCACTGCAAATCCGTGATTGCAGCGCCAGAGGCAGAACGCACCTGAAGAAACAGACCAGTCCCTACAGGAAGCTCCAAGGCAGCTGGATACACGGTAATTGTAGAGGCTCTTGCCACTCCAATACCGAAAACTCCCACATTAAGCACAACGGAAATAGTCAGTACCAGCAAACATACTATGATCGGAATTTTGATCCTTTGCACAAGACTCCCCTTCTCTCGCGAAATAGTAGCGTAATACGATGTCGTAGTAGTTCGCAGGAGCCTTTGCCATTTCCTGCCTTATTTGGGGTAAACCCCCTTTTGGAATGGTTTCTGTTGTTTTTCGTTGATTTTCCTAAAAAAGGGTGCTATACTAGGTTCGATTCCAGATCTCTAAGCGAGTCTGCTTGCGTTTAGAGATGCGAAAGGAGCTGTTTTGATGTCTGCGATCTATATGGTGATCTCATCCTAACAGAATAACTGGCACAGTTTAGATTCTGGTGGCTTCCACCATTTTTTGCTGTGCCCCCTAAAAAGTAACCTTTCGTGAATACTGTAAACAAGCACAGGCACATCGAAGTGGTGTGTCTTTGTTGTATATCGGCATAGAGCTAATACCGCAGTATGCAGAGACAAAGGCTGCTTATCGCGGTATTTTTGTGCCCATTTTTAAGCCTGCGGAAAGGAGTTGATGTTGCATGATTGTTCAAAATCGTACGCACACAAGATCAACTACATTGGAGGATGAAAATATTGAATTTAGAGGATTATGGATTACCTACCGGAGTCCTGGAGAGTTTAGAGAGTGCTATTGACTGTATTCCGGCCCGAGTTGTGGCAGTACACAGAGAACGCTACGAGCTCGTTTGCGAACATGGACAGATTTCCGGAAGATTGAAGGCCAGCACGTATTATGCCGACTACGCAGAGGATTTCCCCACCACAGGTGATTACGTCTTGATTAACTACAACCCCACAGGAGAGAGTCCCATCGTAAAAACTCTGCCCAGGACGTCGTTTTTCTCCAGGCGTGATCCTGACAAAGGTCGGGGCGAGCAGGCTGTAGCCGCCAATTTTGACTACGTGTTCATCATGCAGTCGCTGAACCAGGACTTCAATCTCAAACGTCTGGAACGCTACATTACCTCAGCTTGGCAGTCAGGGGCGACGCCCGTCCTGGTCTTTACCAAAGCGGACCTCGTTGAAGACTTCCACGAGCATATCGAGGCGGCATCGGATATTGCCTTCGGAGTTGACATTCACGCGGTCAGTGCCGTGGATGGAACGGGGATTGAGGCCCTGGCCAGCTACCTTCAGCCTCGCAAGACTGTGGTCTTTTTAGGTTCCTCAGGCGTTGGCAAGTCGAGTCTGGTCAACCGCTTGGCCGGAAAAGACATCATGGATGTCCAAGAAATCAGGGAAGATGATGACAAGGGGCGTCACACCACCACCCACCGACAGCTTGTTATGCTAGAAAACGGAGCGATGATCATCGATACGCCTGGTATGCGGCAGTTAGGGATGTGGTCGGTCAACTCCGGCCTGGGAGAGGCTTTTTCGGATGTGGAGCGCTACTTTACTTCCTGCAGATTCTCCGATTGCCAGCACCGAGCAGAACCTGGTTGTGCAGTGAAAGAGGCCCTCGAAACAGGCGAGTTGTCTTGGGAAAGATGGGAAAGCTATCTGCGGCTCCAGCGTGAGGCGAAGTACGCAGACGACAAAGAGGCCTACATGCAGATCCAAAAGCAAAGAGCCAAGAGTCTAAGTAAATGGAGTAAGCAAAGGAGCAAGAGCGGGGGTGCAGCCAAGTGGTAATCAAGTTGCGTTTGGAAACACCTGCGGACTACCGCGCTGTGGAAGAGTTGACTCGCGAGGCATTTTGGGTTACCACCGATTGCCGCCCTTATGGCTCTGGAGCTTTTCGAAGGTGCTTTGCGGGGAATTGAGGGGAAGTTTTACGAGGACTCTGTCTTTGGTGACCTGCCCGAGGAAGAGGTTCTACGCTTTGACGCAAGCTTTCCTGCGAAAGA
>DUQE01000002.1 GCA_012837925.1 Bacillota bacterium
AACGAAGCATATCAAACCCAAGATAAGACCAAAGAGGGTTACTCCAATGAAGCCACGATTGACCAAGATGGCGATAGGAACTACGCAGAACAGTCACAGAACGCTCGTGACGGCTTCAAAGCATACATCTACCAAAACGGTAATGACAACGAAGCATATCAAAGCCAAAGCCACGCTTCTTCGTATCCTAACAGCACCTGGAACATAGCCACGACAAGTCAAGACGGCAACAGGAACTTTGGTACCATTACGCAAACAGGCAATATTGCCCTAGCTACGATTACCCAGACTGGTGATGACAACGCAGGAACCATCGTCCAAGTGGGTGCTAACAGCATTGGTGCCATTGTCCAGGTCGGCAACGGCAACGTCGGAGGCATTAACCAGTAATCACTCCAACACTGAACTCAAAGGCGGAGAGGTTCGAGCCTCTTCGCCTCTCCCTACCAATCGTTAGGAGGATTATCATGAGCCATACAAGACACAAGACTACAAGAGCCCTCGTGATTTTGTTGGTGCTCAGTGTCCTTGGGCTGACATCGCAAGGAGCACTTGCCGTTGACGTAACCGAAGCCTACATCTACCAAGTAGGTGAAGACAACGTGGCAAACATCAGGCAAGAGGCCCCGGACAGCTCGGCGCTGCAGTTCCAATATGGGAACAATAACACTGGTTTCATCTACCAAGCCGGAGCCGGCAACTCCAGCACCCAGATCCAGACTGGAGAATCTAACGCAGCCAATGCAATCATCATCGGCACTAATAACATGACAGTACAGAACCAGCTTGGAGACGGAAACAGCCTTTACATCTGGCAGAACGGCAACAACAACAACCTTGTGCAAAACCAGATTGGCTCTGACAACCTGGCTCTCGCCTGGGTGTTAGGAAGCGGAAACGCCATTCGACAAGACCAGCTTGGACAAGGTCATAGCTCCCGTGTTCTGGTGAATGGTGATTACAACACCGTTGAGCACTTCCAGTTCGGATTCGGATCAGAGTTGACAGTTGTTCACTTTGGTGACCATGCCGTGATCGGCGCTCTCCGATTCGGCCTTTAGCCGGACCGTCCAGAGAAGAGGAAGGAGATTAACATGAAAAAGTTCACTGGTTTCCTCGTCGTGATGCTTATGGCCGCCTTCGTCCTAGGCACGTCGATGCCTGGCTTTGCCGAAGGAACCGGCACTGTCACCCAAATTGGCGTGAACAACTATGTCTACCTGTATCAGGAGATTATGGACGAGGCTAACATCATGCAGCTTGGTGATGAGAACAGCGCCTCTGTTGAACAGGAAGGGTCTGAACACCTGGCCGGTGTGGCACAAGTTGGCGAGTCCAATGAGGCTGAAGTACGACAGCTTGGCGAAAGAGATCTTGTATTTGTTATGCAAAACGGAATTGGCAACTTTTCCAGCGTAACCCAGACGCATTCTGTGAGTCCGAGTACTCTCTATCGCAACGTCTCAGACAATGACGCCTTTGTCTACCAATCGGGCCTCGATAACAGACTCAATCTGGTCCAAATCGGAGATGACAATAGTGCCTCGGTCTATCAAATGGACACTAGCAATGAGGCGTTAATCGTACAAGAGCAAAACACCGTATCAACCGGTGCAAATGCTGCCCTTGTGGTACAGGCGGGGCTGGGAAACTGGGTAACCATCCAGCAATTTGGTGCGAACCAGACGATCCGCAGTCTACAACTGGGCGACGACAACACCTCGCTCGTCAACCAAAATGGGGTTGACAACAATGCCTTTGTTGTCCAAAACGGTAACCAAAATTCGGCAATCCTCAAGCAGAGTTAGCCGAGCAGAAGGGAGAATCGATGATGAGACGTAAGGGTTTTCTTGCAGCCACACTCTTTATGGTCCTTCTCTTTAGTGCAACCTCGGTTTTCGCAAACGAGGTAGCCAGTCAGGAGAGAATTGACCTATTCATTGCTTCGCAAAACATGCTCGTTGAAGAGCGAACGCCTCCACGAATGAAAGTCGGTATGGTCTTGTCGACCTTAGGAACGGATAGTGAGGTCAGCCTTGGTGTTCGAGTCGAGTCCAGAATCGGTAACCAAGAGAACATTTCGGTGATCACGGAGACAACCTACCTACGGGAAGAGCAAAGCATGGCAGGCTTTCTATCACTAAAGTTCACACCTTTCGGCAGTGACCCCCTCGCCATGTACCTTGGCGCTGGAGCGGGCTATGCAAATGGGTTCAGGTTCCAGGCCTTCGCCGGCGTTGACTTGACCCAGAACCTCTTTGCTGAAATACGGTATGTCAATCTGCCAGGTGGTTTTGGAGACAAAGGTTTGTACTTAGCGACCGGATTTCAGTTTACCTTTTAAGGAGGGAACATAATGAGAAAAATCGTGCTGTTTAGTCTCGTGACGCTGCTAGTACTTAGTATTGCTGGACAAGCACATGCCAATTTTACGATGAGTTGGCAGTTTGGGCTGATCAACAACCCTAACGCCCGCCAGGTAGCCCTTAACATTGCCAATGCACAACAAGAACTCCTCCGCACAACCGATGATCAAAGTGGTCTCGATCGGTTTAAAGAAAGCCTCGACCGGATGGCAATGAGTAAGGCAGTTCGAGACATCGTTAATTTCGACCCCGAAGCCGGAGACGAAGGCTACCGTTTTGTGCCCGTTGATGACGGTTGGATCTACTACGAATGGGATGACGAAGGTGAGATCATGAGAATCTTCCACTACGCAGATGGTAGTTGGACGGAAATCACCATTGACTCTGGAGCGATGCCAAGTCGTCCTACATGGTAGTCAAGGAGAGCTTGTACCAACGTAAAGGAGGGATATCATGGAATTTTTGATGATCGGACTGCTGGCGATTGGACTTCTAATCGGAGGAGCGGCTGGTGGAGAGACTCCCCCACCTCCGGTGACAGAAGTCATGCAAGACATGGAAGCAGTGCTCGCAGCCCCTGAAACCATATTAATGTCGGAGACCAATATCACAACAGCCAGCCAACTGCTGGCCGCTTTGCCCGAACCCAAGGAACGAATTCCCATCTCGATCTATGCAGTAACAGATAGCACAGGACAGTTTAAAGCCGATGGCGGTGCTTCATCTACAGTGGTCACCCAAGGTTCCACAGAGATGCTGATCACTGCACTGCAAAGGTCCAGGCAATTCACCATTCTTGACCGGGTCCGCTTTGGTGACTTGATGAATGAGCAGAACCTTATCTCTAGTAGTCGGATTGCTCCCGGACAAGGTCCAGAGCTTGGAGCACTAACTGGTGCAAACTACATGATCACCGGCTCTATCACGGAGTATCAGGTCAGTAAAGAAACTGGTGGAATCGGACTGGTCATCGCCGGCAAAGGAGGCTCGACAGAGTATGCGAAGGCATCGGTAGCCCTGGATTTGAGGGTAATCAACCTCACAACCGGCGAAGTGATCTGGGCTGAAAGCCTGAAAGGTGAGATCATTGGGGAAAAAGTAGGTCTCCAACTGTTCTCCTTCTTAGGGAAGAACATCGTGGAGTTTGAAACTGGCCAAGGTAAGCAGCAAGTGATCAATCTCGTTGTACGAACCTTGCTGGAAGAAGCCGTGTTCAAACTGGTCCAGTCCCAAGTACTTACCAACTAACAAATCCCTGTGGCTGGCTTCCCAGCCACACGTTGATACACTCGGCGTGATAAGGATTGCTGATCCCCGCGTACCGTGATAAGATAAAATTGGCAAACCAGAAAACCTGGTCCTGCCGAACTCGCTGCATGGCCAAAGGCTGTGCGACGAGATGAGAGACAAGTCGAACCTTGGTTCTTCTTTCCCTCAGACAAAGGTAAACCCACTGTGAGGTGGGGACACAAAGCCACGGGTCTAGTAAGACTAGATAGCCGGGTTACCCGAGGAGGAAAAATAGTGAAACAACGGATAATGTTTGTCGTATTGGCGTTACTCATGGTAAGCTTGCTCACAAGTGCGAGCGTCTGGGCCCAACAGCCCGAACTAATGCAGCCAGCTGAATTGGAGAGTTGGTTAGGCGACTTTTTCCAACCATCCGAAGACGAAGTAGAACCCTTTGTAAACCTAGCGTACGTGTATCAAGACGGTGATGACAATGTCTCAGAGCAAGTCCAGCAAGGCGAGGACAATCGTGCCTACGTTTACCAAAAAGGATATGGTAATGTCGCAGAACAATGGCAAAGTGGCGTGGGAAACTGGACAGGTGTCTATCAGTTGGGCGATCGCAACGTAGCGCTTACTCAACAGTTAGGCACGGGCAACTGGGCAGGGATCTACCAAGTTGGCAATGCCAATACAGCCAAGATCCAACAGAGCGGGGACAACTTCTCCGCCTTCATCACCCAGGTTGGCAACAACAATTCTGCGGTGATCGTGCAAGGAAAAAAGTAACACCCCAGACTCACGGTGGGGTGAGGTGATCTTTATCGACGGTTGATTGCGAGGCAGTCGGCCGCTTCACCGAGGTAGGGCCAAGACTCCGTCTTGGCCCTTTTATGTTACACCCCTTGCCCCATCGGGCTTTTTGGCGTATTCTTAGAGAAGAAAGGAGGAGGCACCATGCGTTCCAGATGGAAGCGGCTCGGCAATGAACAGACCAAGACAGCCTTTTTGGCTCTCTTGCCTTCCTTCGTCCTTTTCAGCGCGTTTACCGTCTATCCGATCTTCTACTCGCTCTATCTGAGCTTTTTTAACGCATCACTCCTCTCTCCCATGCGTCGTTTTGTAGGTTTAGATAATTATGTAAACCTCCTACAGAATCCGACATTCCAAAAAGCCGTGAAGAACACAATTCTCTACACCACTGGCGTAGTTCCTGTGGGTATTGCCCTTTCGCTGATCGTGGCAGTCCTTCTCAACAAGAAGCTGCGCTTTCGAGGATTCTTTCGGGCAGCCTTCTTTGCCCCGGTCATCACATCGATGGTGGCGGTTTCGATTGTCTGGACGTGGATGCTTGAGCCTAATTACGGCTTGATTAATGGCCTTTTAGCCAAGATCGGAATTGCTGGTCCCGGTTGGCTCACGGATCCCTCCTGGGCCCTGACCAGTGTGATCCTGCTGAGCATCTGGAAGAACCTAGGTTTCAACATGGTGATCTTCCTCGCGGGACTGCAGAACATTTCTCCCGAGATCAACGAAAGCGCTGACATGGACGGAGTAAGTGCATGGCAGAGGCTCCGTTACATCACCATTCCCATGATGAGGGGACCCATCGGCTTTGCCGCGATTGTGAGCATGATCAAATCTATGCAGGTCTTTGGCCAGGTTTATGTCATGACGGGCGGCGGACCGGCCAACTCTACCATGGTGATCGTGTATTACCTATACCAACAGGCCTTTGAGTTCTATCGAAGCGGGTATGCTTCGGCGATTGCCTGGGTACTCTTCATTGGTATCCTGGTGCTGACATTGATTCAAAACCGCATGCTAACGTCACAGAGCTAAGGAAGGAGGAAACCGATGCCAGCCAAGCGACTGATCACCTATATTGTCTTGTTCATCCTGGCCTTATTTATGCTCATGCCCTTTGCCTGGATGGTGCTCTCCTCCCTTAAGGAAGTCGATGAGGTCTTTACCTATGACATGACGTGGCTACCTTCTCGGATCAGCTTTTCAGGATATTATAGAGCCCTTACGGAGCAGCCATTTTTGCGTTATGGACTCAATAGCGTGTTAGTATCTGTGATCATCACGATGGCGCAGCTGATTACTAGTGTGCTGGCCGGATATGCCTTCGCACGCCTCGCCTTTCCCGGCCGCAACCTGATTTTTTTCCTCTACCTGTCAGCCATGATGATCCCTTCGCAAGCCACTATCATCCCATCGTATATTCTAATTAGGAAGCTAGATCTCATCGATAGTTATGCAGGGCTCACCCTGCCTTTCCTGGCAGGACCTTTTGGGGCTTTCATGATGCGACAATTCTTTCTATCCATGCCCGAATCACTGGAAGAAGCGGCTATTATCGATGGATGCACCCGTTTTCAGGTGCTGAGGAAGATCGTACTTCCATTGAGTAAGCCAGCCCTGGCATCTCTGGGACTCTTTACCTTCATGGGCGCCTGGAACGACTTTATGTGGCCTTTGATCATTATCAATCGAGACACGATGAGGACGCTGCAAGTGGGTCTGTCCCTCCTGCGCGCGGACCTCTATCCCGACTGGCCCATGATGATGGCCGCGTCAGTGATGGCCACCTTGCCCATCATGATTGCCTTTTTGTCCGCACAAAAACAGTTCATCGAAAGTCTCACGTTTACTGGAGTGAAGTACTAAAGGAGGGCCAAAAATGCTCTTTGGAGTCACAACTATGACCTTTTTTCATAAACCTATCCTAGAGGCCCTTGAAATCATCGCAGCCTGTGGATTTGACTGTGCCGAAATCTGGGCCGATCATGCCTGGGATGACATTAAGGGGGCTAGTGCCAAGGAGCTGAAGGCAACCCTAACAAGACTTAACCTAGAGTCTACAGTCCATTGCCCTATCATGGACATTAGTATTACAAGCCCGAACAAGGGTATTCGAGCAGAGTCCATGCGCCAGACCTACCAGGCCATTGACCTGGCCCGTGATCTTGGCTCGCGGCTCATTGTCGTTCATCCAGGCAGCCGGTTTTCTGTCCTCGAGAATCATGAAACACACTGGGCCAATCAGGTCGACGCAGTACGTAAGATCCTTGATTATGCTAAGAAGCAAGGCGTGCTAGCCACGATGGAGAACATGGATAGCGACAAAGAGATCGTCTCCGTGAAGTATTGGCCTGACTTAGAGCGACTCTTTAGCGACATGAGCAGCCACGAGAAGTGGGTTACCTTGGACGTAACACATATTAGGGATACCGAGCAGGTTCTGGCTTTCATCGAGCAAGCCGGTTCCCATATTGCCCATCTTCACCTCAGTGACGGAACGGCCGAAAAAATGCACCTCCGTATCGGAACTGGAAATCTCAATCTCCGACGAATTGCCGATGCCCTTCAAAGAAGTGGTTATGCCGGTGTTTGGTCACTGGAATGCTTCATCGCCGACAACAACCAAGCCAAGTTGGAAGAAGAACTAAAGCAGGCCAGGTCTCTTTTTGCCTAGGTCACCCGCGAAGAATTGCAGTTTTTTGTAAAAAATAGGCTGGATTTTGTAAGAAACAAAGGTTGATCCCATTGTAAGATTAGTCGACAAGGAGTATAGATGGAGGTGCTTTAAGAGATGAGTGTGAACCAACCGCCGCAAACAGAAAGAACAATTCCTCATTTCTCAGCAGAGGACGTGGAGAAGAACAAGACCATGGCAGGTCTCGCCTATCTCCTATTTTTCCTGCCCCTAATTGTCTGCCCCGATTCGCAATACGCCAAGTTTCATGCTAACCAGGCCCTATTACTCTGGATTCTGGGAATTGCCGGGAGCATCATCCTAGGATTGATACCAATTATTGGCTGGATCCTTATTCCGTTCTTCTCCATTCTCGTATTTGTCTTAGGTATCATCGGTCTGGTGAATGGACTGAACGGCAAAGCGAAAGAGTTGCCTGTAATCGGGAAGTATACCATCTTAAAATAAACTTGATGAAAAATCCCCTCTGTACTCGTACAGAGGGGATTTTATTCGCATCTAGGCCACTTACTCCGCGTTGCGGTGCGCCTTACGGTAAGCCAAAGGCGATAGCCCTTCTACCTGCTTAAACGTGGTAGAAAAGTGTGAGTTGTTTACAAAGCCGCACTGCCTGGCCACCTCTTCCATGGAGATGTTGGTTCGAACCAACATGCCACAGGCTTTGCGATGTCGGCACTCCATAATATACTGATGCGGAGTCTTTCCGACGATTTTTGGGAAAATCTTTTGCAGGTACGAGGGACTCACAAAGATCGCATCGCTAATATCCTTCACCGTTATATTACTGGTGAAATAGGTCTCAATGAACCTGCATGCCTTGTGAACGATGTTTTCCAAATGGGGTTGCGTCCCGTCGACCCAGCGTGCAGTCTGCTTGGCGTCTCTGACCAGCTGAATGGCTATTCGGTTTTCCAAACTCGAGATCATCAAAGGGCTGGAGTTGTCATGATGCATAATTTCGTGGATCAAAGCATCGAGCGCTTCAAGGAGCAGGTGACTGTATCTGTTATCCGGTACGCTAAACTCAAGCTTCTCCGGCAGCCCCAGTGCTAAACAAACCTCACCCATGAAACCTGGCAGCACGCAAATGCTCATGTACTTGACCGGTTCGTGCTTGGGAAGCGGATGCACCAGGATATCGTCTCCCGGTGCCAGGCAGACGAGGCTACCCTTCTTGAACTGATAGTCTTGCCCCTTAATGGTGGCCAAAGGCGGTGTCTCGAAGCAGATGACAAAGTGGTACTCTTCGACCTCTAACCTTTTGCTTACGACATAGGAGTCGGGCAAAAATATGGCAATGTTTTTAGAAAAGACGGCCCTGGTCCTATCATAAATAGTCGGGGGAATCTTCTCGACAAAGTAGTCAAAGTCTCGCATTTCTTCACCCCATCTCCAGCCTCAGAGTCTCATGCGGTTGTGACCGGTCGCCCAGGTGATCCTCGAATCCACTTTACGCACCATCCGATACGCCACGGGCTTAAACCCCAACTTCGGCCAGGTGCGCGAAGCAAACAGGTTGGCGATCCGCCAGTCGGTTTCGAAGTATCGAAATCCCTTTTGCTTTGCGTACGCAACGCCATGCCTGAACAAAGCAGTCGTCACACCCAGACCGCGGGCATGTTCCTTAGTGCTTCCCACTGTTAGACGGATCGTGTTCTTGGGGACGAGCAAATCTGTGTCGGTATCCAATGTGCGGTACACATGGAGCCCGACAGCTTCTCCCTTAAGAAAAGCCAAGAACAGCGTTGTTCCTTCCTCATCGAGGAGTTCGCCATAACCGTCTTCGATCTCGGGCATAAGTTCGGGAAGAGCTACTCCCCACACCGGTGCTCCAGCCGTCGTCTTGGGAATGATGTCGTAAAAAGACTGCACAATGCCGCGATCGTCCGCCTGGGCCTGGCGTATAAGAATCTCTTGTTTGGCTTCCGAGGGAGGCAACTCGACACCGTCTATATCAAGCAGAGCATGGACCTGTTCGCAGGCAAAGCCCAGCTGTAGCCAGGCTGTCAAGTCGTCCCACGTGTTGGCCGATGTCAGGATAAAATGATCAAAAAAGCCGTTTCGTACCCATTGCTCACCTAAAACGGCATAAAGGTCTCGGTAGACTTCGGCGTCCACCGTCTCGTGCAGTGCATGACCAGCTGTGTGCATCCAGACATGCCTATTGCGTAACGGATCCGCACTGGGATGTCCGATTAAAAAGCCCACCAAGCGGCCACCCAAGATCGCTGCGGCACCAGAAGCACCACGCCTGTTCCAAATACTCTGCAGTGCCCTTCGTGTAGCAGAGTCGTCTTCGAACTCTTCTGGAAGCAGAGGGGATCTTCCTCTGTTCCTTCGATGCCTTTGCGCTAAGAGATGTGCCGCATCATCCAACATATCCTCTCGAAAAGAGATGATGTCCACGTGTATTCCTCCAACAGTTCAAGATAAAAAAGGAGTTCTTCGTCAAAACTAGAATTCCTCTTTAACCCATTCCAGGAGGTGTCCGCAGTGCTTATTCGCAGAAAACCCAGTCGAATCCTATTGCTTCTCGTCCTCATGGTTACAGCACTCTCCGGTTGTCTAGGTACCGGGGGCCATCCCGTGGCCATTCGGGAGCAAGGGGGCATGGCAGACATTCAGTTGCCCGTTGGCGACAAGAAAACGGTCGACCTGTCCATGGAACCCGCGGACGCCACACTGACATACACAACGGATAGGGCAGATGTTGTGGCCGTAACAGCACTCGATCATGATAGCCTCTCGGTGGAAGCTCTGCAAGCGGGCACAGCTACGGTAAGGGTTATCGCCAAACGGCAAGGTTATAAGGATAGTGTCTTTTCCTTTGATGTTACGGTCTACGAGACGGAGCTT
>DUQE01000023.1 GCA_012837925.1 Bacillota bacterium
TCACCGTGCCGACAAGTACATCGTTTTGAGCTGTGATGGTGACATTTGCGCCGACGGTTGCCGTCTGTGGCGTCACATCGCTCGTGTTCGACGTAAGGCTGATATTGCCAGCATGGGCCACTGCCTCGTTCACGTCTACAGTTCCTTGTGCTGTCATGGTGATAGCACCCTGCTCTGACGTTACATCGTTCACGTTCACATTTCCGGTTTCGGCTACAAGGGTTATATCCTCCTGCGCTTCAGCGCTCTCCACCCCAAGGTCACCTGTCATGGAGGTCAGGCTAATGCCGCCTTTTTCTGATATGGCGGATTCGACACTCAAGTCACCTTCGGTTTCTGTGATGTGGATGCCAGCTACCGCTTTTGCTGTGAACTTGCCAAGCGCCAAAGAGTTGATTCGCAGATCCGCGTCGTTTGAACCGATGGACCCGGCCGTTGTCTCCAGGTAAATGTTCTGGGCCGTGATGCCAGCGCCCAAACCCTCGTCTTTGGCGAAAATGGAGTTATATGCGTCTATTCTCACGTCACCGAGTTGGGCATCAAGACCGCCTTCCTGCGATCCTACATAGACGTTATCTCCACCGAAGATGGTAATATCGCCTTGGCCCGTGATCTTACCCGTATTCAAACTCCGAACAGGACTGCTGATGAAGATATCGTCTCCAGCCTGCGCCGTGAGGTATCCGGTGAGATCCAGACCAATCTTAAGGAAACGATCACGATCTCCGATCCCACCACTTTCTGCTACCAGGTTGAGAGACCCTGCTCTGATATTCTGATTCGGATTGGTACCGTTCAAAACAGAGTATCCGGTGTACAGATCAACATGTCCATGTGCGTAGATTGTGTCAATGTTCAGGTTGTGGCCGGGAGAGCTGATGTAGATGTCCTCTCCTGCCCGAGCTGTCAAGTTCGATGCCCCAATGTTGATTACCAGGGCTCTTGAGTCTGTACCAATGCTGCCTCTAGCAGCCTCAAGCAAGAGATCCTGTCCGGTAATTACAGCCTCGCCTTCTGGCGCTGCACCGAAAATGTTCTGACGGCTCTTTATGCGAACGTCTCCGCCTGCTTCGATTAGGGCCAGGGCCATGTCTTCCTCTGAACCGAGGAAGATGTCGCCTGCGGCTTTCGCTTGAATAGCTCCTGATGCCCTCAAGTTCAGATCTTCCTTGGGAGCAATCCGAATCTCATTGTCGGAAACGATGGTAATATCCTTGTTCTCAGCAGTGAGTATCATCAGCTTCTCTTCTTCTGTAAGGTCTGTCCACTTTCTGCCGTCGAGTTTGATACTCTGGTTAGGCATAGACTGACCAATGTTGGCTGAGGACTCTAAGCTCACGTGACGTCCGGTCACGTTGGGGTCTTCGATCCGCACTCTAGTGTCCGCAGTCTCTTTGAGTACGCCGATACCCATCGAGTTCTCCAGCTGTTCTTGCGTCCAGCTGAAGCCAGCAATCAAGGAATGCCATTCTCCATACGTGTTTTCGTCGTAGGACTCATACATTGTATTGCCCGATCCGTCTTGTGGTTTGACGACAACATAGGTCCAAGAATCGTTGTACGTATCGCTCACAGAACCGTAGATCGCATGCAAAGCATGAAGGTCGCTCGTCATCTTGGCTTCGAGATCGCCGACTTGTTCCTCAGTCCATCCTAAAGAATCAAGGTAATACGCTTTCTCATCTGCAGTGAGCGTAACTCTAGCGTCAGGGTGATAGGCTTCTCCGCCAAGCATCGAGCCATTTTCCCCTGTTTGCCGTTCTCTCAGTTGCCAATAGTCTTTGTATTCCCTAGTCCTCATGCGTTCGTAAGCTTCGACGGCATGAAGCGCACTTGTCTTTGCTTGCTCACCTGTCAGAGCCATGTCACTCCAAAGTCCGAGCAGTTCCTCTTTTGCACGAGTATCAATGGTTTCGTTGGTGTTGTTATCTAAAATACTTCCCGATAGTGTTGTCAGCACCACGTCTCCGCCCTGCGATTCGACGCTGTTCACGTAAAGGTCTCCGCTGATTTCGGTAATGTGAACGTCACCGGCTGCCAGCACATTCAGCCCGCCAGCCGTGGTTGAGAGCGTATCAACACGCAAGTGGTTTTCGGCAGTTCCTACATCACCGTGAGCTACCTGTACGTTGACAACATTTCCTTTTACTAAGGCACTGGCATCTTTTCCGTAGATTCCTGTGTCGGCCCCCAAAGAAACGTTTCCGTCGTTGGCAACGATATCACTAAATACCAGGTTGCCACGCTTTGCTTCTAGGTACAAATCACCGGAAGTGACCGTCGCATTGACAAAGCCATCGTTGACAAACTGGAGTCCAACGCCTTGCTCTGCGTTACCAATGCCTGCTTCTGCCGTCAAATCAATGTTCTGCCCGACAATGCCTGCGAATTCCGTTTGGGTCTGCAGAATGGATCCCTGTGTCGATCGAAGCTTCGTCGCCCCAAGTGTGTTGCGCAGGGCTCCATCAATGATTATGTCACCGACTGAAGTAACGTCCAATTGTCCCTGATCAAAACCCAGGAACTCAATCTTTATCGGATGGAAGGCTGCTATGTTGTGATTGTGGAAGATGTCTTGCCTTACAGAACGGGTATTGTCACGTTCTTCTTTCATGTAGACGTAAAGAACATTCTTAACGGTCCGCCAACTTCCCTGGGACCATGCACCAGCGTAATGATACAGAGTACGGTCATACCAATACGTGTCTGTCTTTCCATCAACTGTGCGAAGTACCGCTGCCCCTACAGGTCTCTGCAGTTTTTCATTATAACTTGAAATTCCGCTGTAACTGGTCTTGTCCCTCGTCTTGAAACCGAACCAACGTTCATGGTACTCGGTGCGTTCCTCAGTCCAGGATAGCTCATCCTTTACTGTCCAGGAATAGTATTGATTAGCTAGAGGGTTGTACTGGGTTTGGCGTCCAGCGGTTTGCGTCACCGCAGTCACCAGATCCAAGGTGCCAGTCGCCTCATTGCTGTAGGTATAGACTGTATCGCCTTCCCTTTTGATCACCGTTTGAAGCGCTCCACCACCATGAGCCTTTTGACCTGTATCTGTAATTTTGATCGTTCCATGGATGCCATTGCCGGTATTAATGTCTCTTACGCGCAGTGCGGTTCCCGTCTGATTATCTATTTCGATATGACTATAGCCATCCATCGCCCTAATCTCTCCATTGCCCGTGTTCATGATATGGCCGTAGAGTTCTACATAGCCTCCCATGGTATAGAGAGGGTCTACATACAGAACGTCTTCCTCTGCGTCATAGAACACGGCTATCTTGGAGATATCGGATTCCAATTGACTGTTGATGGACAAAGCACGGATCTTCTTGCTTGCATCCGCGGCATAGTCGGATTTGAAAACCGCTATTTCCGCTTCAACGCTCTTGGGAATGACAACAGTCCTTGTAGGCAATCCGCTTTGAATAATACCGTTAATGTTCAGGTATTGTCCGCTGACAAAAATGTTGTTACCAGCTAGAAGCGATGGCTGATTGGAGATGGCGATCAATTTGTCTACCGTATCTCGGGTGCTCCAATCCTGCTTGCGAGCCTCCGCGTTGGCGATAATCTGCGACCAAGCCTGGTGAATGTCGCCACCTATATTCCGAAAACCATCTTTGTAGCCAATGGTTATGTCACGCCCAGCGGTGATCCGAATGGTATCGGCCACAACGTCTACACCGTCTTTGATCTGTACACTACCAAAGACACTGGTAAGCTGCACAAGCCCGGCGAGATTCCGCACATCACCATCCACGAGCAAGTCAGGGGCTCTTTGACCGCCGGTCGGCGTGTAGGCGTTGATCACCGAGATCTTTGATGTGGTGTTATCAGTCGTCACGACGTTTGTGAACTGGGCTGTTCCATTCTTGTTGCGTGCATTGATGTCCGCTACGCTACCGACAGAGATCTGGTTAAAGAAGATGCGCCCTCCCGCCTCGTCGGGAATGGTCATTGTGCCGGTCCTGAGGAAGTGGGGACTCTCATTGCGCACTTCAATCAGGGCATCACCTGGGGCCTTGAGCTGCCCACTGCCTGTCAGGTTGTCTGCGACAGCATAGATGTTGCTGGACTTTGCTACAATCTCCCGATCTACAGTGAGAACCTGTAGATTCGAGGTGTCTCCAAGGGATCCGAGATTTGCCAGGAGCATCGCCTTTTCAGCCCTATATTTGTCGGCGAGTGAAGCTATGTCAGAACCCGAGTCAGAGACATTCAGGTCGGCCAGCTCCTGCAATCTCCTGTTAATTTCATTGATTCGCTCCTGCATCTCAACTAGGGCATCAGTGAAACCCGTGATTTTCTCATTGTTGATGGCAATTTCCGCCGCCCACGTGACGTTATTGGCCTCGGCGTCTTCAATTTGCTCCAAGTACTGTGCGATTTCATCTTCGTTTTCCTCTGGATCCTCCTGCAACTGTTCCAGGAATGTTTTCATCTGGTCTATATTCCGATTGTTTGCTTCGATACTGTTTTGCTTCTCTGCATTAATTGTCACATAGTAGTCGATGTCTTCACCGACACCAAGAATCGTGGAATTGGTTGCAGTCCTCTCATACTCGAGTTCCGCGATTTCCTCGGCCACTCGTGGATCTGTCGTCTCGCTGTGAGAATCTGTAACCTTAGCATCTAGAGCGGCAATTAGACCATCCAGTTCAGCGATTCTTTCCTGAATGTCATTCGAGAGATTCTCTGCCTTCCGAGTGACTGTATAACCTTCGCTACTGCGACTAGCGTCTACTGTACCATCCTCGCCGATAGTAAGATAACGCTTATTCTCAATACCCACCTCGGCGATTCCGTCGACTCTGACACCGGTGCTTAAGGTATCCTTAGAACGTCCAGATTTGATCTCCAGGGAGACATCACCGCCACCGACGAGATCGCTGAAGAACTGGCCTATTGCCTGCAGCACTTCACGGTAGAGGTCTTTTCCTACACCATAGCCACGCACGTTGCGACTACCGCCATCGGTTAACAGTCGTAGGTCGCCTACCGACTGAAGATGCGATCCGGTGTTCAGCACGATGTTGTTCGTTTGAGTTAGATAAGCATCAGCATCAGGCTTGGTCTCGATGGGAAGTGCTGTCTTGTTCCACAAATCTGTGTTGGCCAGAATGGTCTGGTTGCCCTTTACTCCTGAGCGGTTGCTTCCTACACGCAAATTGGTGTCGTTGTAGGCCACCATCTTCACATCTTGACCTACTGTAATCGATGCTTGCGCGTTTGATTGAGAGAGGCTGTAGCCTTGGGCTGCTCCGGCACCTCCATACGTCTTCACATTATTCGCAGTTTCGATGTGGGTTTTGCTTAAGACAGAGAAGTCTATGTCTCCGACACTGCTCAGGTTTGCACCTTTTCCGATCTGCAATACCACATTATTGGTGTTATTCTCGATCTTCGACTCTGCCCGAGCTACGGAGATTGCTCCTCCAGCATCAAGTTTCACCCGGTCGTATGCTTTGACATCATTTAAACCTTCGATGATGAATATGCCTGGGTTCTTGCGATCTCCTACCACGGCTAGTTGCGCCTTTTCACCCAAGGTGATTTGTGTCCCGACCTTGATGCTCGTATGACTCCTGGATGCGGCTGCTCCAACCACGCCACCAGAGCCTGATTGCACATTGTATCCGCTCAGTGCATTCTTCACTATGGTATTTTGCGCCAGGATACGCAAGTCTTTAGCCTTCACAAGGGCTTCGTCGCCCACCATGGTCTTAACCGCATAGTCCACTGCGTTAGTTGCATACGCACCGCTAGCCCCAAGAAGTGCAGCGCTAGTGCTGTCTGTCTTAGCGTTGAAATCCACCGTGTGACTGGCGTTTACTTCAAGAGAGGATACGGGCGTCGATTCTCGTTGAATCTGAGTTCGCTCACCAATTGAAGCGGACGTTAGGCCCCCCGATGTAGTCGAAGCTCGTGCTGCGGATCCCGCCACAACGCCCCCGGTACCAGCCACGGATTCCGCATAGTTCGTATCTTTACCCTTAGCATCAATAACATCCTTGTCACCGGACACCGTTACATCATCGCCAATGTACGCCTGAACCGTACTGTGCGACTTGGCCTCGGAACTGTTTGCACCTGCAGCTACAATTCCGCCTGTGTTCGCGGTGGATTCTGCTTCCTGTAAGGTGTTGCCTTCTGCCAAAATGTTCACTTCATTCGTTGCTCTTACGCCACTATTGGCGCCAACATAGCTCGTGACATTGGTAGTATTCGTGGCCACACTGGATGTCGCGTTTACCCCTACAAGTCCACCACTGGATGCTGAAGAGTCAGCCAATGTTCCCCGACCAGCCAGGGAGCGGGCTTGAATGACTAGATTCTTGCTGAACACGAAGCTGTTGCTTCCCAGATAGGCACTTACGGTTGGCCTGTTCTCAGCCGTTGCCATAGAAACGCCTACGGCAAGACCACCTGCGTTTACGCCAAGAGCCTTTGCTTCAGCACCTGATGTGGTTTCTCCCTTTATACTAACAGTGCCTGACGTAGCAGATAGGCGGACGTCCGTTCCCGTGTAGGCTCTAGTGGCAGATTGTGCTCTCGCCGTGGCAATGGAGCCACTTCCAGCGACAATGGCGCCAGCTCCCGATTTGGTTGTAGCCTTGGCTTGTTCGTTACTCTCTGCGAGAATGGAAAGACTTCCACTACTGGCGACTCGAGCGTCAACATGGGCGTCCGTTGTTCCCTGCGTACTACTATTCGCAAGCGCTGCTCCTGCTGCAACAACACCTGCGAGGGTTACGCCTTCGGCCTGAGCGTTACTCTCGTTACTTGAGCGAGAAACGACCTTAACATCCGCTCCTTCAATCCCAATTGCTGATTGACTGACGGAAGATACAACCTCTGCAGAAGCCTCCGCATCTGCTTTCGATCCGTTGGCTCCGACCAAGCGGGCCCCTGTAGCCGCATACGCTTCGGCTTGCGCACTTCCTCCCACTTTCGTTCCATCATCCTTGAAGTTATGCAGCGCAGCCACTTGAACATCTCCTGTAGCTACGATGTTTACTGAATTACCAACGCTGGCTGTAATAGACGGCGTTAGGTTAGCCTTAGCAAAGCTGAGACCCACTCCCACGGCCGCACCCGTAACTCCTACAGACTTGGCTTTGGCGCCGCTGGTAGATAACGCTCTTAGCATTACATCTCCATTGACCTTGATCTTTGCACTTTGACCAATTAGGGCTCGAATGGTTGGTGCAACAAGAACTTTTGCATCACTACCTGCACCAGCCACAGCACCTACCGCTCCGCCTAGAGTGGTCGCTTCTGCTGTGTCGAGATCATCGGCACGACCAAATGTACTCGCGATCCTCAAGCTCGTTACCGACGAGCCTGCTTTTTGTCCAACTTGAACTCCCTCTCCCACTGAGGCCTGCACTGTTCCGTTGATCTTTATGTCTGTAATCGAAGCACCCACAGCGACAAGGCCTGCTCCTCCACCCGTTGTGTGTCCCGAAATTTTCGGTCTATAGGTGGCAAGAACATTAACGGCACCGGCCTTGGTTATCTCAGCATTGTTTTCGATGGAAGCTGTCACTTCACTACTATCCTCGAGCATCGTTACCGCGGCCCCAAGCCCGGCCAACAAGCCGGCTGCAGGAGCCACTCCCGTGCCTGTAAGCTCGGAATCATTCTGAGCCTCAACGGTCAATGTTCCAGTGCCACTGTCAATCTCGGTTCGCTCACCAACCAACGCTTGGGTCTTACCGTGCACCTTCCCAATTACTACCGTACCCGAAAGGGCCGGACCGCTCAGGGCTGCACTTGCGCCAACTCCCAACAACGAGTTGTCGCGCTCCGCCTTCGCACTCAGGAGAAGGGGGCCGGTCGCTAACGATGAATCTTGGTTAAGGGTCGCGTACGTGCTGCTGCGGTCATCGAGGTAGACCAGCGAACCAGCCAGAGTGCCCGCGTATCCGACAGCCCCGGCGACACTGTACCCGTCATATTTTTGACCAAGCTCAGCCCTGATTTTCGCCTCGCCTGTCGTTTGGATTGTCGTGTTCTGCCCCACAGAGGTATTCGTGTTTGCGTTTAGGGTAGCAATACTTACTGCGCCGCCCGCCCCCATGGTTCCACCAGCTGCACCGCCTGCGGCCTGTGTGAGAGCCAAATCCGTCTTAGCTTCCAGCTCAAGCGTCCCAACCTGTATCGTCGCACCCTCTCCAATAAGGGCCTGGGTACCTCCCACCGGAGCAGAACCTCCCGAGCTCTGGGTAGACAAAGTACTGGTTTTCGCATTCAGATCTGTGCGTGCAGCTTGAATATTGGTATCTTCATAACCAGATAAGAGCTGGTCGGCCACGTTGCCTGAAATCTGCCCATCTGCGTAGGTATGAACATTACCGCTTCCATCACTGGTCTCTAGAACGGAAGAAGCGGCTTTTCCGTCGACCTTCTTGGAGTCAAGCTCCAGATCCGATCCAACCGAGACGACAGATACGCCGCCGGCCACGCCAACTGAACCAGCCCCGGCACTCACTGCAAAGCTTTCAATCTCCTGCGTAGACTGGGCTTCAATATTTAAGGCACCTTTGGCCTGTAGGGCCACGCCGTCTTGCACATAGGCTGCTGTGTTATTCTTGATCGTAGCTACATCAACACCGCCAGAAACGCCCACTGCTCCCCCGGCCATGGTACCGGCAATCGAGAGGAGATTGAGATCGTTCTGGGCTAGAATATCCACACGCTGGTTAGCGCTTGCTCCTAGGAAATCCTTATTGATCTGTGCATTTTCCTTAACGTAAGCATAGGTGTTGGAGTTCACAGTGTTCACAACAACAGCACCGGCTGCTCCAGCGAAGACCCCGATTCCGCCACTGGCCACCACGTCCAGAAGATCCTCGCTGCTTTGGGCATGCAGACGTAGTCCCTCCCGGACTTTGATGTCGGCACCCTGACCGACATAACTTTGCGTGTCTTTATTGATCACATTCACGGCCACAGATCCGCCGACGCCACCACCCATTACCGCTAAACCGACTCCTCCGGCAATCGTGGTGTACTTGGTCTGATCAAGGGAAGATAACGTAAGGGACTTGTCGGCCAACACCTTGGCCCTATCCCCGATGAAAGCATGCGTCTTACTTGTCAGCGAATTTACTGTCACCGCTCCAGAAATAGCTGCGTAAACGCTCGCTGATCCAGCGGCCGCAATGGCCAGGATGTCCTCACTCGTCTTAGCCGAAACGGTAATATCACCTTTGCTTGTTACTTCACTGTCATGACCGATCGCTGCAAGAGTGTTCAGTTCGACAACAGAGACATTCGTGCCTGGACCGACTGCAACCGAGCCACTCCCGCTTACAGCACCGCCAATGCCGAGACTATAGTAGTCTGTTCCCGCGGCAACCAAGACGCCTTGTTGGTCGTCTCCCGTCTCACCCGTCTTGTTGATCTTAGCGTTACTCCGAATTTCAGCCGTGGTGTTATTTTCAATCACACTCACCGCACCCGCACCCGTCACTGCGACTGTACCCGAAGCAGCGCCTCCTACTGCGGCTGCCTCCAAATGATCTTGCGTGACGGCGGTGACTGCAACGCCGCGAACTTCGGTGGTGTTCGCAGTAGCCGTGCGCTCCTTGGTCAAGGATTCATTATCAATGGTATCCTTCGTGCCATCGCCTGTAAGATCGCTGGCCTGGTACGCCGGACGTTCAACCTTGCCATCTCCGTCGACAACGTCTTTATACTCCTCGGTAAACTCACCGGTATGGGCATCGATGCCCGTATGTTTGCCAAGCGCACTTACATCAGCAAACGATGCGATATATGCTTCCGTAAGGCGATTTGACACTACCACAGCTCCAGAACCCCCGACACTTGCTGTTCCACTTCCGGCAGCACTGCCAGAAACAGTCAGCAACTTGTTCGTGTTCAACGCAGAAACAAGAACGTTCCCGCTTGTCTTAACCTTGGCGTACTCACCAATGTAGCTGCGGGTGGTATTATCGATTGTGTAGACGGCGGCTGTTCCTGCCACGCCCGCTGTGCCACCACCAGCAAAACCTGCTGCAACCGATATAATGTTCTCCCGGGCATCTGCACTGATTCCCACTGTGTTTCCTGCATTGACTGTCGTTTTTTCTCCCGCGGACGATGCGATATATGCCTGGGTATCCTTGTTGATCACCGCCACGTCTGCAGCGGCGCCAACACCTGCTGTTCCGCCAAAGGCGGCTGCTCCGGCCACACTGATCATGTCCGTTTCATCCTTAGCCCGCACAAAAACGTTCTGCCCGGCCAAACTGGAAGGGCTCTCGTTGACCTTGCTACCCGCTCCAATATAGGCATGTGTACTGCTATTAAGCGTGTTTACAACACTTGATCCTGCCACACCGGCTTTGCCTCCGCCGGCACCACCGGCAGCAATGGTCAAGAGATCCTCTTGCGCCCAGGCGTCGATGGCCGTTGTTCCCGCGACGCTTGCTATGGAGGCCTTGTCCAGACAAGCGAGGGTCCTGTTCTTTATGATAGTGGTGGCCACAGATGCGCCAATACCCGCTGTTCCGCCCCCGGCTGCCCCACCAGCAATATTCATGACGTTAAACTTGTTTTTGGCGAAAAGGATTACGTCTCCGCTCTGTGTCAACTTGGCGTTGTTCGAAACTACAGCCTCTACAGTATTTTCAGAGACTACTACATTCGCCACGCCAGCTACGCCAACCTTATCGGCTCCGGATGCACTAACGCCAAAAGCCCCAAGCTCTTGTTCTGCCGTTGCCGTGACCTTCAAATCATGGGATTCCACGGTGACATGGTCCGCAATCATGCTTTGCGTCGTACTCGTATTAGCAATGTCAGAACTGGCCAAGCCTACACCGACCTTGCCCTGTAACGCTACTCCACCCGTCAAAGCCTTGGCTGTGGTTGCGTTTTCGGCATTTACCACAACTTCGCCAGATGACTTCACATTGGATTCCGTACCGATGGACGCCAAGGCTTCATCCTCAAAGACATTAACGGCAAAAGCGCCAGCTACTGCTACGTTGGATCCACCCGCTCCGGCAATCGCTTCGGTGTAGTAGTTGTTCTCACCGAGAAGGACCTGTAAGTTTAGGCTTTCAAAGTCCTTATACTCAAAGGGAACCGCACCCTCCACCTTGTGGTTGATCGCTGAAATACGGAGGCTGTCAGACTTTAAGACTTGGCTATTCGATCCAAGAGTTGCAGTATACTGGTTCTTGGATACAATCGTGGCAACAGAGGCCCCGACGCCAACCTTGCCTCCCTTGGTGGCAGCCCAGGCCTTAGCCGCGAGTTTACTGGTGTTATCAGCGGAAATGGAGATATTCTTGGCCTCTGTGACTTCTAGATGATCTCCTATGCTCGCTTTTGTTTTTGCTGCAGAGTCCACCACGGCTAACGCACCGGCTACCCCAACGTTAGCTGCACTTGCGCCAGCGATACCTTCCGCTGCTAACTTGTTGACAAAAGCAGAGTCTCTGTTGTGCTGCGATTTAGCACTGACCTTGAGATCCTGAGCTCGAATCGTAGTATAGTCGCCGAGCGAGGCCAAAGCATCACTGCGCTGAATACTCAGACCCACGCCAACTCCGATGCCAACTTTGGATTGTCCATCCGTAGCAGAACCATTGCCCTGGGACGTAAAGTTCGACGCGTTGAGCGCAGATACAGTAAGATCGCCTCCCACAGTGAGGTTTCGGCGTGCACCGCTACTACCCCCTGTTATGGTGGCGCGTACATCGTCATTCAAATAGGTTACGCCAACAGCAGCGGCCACGGTTACCGTACCTCCGCCCTGGGTTCCCTTTTGCGAGTCTTTGTTCTCAGAGAGCGTATCCGTACTCTTGCTCTTACCTTTTTGATCAGCATCGGCCGCTGCACCCTTGGCACTCGCGGTTCCCGTTGCCTCATAACTCCGATCCGCAGAGGCTGTTACCGATACGTCTCCACCCGCATCCACATCGCGATCGATGACGCTCTCTGCCACAGGGCGATCCGTCTCGACGCGATCTCCTTCCTCAGATACAGAGCTGTTACTGACGATTACAGCCACGGCAGCTCCCATTCCCACCTTTTCCGACTTCGTTTCACCCGTAGCCGTCGCTTGGTGCGAACCGTTGCTTGCGCTGCTTACGTCCACATTTCCTGTGGTTGTTAGCAGATCGCCTCCTGCCAGAATAGCGCGAGTCGACTGATTAAGGGTTGTAACGGCGACCGCGGCATCAATGGCGATGCCTCCTTCGGCGCCGGCCTGGGCCGAGGTTTCACTGTCACTATTAGACGAAGCACTTACCGAGACATCCTTTGCACCCGTCAGTTTTGACCCAGCAGAGATTTCTGCAGTTACCTGTTCAGAAATGGTGTTCACGGCAACCGATGCGCCCACGCCGAGTGTTCCACCAGATGCCCCATCACCTGCAGGGGCCGCTTTCGCTGTATGGGAAGCATCGTTTTGTGCGGTTACAGTCACGTCTCCGCCTGCCATTGTAATGTTTGCAGAGGGATTGATGCGAGCATCGACAGTATTGTCAATCACATTAATACCTACCGCACCGGCAACGCCTACTTTGGACGAACCCGCACCAGCTGTCGCTTCTACATTTGACTCGCTGGAAGGAGTGGTTGCGGTAATGGTCAGACTTCCTGCCTGATGCGTACCTTGACCAAGATAAGCGGAATTCGACGAATCTACCTGGTTTATCGCCACGGCGGCACCAACGCCAACCTGGGCGGTCCCGTCTGCGCTGCTGCCATCTGCTGTGGCCGTCGTATGGGAAGCATTCTCTGTTTCTATGCCCAAAGTAGCACCAGCGTTAATGGTAACGCCATCAGATACTCCTGCTTCCGCCTTGGAATCCACGACATTAACGGACACCGCCGCAGCTACACTAAGCTTTCCTTCGTCGGTCTGGGCCGACTCAACCTGTGTATCGCCTGCTGAACTCCCCTGCTTGTTGCGGGCGAAGTCTACTTGCTTGGAAATATCCTGATCAACGCCATCGTCTGGCGTGCTGTCATCTTGTTCTTTTCCGCCCTTAGCTCCAGCAACAGCGTGAGCCTCACCCGTATTGTCATTGGTTGCTCTCAGCTGGACATCACCAGTCGCAGTAACATGGCGGTTTACCAAAGCGGACGCTGTATCTTCTACTACGTTAACAGCGATGGCTGCTCCAATGGCTGCGGTCTCTCCTTCGCTACTACCTTCAGCCTTCGTCGTTGTCTTGCCCACATTCTGGGCAGAGACCAACAGATCGCCGTTCAAAGTGAGCAGATAGGAACTTGTTCCAAGTCGTGCTACGACCGAATTCTTGGCAGCCGAAACAGCAACCACCGGAGTCACAGAAATTCCCCCAGCTGATCCAGCTGTGGATTCGGTGCTCATTGTATGGTCGCCTTTGGCAATGACCGTAAGTTCTTTCACTCCTGAAACCTGGGCACCATCGGCAACTTCTGCCCTCACATTGTTTGTTGCTACATTAACAGCCACCGATGCGCCGACTCCCACCGACTGGTTAGCGGCAACGTCCTCATGGGGCGCGACAACAACCTGCGAACCACTTGTGTTGCCTGCCCAAATCTCCAAACCGTCGCTCAGAGTAACAACCCCGCCTAGTTGAGCCGCAGTATCTGTTTCAATGACATTTACTCCCAAAGCACCAGCCACACCGACATTTGCACTTCCTGCTCCCGATGTTGCCTTCGTCTCAAACATGCTCGCCCCATCGCCGTCGTCAAGTGTTATGGCTTTCATATTCAAACTTGATGCGTTCAGTGTTTGGTTTACCACAACCTGGTTCGAAGTCTCGGCCAGGTTGATTCCAACGGCTACGCCCACACCTACACTGCCTTCTTGAACCGTACTCGCATCGGCAAAAACGGCCGACTGGTTGCGTACCTGGCTGAGCAGGTTCACATCACCGCTCACCGTAATGTTCCCCGTCGATCCCAAGTGGACTCCGGTGTTGCTCTCTAGATCACTAATAGCCAGAGAAGCAGCAACTTCTACGCCGCCCTCCGACGTCTGAGCATGCTCGCCATACGCATCAAGCTGTTCTTCCGTCTTCCCTTTTTGTGAACCTTCGTTCTTTTCTGCACCTTGCGTGGCAGCTTTTGACTCTGTCTCCAAACGATTATCCGATAAGGCCGACACGTTCAGCGTTCCCGCCACAATCTCCGTACTGCCGTTAACGGCTACTTCCGTCGTTGTTGTAACCTTGCTCACGGCCACAGAGCCACCAACTGCCGTACTACCCTTGGCATCTGAAGCGTCGGACTTAGACGTAACATCCACGCGGTTCTCTGCTGTCATGCTCAAGTCTCCATCGACATTGAGCTTACTCGCTCCTTCCACCGTAACAACGGCGGAGCTGTCAATGATCGAAATGGCCGCTCCTGCATCTGCGGGAAGATCCAGGAAGTCCAACGTAGGACTCGTCGTTTCGATGGCAACATTCGCCTGCGCGTGCAAGTTGAGATTGCCCGTAGCTTGAATTCGCGTCGAATCAAGGGTCACAGCGGCATCTGCGCTAACATCATTGGCCACGAGCCCTGATTTAGAAATCGTTGATGTCGCTTCTAGACTTACGTCTCGAGCTTGAATGTCACTATTCTGCAGATGTATTAAGGCTTGTCCACCAGACTTCGCCTCCATGGTAACGGATCCATCCGTTTTCAGCGTAGTGCCGGAGCCATGAATTTGGGTCGCCTCGATGCGTATTTTGCCATCTTCTAGTTCCACGGCTTTCGGCTCGCTATAGTCTCTGACATTGACTACATCAGAGAAACCTGGTGCCTCGTGCGTAAAGACAGCCCCCGTTAGAATCTCACCGCCCAAATTAACCGTTGCTGCCATTAACGTCACGTCTTCCAGGGCGTTGATCTTTCCTTGCACCGAAAGAAGGCCACTCTGTCCAATGGGGACGCGGCCGTCAAGAACCCTCTGCAAGAGTTCAGGATTATGTACACCTGAGTTGGAGAAGAAATTGTCCATGAATGTAGTTGTGGGCGTCAGCAAAGTCAACGAACCCACGTTAATCTGCCCTGTTTCACCCACTACGATTCCATGAGGATTGAGGAAATAGACATTGCCTCCGATTTTTCCATCACGGATGGAGTTGAGGATACCGCTTATGTTGGAGGAGCGGTCATGGACTAAGTTGAGTAGATTGTTCGTTCCTTCAGGAAGGTGGAGATTCACAACCTTACCTTCAGACACGTCGAACTGCCTGAAAGAGTTTAGGGCATTGGCCCCTGCGACGGTACCGGTTGTGATATTCGTCACGTTTCCGTCAGTGCTAACGAACGTCTCGGTTTTGTTATCAAGAACAATTTGGTTAGCCAAGGCTACCGAGCTTAAGAAACCATTTCCGAGAAGAATTACAAGAACAAAAACCGATACTGACTTGCGAAATGAGTTACGTCCCCGCTTGGAAAACAGATTTCCTGACATAACTGCGCCTTCTCTCTTTTAGTCTAGAAAAATGTTCTTTGTTGGTTGCCGAGATTACAACCATTTATTCTGTTGTGTGATAATTAGCATGAGTCAGTTCTTCACAAATTTCCCATTTCCTGCTATACGGCAAGAGTGGAACCCAAGCGCCACCAAGAGGCTCTTGAGAACACCAAAAAAGGCAAAAAAACCCTGCGACTAGACCCCTACTTTTAGTCTAACCACAGGAGAACACATGTCAATTTCCCTTGGGGACAGTCTTTCCGATTCCGTGATCCCATGCCCAAGCCACAATCTGCGCGTGATTTGTTAATTGTAAAATTTCTTTGATTCTAGCCATATGGTACTTCACTGTCCGTTCGCTCACAAAAAGGCGTTTGCCCACTTCTGCATACTCAAGGCCTTGGGCTACCAACTCCAACACCTCGATTTGCCTTTCGTTGAGCAGGGCGATGTCTCGATGCGGGCGGTCTGGTGCCGCCTGCCTTCGAAACTCCATCAAAATCTGATTTTCCAAACCCGGAGAGAATGGATTCTTACCCCTCTGTAGTTCCCAAAGTCCAGAGATGAGTTCGGTATCCTCCAAATCTTTAAGCAAATATCCCACCGCTCCGGCCCGAATAGCCCGAAACAAGACATCGGTTTCGGTGAAACTGGTGAGCATCAAGACTTTGATGTCTGGCTGTTCCGCCACGATCTCTCTAGTGGCTGCAATACCATCCATTCCAGGCATGTTAATGTCCATCAAAACCACATCAGGTTTGCATTTCCGGGCCTCTTTCACCGCTTCTAAACCTGAGAACACAACACTGACGACGTCAAACTCTTCTTGGAGCAGATTTTTGAGCCCTTCAGCATACAAGGGATGATCATCCGCAATCATGATCCGCAAGACCAACGCCTCCCTTCACGTTGGGAAACTCCACTCGGATTTCCGTTCTTCCTGGGGCGGAGTTGATCTGCATCTTCCCCCCAAGTAACTTGGCTCGTTCCGATATAATAGCGAGTCCGCAGCCTCCTTGTCTGGCCTCTAATACCTCCCTGGAGTTAAAGCCCACACCGTTATCGATGACACGCAGGACCCACTGCGCTTCATGGGGAGTTAGTTCTACTTGGACCTGCGTAGCACCCGAATGCTTCAAGACGTTATTTAAGGCCTCTTTGACAATCTGCGAGAGCTGCGTTTTTTCTTCCAGGCCAAAGTCATGTTCTGGCACATTCAAAACAATATCGTCATGATGAAAATCCTCCTGCTCCCTGAGTCTATTCAATTGCGTTTCCAAGAGCATCCTCAGACTGGTATGCTCGTGTTCTCTGGCCCGCATACCAGTTACGTAGTCGCGCATTTCACGCGGCGCTTCGTGCAAAGCCTCTCCCAGACGAAACGTGAAGTCTCTGGCTTTTTCCACATCGCCTCGCTCCAGCTCCCGGCAAATGGCTCGAACCTGAAGGCTACTAAAGGCAAGGGTTTGACCAAGATTGTCGTGGAGATCTTGAGTGAATCGAGTCCGCTCGCGACTAATGGCCACTTCCTGTTGCTCTAAACTAAGCCTTGCTCGGGCTAGCTGTAGAGCAGTGATGTCGCTTATCACAAAAACCTTTCCACGCAAAAGACCCAGGTGATCGGTGATGGCTGATGCAGATACTTCGTAATAGCACTCTTTGCCCCCAACTGTCTGCAGCAATTCCAGATGCTGATCACTTCCCCCTTGAGGTTGAAGAGCAGCCAGTTCAGGGGAGATATCCTTAAGGAACATCCCCAACCTCGGAGTTCCTTCTTCTGTCTCAAACATACGACAAAAGGCCGGGTTCAGATCGACCACTCGGCCAGACTCATCGACCACGACCACGCCGGTCTCCATTGCCCCGAGCACCCGTTCCCACGCAATAGGTACGAGCCGAAACAACTCAAACCGATGGATCCCCCAAAACATCAGTCCAGCACAAACGGAAAAAACAATGGGAGTTATATCGTGGGCGGTGATGGGGCCAATGCCCAGGACGTACAGGAGATTGGAGGAAACGACCAGGCCTACTCCCCCAAGGAGGAAGAGAGCTTGTCCCCTGTACACGCTGTTTCTATTCAAAGCGGCTTGGGACAGCAGGAAAATGGACGCGAAATTCAGGGCATAGGACTGGGCGAAATGCACCCAAAACCAGTACCCATACTGTTTTTCCAAGATATAAATCTGGCCTGCGGTGTTCAGGGTGAAGTTTGATCGCACCAATCCCCATACAGGATCGAACCAAACTAAGAAGATAGTAATAGCAGGAACAACAAACAAAGGGAGGATTTTCTTCCATTGAATCCAATGAATTCGCCCAGTATATTGGCAGGATATTAGAAACCAGGCCACCGGTCCCAGGCTGTAGGCTATGTACTGCAGATTAGCCCAGAACAGTTTGCGTTCTATGGTCAATGCAGAAAGCTCCATAGCATTGGCTACAGACCATAAGGTGCCCATGACCATGCACAGTGAAAGTATGCTCGTTCCAAGACCATGCAGATGCCGAGCACCGTAGACGGCCAAAGCCAGGGTCATGAAAGCAGATGCCATGAGGAATAAGGTATAGGGCACAAACTGATAAGACATACCTCTCACTCCCAGATAAAACGCATACTGAGAAATTCTCCTTAAAATGGCAAATTCCCTTTGCTGTGACCCCTCTTATTTATCAAAACTCTTAACTCTTGCGACTGAATTTTTCGCCACACTTCGAACAGGTTATCGTGATCTTTCCTCGTCCTTTGGGTACACGAAGTCTTTGCTTGCATGCAGGACACTTAAAGTGCCTGTGCGTTTTTCGTTCCTGGAAAATCCGTTTCTGTACTCGAAACCAAGAATTGACCTTGCTCATACCCTGCACCAGGACATAGTTTTCTTTGCGCCGCTTGACCAGAGAGCGAGAAAGAGTACGATAAAAAGCCAGGATAACACCGGCATAGTAAGGCAGTTTTAACCAAGCCACGTTTAAGAGCCCAGATAAAAACAGTACCAGAAGGCTAGCAATCAGGATAAGTATGGTAAGCTGGTCTACGCCATTTCGTCCATACATAAATCGTTGCATTCCCATGATCATTCGAGCTTTAAAGTCTTCCCATTTCACAGTAATTCCTCCTACCTGCTCCGATCCTTCTGCAACAGGGCACGAATCCCTCCTAAAGCGCGGTAGACACAGAGCTACAACAGACAGGAATTTTACCAGCAGGATCGAAATCTATTCTAGGGCATTTTTGAGGGAGGTGATAGATCATGCTGTACATCTTTATGGGCCAGAGCTGCACAGGCAAGTCAACCGTGGTAGAAAAGCTCAAAGAGCAAATGGACGTTGAAGTCTTCTCTGGAAAAGACTACTTGCGCCTAGCTAAGAGCGAAAGCGCTGCCTGGAACCTCTTCTATGAGAAACTGTTAGAGGCTGCGTCAAGTGCGAATGCATCGCAAACACCGGTCGTATACGTAGTAACAGAAAAAGACTTGTTCGACAAAGTGTGTTCGTTGGAGAATGCGTACAAAGTCAAGTTTACAGCGTCACTGGACGTCATCAAGTCACGATTTGCCCAACGAATGGGAGGTCACCTGCCCCCGCCCGTGGAGAAGATGCTAGAAAGGCAACATGCCATATGGGACGCCATTGAAGGAGATCAGACAGTGGATACAACCGATACGGTAGACCCACTTGACATTGTTAAGTCTATTATGCAGGCATAGAAAAAGCCCTGGCCGCAAAGACCAGGGCTTCATCATCGAAAGGATTATCCTTCCATCTTGAAGTGCCCAACAAGTTCTTGGAGTCGAATTCCCATATTGGTTAAATTCTGAGCAGAACTGGCGACCTCTTCAATGGAAGCAGCTTGTTCCTCTGTAGCACTGGAAATCTCATGCCCTGCAGCATTGGTCTCTTGGATTCCTGCAGAGATGGCTTGCACTTGATCCACAATACCATCTACGGCTGCCAGGATTTCTCGCAGGATCTTGCCGCTGGCATCAACACTGGACAGTGCTTGATCTGCTTGTTGCGCACTGTCTTCCATACCGCTCACGGTACCAGAAATGCGTTGCTGAATTTGGTTAATGAGTGAGGTAATCTCCGCAGTCGCTTCTGAGGACTCCTCAGCGAGTTTGCGTACCTCGTCGGCTACCACCGCAAAGCCGCGACCATGTTCGCCGGCCCTGGCTGCCTCAATGGCTGCATTGAGAGCCAACAGATTCGTTTGGTCGGCAATGGCGCTGATGGCATCCACAATCTTCCCGATCTCATCGGAGAGCGTGCCTAAATCGGCTACGTCATTACTCATTTTCTGCGTGTTCTCCCGCAAGGCATTCATCTGCCTGACAACGTTGATGACAGCTGCATCGCCTTCTGTCGCCTGATTGGAGATACCTTCCACAGTCTTGCTCATGTTCTGCGCATTGGTGTTCATCATATCGAGGGAGCTGGAGAACTCATTGGTCGTGCTGGCGACTTCTTCAATAGAGGCGCTGACTTGCTCAGCCGCAGCCGCCATCTCTTGACTCGTACGGGCCAATTCATTCGTGGTATTGGATACCGAGCCCATGGCTTCTCTTACACTAGCCACAGTGACATTAAGTGCTTTGGCCACTCTGCCAATCTCATCGTCCGTTGTGACCTTGGCCTCTTTGGTCAGATCACCCTCTGCGACGGCTTCAATTACGTTTTGAACCTCCTGCAGAGGACGGGCTAGACGTATCGAGATGAGGATAGCTACAATAACACCCACTGCTATCATGGCGAGGGAAATCAGGAACAGGAACACCCTGAGCTCTTCAATATGCGCAAGCTCGTCTCGCTCCATAGCTCCAATTCCGATGGTCCACCCTTTGGATTCAATTGGTGCTAAACCCACGATCCGTGTTTCTCCATCCTCGAGTGCATAGCCGATGACTGCAGTTTCACCTCGCACTGCACCCGAATCTTGAATCGCTTTTCCAGCGTTATAAAGGGGTGATTGCGGGTCAAACAGGTTGGCCTCTTGCAGTACTTTGTCTCGCTCGGGATATGCATACAAGGTTCCGGCCTCGTTAATTATGTACGCCCAACCGTTGGCACCAAAGCCGAGGGGATCGGTAATGTTACTGAGCATCATACCATCGCCACGGGCAATCAATGCCCCGACTACTTGGCCGTTTTCCTTAATGGGTACTGCATACATGAGAACTAGACTGTTATTGACTCGGCTCACAATAAGATCGGATACTACGGACTTTCCGGCCAGAGCGTCAATCACATACGCACGGTCTGCCAGATTCGCCGTGGAACCGTCAGTATAACGGGCAAGCCCATTTCTATCCACTACACCTAGGGCCAAAAACTGCGTCAAGCGCGCCTCTTCAGACAGAATGGTAGACCTTTGCTGATCCCAGTTCATGCTTCGAATCTCTGGTCGTTCAGCCACAGTCTGCAAAACAGCCAACTGCAGTTCGAACCGACTCTCTAAGTATCGACTGCCTTCCTGGGCCATCAGCCTGAGAGCGTCTCGGATTTCATCCTTCACCGCTTCAGCACCGCGCTGGTAGGCAAAAATACCCAGGATAACGCACATAACAAGGAGCAGAACTCCGACGTAGAGCGACATCTTGGTTGCTATGCTTCTAAGCTTGAACACTAGAACTCCCCCTCTTATTGATCTGCGCTTTGTTCAGCGATCTCCTCCATCACCTCTGACGAGAACAACGCTCGTATGTCAAGAAGGATAAGCAGATAATCTTGCAGTTTGGCAATTCCGTAAATCATATCCACCTTGTCCGTTAGTCCTGTGGGGAACTCCACTGCTGAGCTTGGAACATGCACGACCGCATCGACGTCATCTACATTAATCCCAATAAAGGCGTTATCGATTTCCACTATGATGATTTTTGTGTCGGCTAAGTTTTCAGGTTCACGCCACCCAAATTGCTTTCGTAACGAAATAACCGGAATTACCTGATCACGCAGTTTAATGACTCCTGATAGAACGTCCGACATCTGCGGCAACTCTGTGGTCTTCGACCACTTTACGATTTCTTTCACAGACGAAATCTCAATTCCATACTTCTCTTCGGCTAAGGAAAAAACGACAACTTGTCCATCGACTTTTGTGTGCTCGCCACCTTGCTTCTGTTCGATTCCTGTCACCCCTTTTCCATATCTTGGGCTACCTACTCCCATTAACGGCACGAAAATCCCTTTTCTTTAGAAAAAACCCTTTGCTGTTACGACTTCCGGTGGGTATGTCCCAGCTCTCTTCCCCATTCGACAAAAAACTACATTCACGTTAATTTTATCCATAAATGTTAAAAATGTCAATACACTTCGAAGAAAAGACTGTGTCAAGTAGTATCGGGTACTTTTAAGCCCCCGAAGGATCCCAAAGTGATTTAAGTTGTTTTTTTAACGTCTTTCTGTGTAACATCAATCTCCTCAAGTGAAAAAGTCACGAAAAGGAGCCA
>DUQE01000024.1 GCA_012837925.1 Bacillota bacterium
CTCGTTCCCGGACCCACAACCTCCACCGCAAACCTCGATTGTTGCAGCTTAGCCACTGCCTGAGCTACCTCCATGTTCCCCACATCTGGAACGGCAACCTGACGATGCCCACTACTCGCGACAGTCTTGCGCTCGACACCTAAGTAGGGCAGTACTTTCTCCGCCAGCCTGGCAAACACCGGTGAGGCGATTATACCGCCATAGAATGCCCCTTGAGGTTCCCAAAGCACTAGAAGAGCTGCCATTTTCGGATCATCTTTGGGAGCAAATCCTGCAAAGGAGGTTACCATTTTCGAGTGTGAGTAGCGTCCATGTTCCACCAACTGCGCCGTCCCCGTCTTTCCAGCTACGTCATAGCCTGCTACTTCTGCCCGTTTTCCTGAACCCACTTCCACGGCTGAACGCAGAACATAGGCGGTCGTTTCTGCGGCTTTCGTCCCTACAATCTGCCTTTGCTCTGGAATGTCAGGAGGGAAACTCCCCTCGCTCGTTACAAGTTCCTTTACATAATGGGGAACGGAATAGATCCCATCGTTGGCAATGGCTCCGAAACTGGCAATAAGTTGAATGGGTGTCACCGTCAGACCTTGCCCGAAGCCTATGTTGGCCCAAGTCACCAGGGGTATGTTCGGTGACGGTGCCCTTAGGGTTCCACCCACCTCACCGGGAAAATCAATACCGGTTTTGTAGCCGAGGTTAAAGTCTGTCAATCCTGCATAGAATCGTTCTGCTCCCAAGTCCAAAGCCAACTTGGCGTAGTAAGGATTGCACGAGTTCTGCATTGTCTGGGCAAATGTCTGGGACCCATGCCCCCCGCGGTTCCAGCAACGCACATTCCAGCCTGATACTCGAATGTAGCCTGGGTCAAAGAATCCAGAGTTAAGCGAAGCCACTCCTTCGTTCACGGCAATGGCTGCGGTTACGGCCTTAAACGTAGACCCTGGTTCATAGGAGTCGGTTACAGCTATGTTGCGGCGATTCTCCACAGGGTACTTTTCGAACTCCTCAATGTCATAGGAGGGATACGTGGCTGTGGCCAGAATTTCGCCATTCGTCGGATCTGTGATGATGATTACCCCTAGACGCGAACCTGTCTCTAGAGTAGCCCGGCGAACTTCTTCCTCAGCTATGCGCTGCAGAAAGATGTCAATTGTTAAGACGAGGTCACCTCCCTTTTCTCCCGGCAAATAACCCCGCACACCATCTTCCAAAGCTCTCCCATGAGCATCGCGTTCAAAGACCGTCTGCCCAGGTTTTCCCCGCAGAAAATCATCATAGTAGAGCTCAAGGCCTTCCAAACCCTGATTATCAATGCCGACCAAGCCCAACACCTGAGGAGCCACAGAGCCATAAGGATAAATGCGGGTCGATGTAGGAACAACCCCAATACCAGGCAGATCCAGCGCAATAATCTGACGAGCTTGCTCCTCGCCAACCTTCTTTTTTATCCACTCTGTCGCCGTACGCTTGGTTATACGCCGTAAGATGAACTCTTCATCGAGATCCAGGATCCCCGCCAAGGTTGCTGCCGTGATCTGGGAGTTTTCCACTTCGGCCGGAATGGCGTAGACTGTATGAGCGCTCACGCTCATTGCGAGAGGTACTCCATTGCGATCATAGATTGTTCCCCGCAAGCCCTCAATGGGGATCCTTTGGATTCGTTGCTCTAGAGCCCTTGTTTGGAAAAAATCGTTCTTCCAGAGCTGCAGGTACCCCAAACGAGCACCCAAGAGAACGCTACCCACGAGCATGACAAACAGCAACATTAGAATTCGTCGTTGGATGAGCCGTTCTGAAACCTTACCCATAGTTTCACTCTCCTACTCAACGGAAAAGACGCGTAACACTGTTGAAAATGCGGCGCAGCCAAGTGGCTAGCCCCGTACTTTGCTGGGCGATTAAATCGAGCCGCACAAACTCTTCACCATTTCTGCTAACGACCAGTTCTCCCACTTTATCACCCCGATCAACGGGAGCTCTCAGATTAGGAAGGATTTCAACCTTCGTTTCGTACTCCAGATCGGCTTCCTCGACCGCCACAACCGAGAACTCATGCGCCAAAACTGCGTTGACCTGATGATCTACTCCGTCGGGGACTAAAACAGGAGCAAGGACCTCTTCGGTAGAGATCAGGGTACGTAAATTGCCATAAGCCCACTCCAACAAGGCTTCGTTCTCCCGGTTACGAACCTCACGACTGCGGGCACCCAAAACCACAATAATCAAGCGTTTTTCGTGTCTCGTACAGGCGGTGATTAGGGTGTGTCCCGCAGGGGTTGTGGCTCCCGTCTTGCCGCCTTCAACACCTGCATGATCTA
>DUQE01000025.1 GCA_012837925.1 Bacillota bacterium
GAGGCCTTTTGTGATCTAATAGAGAGGAAAAAGAGTGGATGAAGGTAACCTTTCCTCACTTAGGAAATGCATACATTGCCATCGAAGCATTACTCGAGGGTCTTGGTCATCACCCCATTACTCCGCCTCTGGGAACAAGGAGAACCCTGGAGTGGGGAGGCAAGTATAGTCCAGAAGAAACCTGTCTTCCTTTCAAGACCATACTAGGAAACATGCTGGAAGGTATTGAACTGGGAGCCGACAGTGTGTACATGATTGGGGGATGGGGTCCCTGTAGACTCGGCTATTATGCTGAGATCCAGCGTATAATTCTGCATGACTTAGGAAAACAGGTGGAGTTTGTGACTCTGGAAGTGCCCCAGAAGAACTACACAGTAGCGTACCGGCGACTTCGTAATGTCCTTGGCAACACCAACGTTGCACGGCTTGCACGGGGATGCCGCTTGGCCTGGGCGAAGCTGAAAGTAGTTGAACAGGCAGAGACCATCGCGTTACAAGTGCGCCCTCGAGAAAAGTGGCGCGGTGCTACCTCGCTTTTTCTTGAGGAGCAGCTGCAGAAACTGCGAAATGCCCAGAGCATGGGGGCCGTTCGTCGAATCGAGATCGACACCACCGAAGGATTACGTTCCCTGTCCGACGACAGCACGCCTGACCTTCTTAGAGTTGGCATTATTGGAGAAATTTACACTGTCGTCGAACCCTTCGTGAACTCACGTCTCGAGGAGCGTTTGGGGTATCTAGGAGTGGAAGTGGTCCGCACGATCAGTCTTCGGAGATGGGTAGAAGAACATATCTTCCTGAATGCACTCGGGTTGTATAACTATCGGTCACTAAAACGTTCAGCCCAAGGGTACTTGCATCGGTTTGTCGGCGGTCATGGCTTAGAATCAGTAGCGCGTAGTGTTGATTTGGCTAAAGAAAACCTAGACGGAATCATCCACATTTTTCCCATGTCCTGCATGCCGGAGATTATGGCCCAGGCCATTTTGCCCGAAGTGAGCAGGGACATGCAAATCCCCATTTTATCACTCATTGTGGATGAACACGCTGGGGAAACTGGCTTTCAAACAAGGTTAGAAGCATTTGTTGATCTTCTCCAGAGGAGAGTGAGAGTGGGCGAATGTCTACAGGAAGAAAGGTGTACCTTGGGATAGATGTCGGTAGTGTCAGCACCAACTTTGTGCTATTTGATCCGAGGGAAAGGTCTGACAATGGGATTGTCTGGAAGAAATACCTGCGAACTCGTGGTGCCCCGGTGCAGACATTGAAAGCAGGTTTGAACGCTTTGCATGAAGCGGGGAGATGGGATATTCTAGGGGTCGGAACGACGGGAAGTGGGCGGGAGCTGGCTGGAGCAATGCTCAACGCTGATGTGGTCAAAAACGAAATCACGGCCCACGCGGTTGCCGCACTTAGCCAGGATCCCCAGGTTGCGACGATTATTGAGATTGGAGGTCAGGACTCCAAGATCATCATCTTGCGAGATGGAGTCGTAGTCGATTTCGCAATGAACACCGTTTGCGCGGCGGGAACGGGATCCTTCCTAGACCAACAGGCGACCAGACTGAACATTCCGATTGACCAGTTTGGAGCCTTAGCTCTCGAGAGTGATAATCCCGTACGGATTGCAGGGCGATGCACCGTTTTTGCAGAATCGGACATGATCCACAAGCAACAGCTTGGGCATAGAACGTCCGATATCTTGGCGGGATTGTGCTCTGCAATGGTTCGCAACTACCTGAGCAACGTGGCGAAGGGAAAAGACCTTCGCTCTCCGGTGTTCTTCCAGGGCGGTGTTGCAGCTAATGCAGGGATGCGTCGCTTCCTTGCTGACATCCTTGGGCTTCCCATCCGTGTACCTAGGCATTTTGATGTGATGGGAGCAATTGGCATCGCACAAATCACCCATGAAACGCTGGAAATGCAGGGACTGCCTACTCGTTTTGTCGGCCTAGACGTTTTGAACAGCGAGTTCACCAACGAAGGGTACGTGTGCCAGCTTTGTCCGAATCAGTGTGAGATTGTGGAAATTTGGCGTGAAGGAGTTTTTCTCGCCAGTTGGGGATCGCGCTGTGGACGGCAAGGACCCGGACATCATGAACAAGCCACGTAGAGGTAGCAGTGATGTTTACTTTGTGATATTATGAAAAGGAGTTGATGTTGGGAGGTCTTTCTCTATGATGAGTCTCGGACAGATAATACTGGCGGTGCCCGCAATTTTACTGGCCATTTCCGTACACGAATATGGTCACGCTTTTGTCGCGTACAAACTGGGGGATCCCACTCCCAAATATCAGGGACGCCTCAGTCTCAATCCGATGGCTCATTTGGACCCCCTTGGGACCATTATGCTCCTGTTGTTCAGAGTCGGATGGGCGCGACCCGTAATGATTAACTCGCATTACTTCAAGAACAAAAGACAGGGTACTATCTTTGTGTCGCTCGCGGGTCCTGCTGCGAACCTAATTACAGCGTGGATTTTCTATAACATTGTTGGCGTTTTCGGACATCTTATGCTCCGCAGTGCCGCTGGTCAATCCCTGATCATGTTCTTCTACGTAAACGTTCAGGTCAATCTGGGCCTAGCAGCTTTTAACCTCATTCCCATTCCGCCTCTCGATGGATCGCATATTCTAGCAGGTCTTCTACCAAGTCGCCTCTCCTATGAGTACTCCAAACTGGCTCCCTATGGTCCATTTGTGCTAATTGCTCTGCTGGTTCTTGGAGGATCTAGGTATTTGGTGAACCCGATTTTTGACTTGTTGTTTAAGATCCTCGATCGTCTGTCCTTATAGGTGACAGTTATGGGATACGTGATTGAGCTAGATGTGTATCAAGGTCCGTTTGATTTACTATTAGATCTGATTGCCAAGAATGAAGTGGATCTGTGGGATATACCGATTGCCACGATCACAGAGCAATACTTGGAGTACCTCCATTCGTTGCAGGAGCAAGATCTGGCCATTACAGGTGAGTTTCTTGTCATGGCAGCAACTTTGATTCGGATAAAATCTAGATTGCTGCTTCCTCAGGAATCTGTCATCGAGGACGAAGAAGACGAGCACGAGGACCCCAGGATGGAACTCGTAGAGCAGCTAGTGCGCTACAAGTTCTTCAAGGAAGCTGCAGAGTTCCTTCAAGAGCGCTATGAGGAATCGTCCAAGCATTTCACGCGTGGCCAGAGAGTGGAGTCATATGATTTGACGCCTATCTACACGGATCCTGTTGGAGACGTCACCCTCGATGAGCTCGGTGAACTCTACCACAACCTTTTAGTTGAGCTTGAAAAAGAACCACCCGTTCACACAATCACGGGAAAAATCTCACTAAAGGAGCGCATTGCTCTCGTGCGTCTTCAGTTGGTTGGAACTCCTCGGGCGACCTTTTCAGAATTAGTACGTGACAACTCTCCAACAGAAATTGTGGTAACGTTCTTGGCCATCCTCGAACTAGTGCGTCTAGGCGAGATCGTTTTAGTTCAAACCAAGTCCTTTGGGGAGATTGATATAAGGCCATTAGAACTAGAAGTGGAGGTTCAAGCATGACGCTATCGGAGGCCAGGATCGTTGTTGAAGGTTTGATTTTCGCATCGGAACGCCCCCTAAGCGCCGATGAGATTGCTGCCATCATAGAGCTTGATGTTGAGGTAGTAGAATCCTTGGTGGAAGAAATTCGAGGATGTTATGCAAACGGGGCTTTGCTGATTCGTAACGTTGGTGGAGGCTACCAGGTCGTCACTAAACCCGAACTTGCCCCCTGGATTGAGAAGTTGGGCCGTCCTGTGATCAGTGCACCACTGACAGCGGCCAGTACCGAAACGCTAGCCATCATAGCTTATCAGCAGCCGGTAACCAAGGCAGAGATTGAGCAGATTCGTGGCGTGCGTTCAGACAGTGCCCTCAATAGTCTCTTGGAGCGGGAGTTGGTGTGCGAGCTAGGTCGAAAAGCGGGTCCTGGTAGGCCGATTCTGTACGGCGTCACGGAGAACTTCTTTTCCCATTTTGGTCTGACAAGTACTGAGGAACTTCCCCTTAAGGGCATAAGTGAATGGAAATAATGGCAAATTAAGACCAAGTTGAGGTGGTATCATGCGCCTACTTGGTCTTTTACTTGTGTTAGCCATTATTTTGTCAATCCGGTTCTCGGTGGAGTTTAGGTTGGTGACCGAGGGGCTGAACATCCAATCTCGCCTGCGATTTGGCGTAGGCCGAATTCTGTTTGCCATGCCCCAAGCGATGATCAAGAGAGTCAACAAGGCGATACGGAAGAGAAGCTCGAGCTCCTTTGAATCTGCGGTGCGTGGGTTCAAAGCTGGATTTCGTCTCTTGGACAACTTCTTACAGACGATCGAACTGTTGCATCTTGAGGTACAAATTGGCACCGGCGATCCCTTTTCGACAGCACTCGGGACCGGTGGGATTTGGGCACTCATAAGTCCCGTGCTCAGTGGACTCAACGCAGATAATCGGCTCCGAACATTGCCCGAAATTCGGATCGAGCCTGACTATGACGAGGTCAACTTGCAGGTTGACCTGCACTGCATATTCCAGTTCCGACTTGGTCAGATTATAATCAACGAAGTCAAAAAGGTGATGGTTTGAACTTTTTGCTAAAGGAGCAGAGCCGTGAGTGATAAACATCCTATAGAAGGACTTATGCAGACGGCTATGGAGAGCCTTAAGACCATGGTGGACGTTAATACTATTCTAGGTGATCCGGTGGAGACACCAGACGGGGCAATTATCCTACCTGTGAGCCGTGTAAGTGTCGGTTTTGCGGCGGGGGGGAGCGAATTTTCCGGAGCGAACGCAAAGGGTTCCGAAACAGACCACCCCTTCGGTGGTGGAAGCGGGGCAGGAATTGCTCTCAATCCGGTAGCCTTTCTTGTCGTTGGTCGAGAGAGTGTGCGTCTATTACCGGTCAACCAGAATGCTATTTACGACCGACTCATTGACGCTGTGCCTGCGTTCATCGACCAGATTCAAGGAATGGTGCAGGGACGAAGCAGTACGAACGGTGTGCTACGTACAACATACAAGGTATAGTCTCGAGCAGTACATGCGGGATTCCCTCCAGAAGACCTACATCTTTGGAGGGAGTCCCCTTTTTTCTTGCGATTTAAGCGAAACTTGGGTATCATGGGACTGAAAGGGGCGTAACCCGTGGAAGAAAGACTGCAAAAAGTGATGGCTCAATCGGGAGTGGCCTCTCGTAGGGCTTGTGAAGAGATGATTAAAGACGGCAGGGTGCTGGTAAACGGTAAACAAGCCGTCCTTGGCGACAAGGTAGATCCCGCCAAAGACCACATTCTTATAGACGGAAAGCCCCTCGCGCCAGAAGAACCGCGACAGTACTTGGTCGTCAATAAACCCTTTGGTTACATAACGACGAGCAAAGACCAGTTCGGTCGCAAGAGCGTTCTTGACCTCATCCCCGATATCCAACAACGCGTGTATCCTGTCGGACGATTGGATTACGATTCTGAAGGACTTGTCCTGCTGACCAATGATGGGGATCTCGCCTACCGCGTTACACATCCGAAGTTTGAGTTGCCCAAGAGCTATGTGGTACGTCTGCGGGGAAAGGTTACCATGGACGCAGTGTATCGGCTACGAACGGGGGTCATTCTGGAGGATGGCCGTACTGCGCCGGCCCAGGTGGAAGTCATGAAACCAGATGGAGACGACTCTATCCTGAGAATATCGATCACAGAGGGTCGTAACCGCCAGCTGAGACGCATGTGCGCTAAGGTTGGCTATGAGGTGGTACGTTTGACCAGAACAGCTATTGGGCCCATCAATCTAGGCAAGCTTGCACCTGCATCGTATCGGCCCCTATCTTCAAAAGAGCTTCAGAGTCTCAAAAAGGCGGTGAAACTTTGAAGGCAAAGATAGTCGTGATCGGAGCTGGTGCATCAGGACTTGTTGCAGCAGGTTTCTTAGCCCAAAGGGGTGCCGAGGTTCATGTCCTGGAAAAGATGCAGCGTACTGCTTCGAAGGTAAGAATTTCTGGTAAGGGACGCTGTAACATAACGAATGCCATGCCCATTGCTGACTTTATTGAGAACTATCCCGGCAATGGACGATTTTTGCATAGTGCTTTGCATCGTTTTTCCAATGCCGATTGTATACGTTTTTTTGAGAGCTTGGGAGTCAAAACGAAGACAGAGCGTGGGCACAGGGTCTTTCCAGTTTCTGATGATGCCAATGAGGTAGCGAATGCCCTCGAGCGTTTTGCTACAAGCCAGGGCGCAAGGATCCACTTTGGGCACAAAGCACTCTCTGTGCGTCGTAGTCAGGATGATGGAAGAGTCTTGGGAGTTGTGAGTCTTCACGACGGAAGGAAAGAACACATTGATGCCAATGCAGTAATCGTTGCTACCGGAGGTTTGAGCTATCCAGGGACAGGCTCTACAGGTGATGGTCTAGGAATAGCGAGGGAGCTGGGCCACCGTATCATCACTCCGCGCCCGGCCTTGGTTCCCGTACGTGTGACGGAAGAGTGGACGAAAGAACTCTCGGGTCTTACTTTACGGAACGTAGGACTAACAGTACTTGGTCCAGAAGGAGGACAAAAGGACTACTTCGGCGAATTAATGTTTGCTCATTTTGGTTTGACCGGACCGATTGTGCTTACAGCCAGTGAGCAGATAGGAATCTGGTTGACACAAAGTGAGAGCGGAGCGCATGTTCAAGCCTATTTGGATCTTAAACCAGCACTCAGCGACGACCAACTAGATAATCGGCTGCTTCGGGATTTTGAAACCTTTTCTCGCAAGCAGTTTCGTAATTCTTTAGACGACCTATTGCCTAAGAGTCTGATTCCGGTCATAGTGAGACTGTCGGGGATTCCTCCCGAAAAGGTCTGTCACCAGATCACTAGAGAAGAGCGCCAAACGCTTCGCAAACTTCTGAAAGGCTTACCCTTGACCATCTCCAGTACACTTCCCATAGCTGCTGCCATTGTAACGGCCGGTGGCGTTGATGTACGCGAGATCGACCCGCGCAAAATGGAGTCAAAGAAAGCTCCAGGCGTATATTTTTGCGGTGAGGTCTTAGACATTCATGGAGTAACTGGTGGGTTCAATCTGCAGGCAGCGTTCTCTACAGGATATTGTGCATCACAGGGCATAGAGTTGCAGGATGGAAGGGGATACCTAGGATGAAGATTGCTGTCGATGGACCGGCTGGAGCGGGAAAGAGCACAATTGCTCGTCTCCTAGCGAAGCACTTGGGTCTGCGTTACTTAGATACAGGGGCCATGTATCGGGCTATTACCCTCGAAGCTCTAAGGCGTGAGGTTGATACTGGCGATGAAGAGGCTCTAATGAAGGTGGCGACGTCAGTCGATTTGAATATTGTGTTTCAGGGTGATAAGGGCAATCTTATATACCTTAATGGAGAAGATGTGACGAACTCGATTCGTGAACCTGAGGTGACAGCCCATGTTTCTGCTGTATCCAGCCACAAAAAACTTCGGGATTTTATCGTAGCACTGCAAGAACAGATCGCGAAACAAGGCAGCGTTGTTATGGACGGTCGCGATATAGGTACCGTTGTTATGCCGGACGCCGATTGGAAGTTCTTTTTGCAGGCCACTGTGGAAGAAAGAGCAAGGCGTCGCCAAAGTGAACTTGAGCGCAGAGGTGTTTCACTAGATGCGGGGGAACTGCGGGAGCAGATTCGCAGAAGGGACCATCTCGACTCCACCAGGGAGAACTCCCCATTAAGGAAAGCTGACGATGCCATAGAGGTTGATACCACATCCCTAAGCGTTGCGGAAGTAGTTCAGAAGCTGCTAGACCTGATTAAGGGGGACGATGAAGATGTACACGTTTGTGGTAACAATAGCTAGACTCCTAGTCCGCCTCGTTTGGGGTCTCAATGTGCAAGGCCTGGAACACATCCCGCGTGACACGGGAGCGATTATTGCAGGAAATCATACAAGCTGGTTTGATCCTGTTGTCATTGCAGCAGCTATCAAGAGACCGATTCACTTCATGGGAAAAGCGGAACTGTTTGAAAACCCTGTTCTTCGCTGGTTTTTTTCCCGTCTTCATGCCTTCCCTGTGAAACGGGGACAAGCTGATCGTGAAGCGATCCGTACCAGTCAGGAGTTGGTAACTGCAGGACATCTCCTTGGAGTATTTCCCGAAGGCACGCGCAACAAGACGAAGGAGGCTCTTCTCCCCTTGCAGGGTGGAGCTACCTTAATCGCAATCAAGACGGGGGTTCCAGTCGTTCCTGTAGTTGTGGTAAAGAGCGCACGTCGCCTCTTGCGTAGACCTTATCGAGTGATGATCGGTGCACCGATTGATCTGGGGGGCCCTAAGAAAGCGACCAAAATAGACATTGCCCAGGGAAATGAAGCGATTTCCGTCCAATTTAGTTCGTTATTAAGCAGGAATAATTAAGATTACAGAGAAATACAATCAGGGTGAACTCTTGTTTAGAGTCCATCTGTTCGAGGTATAATAGGGAGGAGGAAAGGTGGGAGTGGAAATTGTATTGGCAGAAGGCGCAGGCTTCTGTTTTGGTGTGAAACGAGCCTTAGACTTAACAGCCAAAACCATTCGAGAAGTCAATGCGGCCAAACCGATACACACTTTAGGTCCACTGATTCATAATCCGCAGGTTGTGGCTCAACTCAAGGCACAAGGAGTTGAGGTAATGGAGCAACCTGATGAGCAGAGTTCAGGAGTAGTCATTGTTCGTTCACATGGTGTTGCACCTAAGGTCATGGAGCAGCTCGAAGAGCTCAGTTACGATGTCGTTGATGCCACTTGTCCTTTCGTGCATAGAGCTATGCGTTGGGCAAAACAGTTGAAAGACGAAGGGTATCAAGTCATTATTGTTGGGGATCGGCTTCATCCGGAAGTACAAGCTATTCTAGGTTACACCGATGAAACCGCACATGTTGTGAGTACGCCTCAAGAAATCAAAAAGCTGCCGATAGCAAGTCGCGTCGGTATTATAGCTCAAACCACCCAATCCGTAAGCAACTTTAAAGCCTGTGTTAACGAACTGGCTGGGGTGGTGGAGGACCTTAAAGCTTTTGATACCATCTGTACTGCTACCGAACAGCGGCAAACTTCTGCATGGGAATTGGCCGCCCAAGTGGATGTAATGGTTGTGATTGGAGGCCGAAATAGCGCCAATACGAAAAGGTTGGCGGAGTTATGCAAGGAGCAGGGCACGGCAACATATCATATTGAAACACCAGAAGAGCTGCAAAGCCAGTGGTTTGCTGGTGTGAAGCGCGCTGGGGTTACCGCCGGAGCGTCTACTCCAGATTGGTTAATTGAGGGGGTACTTACAAGAATGAGCGAATTTACCGAAGAAAAGGTAGCACAAGCTATCGAGGAACAGGTAGTAGAAGCTGCCGAAGAGCAAGAACCAGAAGTTGAAAAAGTCGAAGAAGCTGTAGAGACCGCCGAAGAGGGGATCAGCGAAGACCACATGAGTGAATACGACGTCAAGTTGCCAACGGCCGGTGCCGTCATTAAGGGCAAAGTGGTCCAGATCTCCAACGACGAAGTCCTAGTGGACATCGACTACAAATCCGAGGGAAGAATTCCCCTAAACGAACTGAGCTTTATCTCGAACGCCAACCCTGAAGACATTGTTAGCGTAGGCGAAGAGATTCTCGTCAAAGTTCTAAAAGTAGACGACTCTGAGGGTAATGTTTTGTTATCCAAAAAACGTGCAGATGCTGATCAATCCTGGGAAAAGCTAGAGAACCTGTTTGAAACGGGTGGAACCCTGACGGCTAAGGTTATGCAGGTAGTTAAGGGTGGGCTTCTAGTTAATGTGGGTGTGCGTGGATTCATTCCTGCAAGCCATGTTTCTCGCGGATTTGAAGATGATCTGCAGAAATATATTGGTCAAGAACTCGAGTTGAAGATCATTGAGTTAGATAGGTCGAAGAACAATGTGGTCTTCTCTCATAAGGAAGTGTTGGAAGAGCAGCATGCGAAAGCAAAAGCTGAGGCCTTCGCCACTCTCCAGGAAGGACAAAAGGTTAAGGGTATTGTTCGTCGCTTGACCGATTTTGGTGCTTTTGTTGATATAGGTGATGGAGTTGAAGGGCTACTCCACGTTTCAGAAATGGCCTATAGTCGCGTGAATCATCCATCAGACGTGGTGTCTGAAGGTGATGAAATTACTGTGATGATTTTAGGCGTCAACCAGGAACGAGAGAGAATATCCCTTGGTCTCAAACAGACCATAGCGGATCCATGGTCCACTGTCACCGAGCGCTATGAAGTTGGTCAAAAGGTCGTTGGCGAGGTAACTCGTGTCGTAGACTTTGGTGCCTTTGTGAAGCTTGAAGATGGTATCGAAGGGCTCGTGCATATCAGTGAACTCTCGCATAAGCATGTTGCTAAGGCCGAAGATGTCGTTCAGCCTGGCCAACAGGTAGAGACAAAAGTCATCAGTGTTGACCCAGAAGCGCGACGCATTGGACTTAGCATCAAAGAGCTTGAACCAAAACCAGTGGCACCTCCAACACCAGCTCCTTCTAGAGCACGCCAGGAGAAGCCGGACCTCACAGAAGGTACGGACAATGAGGAACTCACCACCAACTTGGGTGCGATGTTTGGTGACCTCTTCAAAGATGCTAAAGATGAATAATCGCTAGACGAAAGATTTCCTGTAGACTTCGGTCTACAGGATTTTTTTTTGGATACACTAAGGCCAAACGATTTACACATATTGGAGGGATTCAGTTGCCAACGGGCACCGTATTACTGTTGATTGTGGCGGCCCTAATCTACTTTGGCGTAGGACAACGCATGCTTGACCGCATGCGTCTTACAGATACTCAAGCTCTGATCGCCATTGCCTTGATGATCGGTGGTAGCTTCATTACCATTCCCCTGATGACAGGTCGGACCAGTGTAAGTCTCAATCTTGGAGGAGCCGTGGTTCCTCTTGCCTTGGTGTTTTATCTTCTAATCAAGGCTGACACGGCGACGGAGCGTGTTCGTTCCATTGTTGCTGCTCTGATTACGGGAGGAGTGGTTTATGGGGTCAGTCAACTCACTGATTTCGATCCGTCCAGCCCCGCGCTCTTCATCGATCCCTTGTGGCTTTTTAGCATTGTAGCTGGCATTGTCGGTTATTTGTCCGGGAGATCCAGAAGAGCATCCTTCATCGCAGGTGTCCTAGGACTCTTTGTAGTTGACCTAGTTCATCTCTTTCAGGCCTTGGTCAACAATATGGCTACTCGGGTGGTCCTAGGCGGGGCTGGAGTCTTCGATGCAGTGATTCTTGCGGGCCTGATCGCGGTTGCATTGGCGGAGTTTGTCGGAGAAACCCGGGAACGCCTAGAGGGGGGAGGTGAAGAGCTGTGAAAGGTAGCATCAAGATTCTTACAGCAGTACTTTTGACTGGTATCATGTTAGGAATACCCTATCCTAGTTGGGCGGAGGAAAGGGAAGACCTTGGGTACTTCACCCTGTATGATGAAGAGGACACTGTCATAACCATGACAGGACGAGAACTCGATCCGGGTGATCGCTACATTGCAGCTGATAACAGACTTTTTGAGGTAACGGGAATCGAAGGAGATGTCGTGAAGGTTCGATATGTAGAAACGATCGAGTTGCCAACCATTACCGGTGAGCTGCTTGGAGCCAAAATTGGCACAGCAGGTGAAAACCGCGGTGTAGTAGGAATTTATCATACGCACAATGCTGAATCCTATGTGCCATCAAGTGGTACGGAGTCAAAGGACGATGGGCGGGGAGATATTCTAGCCGTTGGCAAGGCTCTGGCCTCCGAACTGGAAGCTATGGGTTTGACCGTGTACTGGTCCGACAACAGCCACATTCCCCATGATGGCCAGGCCTATATACGCTCACGGCGTACAGCAACAGAACTCTTGCAGAAGAACCCTGACACACTCCTTGACTTGCACCGCGACGCTACTCCTCCAGAGGTGTACGAAACAGAAATCGAAGGTGTACCAACGACAAGGGTTCGGCTCGTGGTAGGACGGCAGAATCAAAATCGTGCTGCCAATCTCGAGTATGCTAAACGAATCAAGGCGGTCGCCGATGACATGTATCCGGGCTTGATTGAAGGTATCTTTGATGCAAGGGGTAACTATAACCAAGACTTGGGTCCCAAAACCATGCTCTTGGAGTTTGGAGCGCACACGACCAGCTTAGAACAAGCGCAACAAGCAGCCGAATACTTTGCCAAGGTAATTCCCGCGGCAGCAGGTCTGACGCCTGACACGGAAGGGGCCGCCGAGAGGCAAATCGGTGGAGGAGCCACGCGCTCGCTAGTGTGGATGGTTGTCATTGTGGCCGTTGCAGTGGTGGGCTTCCTCCTCATTAGTCAGGGGAAAATCGGCTCGCTAGCCGGATTCTTCCGTAGAGAAGCAGGAGTGGGCCAACACAATGATGATGAGGATGATGGTAGTTGAAGTATCTTCTGACCCTTGTCATAGCAACAATGGCGGGCTTTCTGGCCCGCTTATACATGCTTCGCCGAGATTACCGCCAGTACCCAAGTTACCCTCAGGGATGGGCCATCCATCTCTTCTTAGGCTTTATTGGTGGCGCAATTGGTGCCTTCATCGTACCAGCGGTCCTTGAAGGAGACTATTCCGCTGTCTCGTTTCTGCTCTTGGCAGCCAGTCAGTTTAGAGAGGTGAGGAACGTCGAGCGAGAGACTCTCTCGTCGATGGAGGCAACGGAAATGGTCAAACGAGGAACCGCCTATATAGAGGGAATAGCCCGTGTTTTTGAGGCGCGCAACTATCTTGCGATCTGGGTTGCTCTTGCCGTAAGTGCCACGGCAGAGTCGTTGGTTGCGCTCGGATGGTGGCGCGTGGGAGTAAGTACTTTGGTGGGGGCTCTGTTAGCGATGGCCCTAGTGAAGCTCATGCAAGGCGACTTGATCTGCGATATAGCGACCGTGGAGCTGAGCGATATCCGGTTCGACGGAGCGTTAGCGATTATCGGTGATACTGTCATGATGAACGTAGGGTTGCCAGAGTCGCGAAAGGTCTATGAAGAGAGAGGAATAGCTGCGATTGTTCGACCCAAAGGACCCAATGCCAAGGCCACCTTAGCTAATCTAGGGCAGATGCAAGCCATTGCCCATGATGTATCCTCAATGATTGGAGTTTATATGGATGTTGGTGAGCAGGAGTTCATTCCAATGGTCCGTCGAAATCCTTCTGTAGGAAGCCTACATGTTCTTATGGTTCCTTCAGAAAGGGATGAAGAAGCCTTCTTAGCCGCTATACGCCGCGTGCCCGTCTTGGAAGGGGCCGTTCGCAAGCCATTGACTTCTGTTGCAGGCAAGATGGTCGACTAAAGGGGGAGCAGTGTGGATAAACGGATCTTGGCCGTTGTGGCCGTTGACAGTGTAAAGGTTGGAGGTGGAGCACCGATTTTTTACGCCCGGGACAAAGAGCAGTTGATCGAAATCGCCACTCTCATAAGTCGGGTGTTGGGGGCTGCCGTTCATGACTTGCATAACGATGTGCTGATTATCGTCAAACATTGACCTGTCTCTGGCGGAAGGAATACCCTTGCAGATAGCGAAGCTATCAATTCTAGGATGGAACGTAACCAGGGAGAGATTGTCATGAGTAAACCAATTGTCGCCATCGTTGGACGACCGAATGTGGGTAAGAGTACCCTCTTTAACAGAATAACCAGAGCTCGGACTGCGATTGTAGAGGGGCAGCCCGGTGTTACTCGCGATCGCATATATGGTGAGGGCGAATGGCTCAACAAGTACTTTACCCTCATTGATACAGGAGGCATTGATTCTGAGGATGACGTTATCACCCGGCAAGTTCGTATACAGGCAATGGTAGCTGTTGAACAGGCTGATGTGATCATTTTTGTTGTTGATGGCCGATCCGGCTTGACCGGTATTGATGAAGAGATCGCAGATATTCTCAGACGCCACCAAAAACCTGTAATACTATGCGCAAACAAGGTGGAGTCGTCCTTGAGCTTCTGGGATGCAGCCATTGACTTCTACCGGCTTGGCTTGGGAGAACCTATTTTGATATCAGCCGAACACGGACGAAATGTCGGTGATCTGCTGGATGCCGTGGTAGAAAATTTCCCTGAAGACGCCGATTTGGGTGAAGACGATTCGCTCAAAATTGCCATCGTCGGTCGTCCTAATGTAGGAAAATCGTCATTAGTGAATAGAATTCTAGGTGAAGAGCGTGTAATCGTGTCTGAGATTGCCGGTACAACAAGGGACGCTATTGACACAAGGTTCACATATAAGGATCAGGCTCTAACCTTAATCGACACGGCTGGTTTGCGCCGCAGAAGCAAAGTTGAGGAGGACCTCGAATACTATAGCGTAGTGAGGACTTTAGGTGCTGTAGAACGCTCCGATGTCACTGTTGTAATGATTGATGGAACAGAAGGTCTCACGGAGCAAGACAAGAAAATTGCTGGTTATGCCCATGAAAAGGGCCGAGGGATGATTATTGCTGTAAACAAATGGGATCTTGTTCCAAAAGAGACGAATACAATGCGTGACTTTGAACGAGACCTAAGAGATCAACTGCAGTTCTTGAGCTATGCGCCGATCGTTTTCATCTCCGCTTTGACCGGTCAAAGGTTGAATAGCCTCCTAGACTTAAGTCTTGATGTGAACGAGGCTCGCCACATGAGGATTCCTACGGGGCGATTCAATGAGATTCTACAGGATGCCATGGCCATTAACCAACCTCCGAGCGATAAAGGTGTGCGCTTGAAGATTTTCTACGGCTCCCAGGTGCAGGTTAATCCTCCGGTATTTGTCCTTCATGTGAACCGAAAAGACTTGATGCACTTTTCCTACGAACGTTATTTGGAGAATCGCATCCGTCAGGAGTATGGCTTTCTTGGAACTCCGATCATGTTAATTTCTAAGGAGAGGGATGAATGAAATACATTCTTGTTTTCGCAGTGAGCTACCTGCTTGGAAGCATTCCCTTTGGACTGCTTACGACCAAGTTGTTCGCTGGCGTGGATGTTCGTAAACATGGAAGTGGGAACATCGGTATGACCAATGTCTTACGGACCACAGGCTATTTTTGTGCACTGATAACTCTGATAGGTGATATGGGTAAGGGTATTGCAGCTGTCTTATTGGGAAGTTATTTCCTTGGTGACGCCACATTGACTTTGATTTCTGGAATCATGGCTGTAGTTGGTCACAATTGGTCACTTTTCCTCCGTTTCAAGGGTGGGAAAGGGATCGCTACCATTGGTGGAGTGCTGTTAGCCTACCAACCCTTGGCGGCCGCGATACTCGCTGTCATCTGGGTGGCTGTACTTATTTTTTCTCGTTATATCTCTCTTGCCTCTATTGTTGTGGCCTTTTGCTTTCCCATGATTTTGATCATCCTCAAGACGAACGCTTTAGAAGTGGTTCTGGCCATAATTGTTGCTACCTTTACGATCTTCAAACATCGCAGCAACATTGAACGTTTGCGAAATGGGACAGAGTATCGTTTTGGGCAGAAAGTCAATTGAACATTGTGGAACCTTAGAGTCCAAGATGTCGGCTTACTCGCCGACGCCTTGGACTTTTGTTGTCCCTTCTGTTATATTTCCACAGCACGCGTAATATAGTATACTGTCCAACCTCGTGTTAGATGGAACGCCTAATTTCAGGAGGGAAGCCTAAATGGAGAGATTTAATGTGTTTTCCCACATCGCAGAACGCACCGAAGGGAGCATTTATGTCGGTGTGGTTGGTCCAGTGCGTACTGGTAAATCTACATTCATAAAGCGTTTTATGGATTTGTTCGTCATGCCAAATATCACGGATTCCTACCTAAAAGAACGCACTAGAGATGAACTTCCGCAAAGCGGGGCAGGTCGCACCATAACCACAACGGAGCCTAAGTTTGTACCAGATGAACCCGTAGAAATCCTCTTTGAAGAGACCACCAGGGCTCGCGTTCGTTTGGTGGATTGTGTCGGATACACTGTGGCCAGTGCCAAAGGTTACGAAGACGACGAAGGGCCACGCCTGGTGCGAACGCCTTGGTTCGAACATCCCATTCCTTTCCAGGACGCTGCCGAACTTGGCACCCGACGCGTCATTACAGAACACTCTACGATTGGACTGGTCGTAACCACTGACGGTTCCATCTCCGACTTGCCGCGGGAGGAGTATGCTGAACCGGAGGGTAGGGTGATTGAGGAGTTACAGGCTCTGGGCAAACCCTTTGTTGTTGTTTTGAACTCGATTCATCCTAACAGTCCCCAGACAACCGCCTTAGCGAGCGAGTTAAGTGCGGTTTATGGAGTCCAGGTGTTACCTATGGACTGCTTGAGGATGACCAAAGACGATATTCTTACGTTGTTCGGAGAAGTACTGATGGAGTTCCCCCTACGAGAGTTTAATGTTAGGCTTCCACAGTGGGTCGAAGAACTCGCGACCGATCACTGGCTACGCCAGTTGTACGAAGATGTGGCATGGGAATCTGTGGCGCAGTTGTCGCGGGTAAAGGACGTAAAACAAGTTGCTGTTAAACGCTTTTCGGAGTCCGACCATGTCCAACTGGTTACGGTGGAGAACCTTGACTTGGCGACAGGGAAGGTAACACTGAACGTCATTCTTGTCAACGAACTCTTCTACAGCGTTCTGGCAGAGATGACAGGTCTTGAGGTTCAAGGCGATCATCACCTCATGCGCTTGATGCAGGACTTGACGGTGGCGAAACGTGAGTATGATAAGTTGTCAGCAGCTCTCCAACATGTACGTCAGACTGGGTACGGAATCGTCATTCCCAGCCTGGAGGACATTACCTTTGAGCAGCCAGAATTGATCAAACAAGGTCGCAACTTCGGAATAAAGCTTACCGCCAGCGCACCTTCTATTCACATGGTGCAAGCTAGCATTCAAACCGAAGTGACTCCTTTGGTGGGAACCGAAAAGCAGGGTGAAGAGCTGATTCGGTCCTTAACAGAAGAGTTTCAGGATGATCCAGACGCCCTGTGGGAACGAGATTTCCTTGGACGATCGCTACAAGATATGGTGCGAGAGGGAATTAACAGCAAGCTCTATCGCATGCCCGAAAATGCTCAAGAGAAACTCCAGGAAACGCTCAGCAAGATTATCAACGAAGGAAGCGGCGGCTTGATCTGCATAATCCTCTAGGGGTCATCGACCAAAATCCAAAAAAAGGAAAGGTGGGAACAGATTGTTCCCACCTTTTTTACCACGCGTTAATTGTCCCGAGCTGCACCTTGTGCTATTGTTAGACTAGTCGCAAGAGGGGGCATCATGATGGCAATCATTGTACAAAAGTTTGGTGGGTCATCCCTTGCAGATACAGCCAAGGTTATGGCGGTAGCTCGTCGTGTTGTACGAACCGTGCAAGAAGGACACGAGGTGGTTGTCGTCGTATCTGCTCAAGGAAAAACCACCGATGAACTGATCGAACAAGCGCACGCTGTCTCTCCAAACCCGCCTAAGCGCGAATTGGACATGCTGTTGGCCACAGGTGAGCAAGTCTCCATCGCACTTCTGGCTATGGCTATCGACGCTCTTGGTCAACGTGTGATCTCATTAACGGGCGCCCAGGGGGGTATCATGACAGATACTCAACACACTAAGGCTCGCATTCGTTTGGTTGACGGGATGAGAATCCGCACTGAACTTGCCAAGGGTCAAGTGGTCATTGTAGCAGGTTTTCAAGGTATGACTAGCACCAACGATATAACAACTCTCGGACGAGGTGGATCCGATACGACCGCTGTGGCGGTGGCCGCTGCTCTAGGAGCATCAGCATGTGAAATCTTCACAGATGTAGACGGAGTATACAGTGCAGATCCGCGTCTGGTTCCAGACGCAAGAAAACTGGAACAAGTGGATTACGGCGAGATGCTCGAACTTGCTTCCCTCGGTGCCATGATTCTTCAGCCCCGGGCTGTAGAAGTTGCGGCGATTTATGGAGTTCCCATCCACGTTCGTTCCAGCTTCTCCAACGATTTGGGAACGATGATTAGAGAGGTGAAGGAAGTGGAAAAAGAAATTTCCGTAACAGGCGTCGCATCTGACGAGAACTGTGCTAAGATTACTCTTGTGGGTATTCCCACTGATGTAAGCGTTCTCTACAACGTTTTTGCGTCGTTGGCCCTAGAAGGCGTCAATGTTGATATGATCGTTCAGGCAGGGACTGCAACGCCTACAGCCGACCTGACATTTACGGTAACGAGGGAAGAATTGGATACAGCCCTTACAGTTATTGGCAAAGCCAGGGGGGAACAGACGTGGGATATCGTCTGTGACGAGAATGTTGCCAAGGTCTCTATTGTCGGTGCGGGCATGATGACAAATCCCGGTGTCGCCGCAAAGATGTTTGAAGCACTCAATGAAGAGAATGTTCCTGTTTTTGTGGTCTCGACTTCGGAGATCAAGGTGTCATGCCTGGTTCCACGTTCCCGCTATCAGGAAGCGGTTCGGGCGTGCCACAAGAAATTCGAACTAAGCTCAGCAAATTAGCTTGCCTTTTGAGCGAGAACGTGGTATCCTTTTATTGCGTCGGGGCGTGGCGCAGCTTGGCTAGCGCGCTACCTTGGGGTGGTAGAGGTCGCAAGTTCAAATCTTGTCGCCCCGACCATGTTCTAAACTTCGGAACCTACAGCGGTATGTTGTAGGTTTTTTTCGCAAGAGGGGAGGATCTCATTGCGCCATATTGTAGTGATCGTGGTGTTTTCCATCCTACTTGTACCTTCAGTAACATCGGCATCGACGTACATCGCAGTAGATGTTCCAGAACTACAAGACTCCGTCGTTTTGTTAGCCGACCTGTCTGAACAGAGTAATCTAGCCCTTGTATTGGGTCAGGGTCATGGTGTGGCGATGTTCGCTGACAATACCATCATCCCCTTGATTGATGGCATTTCTGGGCGCGTTTCTGCCTTGGCGTCCGGTGATATGAACGGCGACTTGAAAAACGATCTTGTGGTGGGCACAGATAGTGGGGGTGCCCTGTATACGTATGTCGAGAGAAACGGCATTTGGGAACGACATGGGCAGCCTCAATACTTGTGGGATACCATTCGTCACTTGGAGTCGCATGACCTTAACAACGATGGTTGGAGTGATATAGTCGTTGTCACCGGAAAGGGCGAGGCGCAGATTTTGCTTTCCTCTGAAGGAAGCCTTTATCCGGCATGGCGGAGTAAACCTGGCGAAAATGTTGTTGGGCTTGACGTACTTGACTTCGATCAGGATGGTTATCCAGAACTCGTCTATGCGTTTGAGTCGGGGTACATTGGCTTGTTGCGGTTGGAAGGACAAGAATTCTCCACGTTTTGGGAAAACTATCCTTGGGGATCCGTCGAGAGCTTAGTCGTCTTACCGCACCAGAGTTCTCCAGAATGGCTAGTGATCACTAGTCAAAAGATGGTGTATGGATGGCGTTTTCGGAATGGGGAAGTAGTGTCTAGTAGGATCTTTGAAGGAAATGAACTAGGTGAACATCTTTTCTATTTTCCTGGCGACGGCCTACTCAGCCTCTCGCAGAAGACAGGGGTTTCACTCTTTGAACTGCACTCCACCTCAGTTTCAGAACTGTGGCGTGTACCTGGACTGTTTGGCAATCGAGCCTTCCGCTATCAGGAGGATATCTATTTCAGGGATAGGAACGGCACGTATTATAAGATTGTACAAGGAAACGCCTCTTGGCGTGTTTTCCTACATAACCAAGAGATCACGGACGAAGTGATGGTCTTGGATCACGATGGTGAACTCTTTTTCAGACTACCTGACTTAGCAGAGCGGTTGGGGATCACATCTATTCCGGATAATGGTTGGTACTACTCCGTTGATGGACACGACGTCATATTCGATCCTGAACGCTATGCTGTTTACTATGATAGTATAGTTATACCTATGCAAAACCCAGTCCTACAGGTAGATGGTCTTCCTTATGTGTCAGCAGAAGTGTTTCCGCTCCTTGGGTGGAAGGTGGAGCGTGATTCCTCCAGGCGACATGTGGTTTTCCAGAAGAACTGGGGTTGGTGGTTTTAGCTTTTTTCTCACGAGGCAGGAAAATATGCCGATCTTGTGGAATGTAAGGCGTGGTATAAAAACATATAAGGATTCTATACACTAAGGTTCACCAAGAGGAGGAGAATTTGTGAAGGAATACGGAACGGAATTCTTACGTAACGTGGCCTTGGTAGGTCATGGCGGTGCAGGTAAAACATCTCTGGCTGAAGCCATGCTCTTTGTCACCAAGGGTATTAATCGTTTAGGTAGAGTAGATGACGGGACAACAGTCATGGATTACGATCCCGAAGAGACTCGTCGCCAGATCTCTATCAATACCTCATTGGCTCCCGCAGAGTGGAAAAACCATAAAGTTAACATTCTAGATACCCCAGGGTATTTTGACTTTGTTGGTGATGTTACGGCAGCGTTGACTGTTGCTGACGCTGGTCTGCTGGTTGTCTGTGCCTCGTCTGGAGTCGAAGTTGGTACGGAAAAAGGCTGGGGTTATCTCGAAGAGGTTGGCCTGCCACGCGCCGTCTTTGTGAACAAGATGGATCGGGAAAATGCTAGCTTTAATAGAGTTGTAGCAGAATTAAGGGATCACTTTGGTCCCAAGCTTGTTCCTGTTCAGTTGCCTATCGGTGAAGCAGAATCCTTTTCTGGAATCATCGATTTGATGAAAATGAAGGCATTCGTGAAGGACGGCGACTCTTTCAAGGAAGCTCCTATCCCCGGTGATCTAGAAGCAGCCGTTGAAGCAGCCCGCGAAGAACTGATTGAAGCGGCATCAGTAGCTGACGATGAGCTCATGATGAAGTACCTCGAAGGTGAGTCTTTGACTGATCAAGAACTTGAGCACGCGGTCAGTTTAGGAACGCAAAAAGGCGATGTAGTGCCGATTCTATGTGGCAGCTCCCAATCGACGTTTGGCGTGTCTGCGCTATTGGATCACATCGTTCAGGTCATGCCTTCGCCCGCGAACCGCACGATTACGGGTACTGGAGCAGACGGAAGCGAGGTTACCATCAGTACAAACGACAGCGACCTATCCGCGCTGGTATACAAGACAATGGCCGACCCTTACGTGGGCAAACTGACGCTGTTTAGAGTATTTTCCGGAACGATTCGTTCCGACAGTAGCGCCTATAACGTACGCACTGGGCAAAATGAGAGAATTGGTCAACTCTTCCTCATCGCAGGCAAGGATCAGGTGCCTGTAAGTAAGATTGGCCCGGGTGACCTAGGTGCCGTGTCCAAACTTCAGGACACCACGACGAACGATACACTTTCATCGAAGGATAAGAAGGTCAGCATTAAACCTATTGCGTTCCCGAAACCGGTTATGACGATGGCGATTCAGCCAAAGGCCAAAGGCGATGAAGACAAGATCGGATCAGGTCTTGCTCGTCTTTCGGAAGAAGATCCTACCTTCACCGTGGAGAAGAGTATCCATACGGGTCAGAATCTAGTCAGTGGTATGGGTGATCTTCACCTTGAAGTCATGTGCAGTCGTCTTCATAAGAAGTTTGGAGTAGAGGTAGAGCTGGATACTCCCGTCGTTCCTTACAGAGAGACCATTCGCGGAACTGCGGACGTTGAAGGTAAACACAAGAAGCAATCTGGTGGTCGAGGACAATTTGGTCACGTCTTCCTCAAACTGTCGCCTGGTGATCCTGAGCACGAAGATCGCTTGGAGTTCATTGATGATATCTTCGGAGGTGCCGTGCCTCGAAACTTCATCCCTGCAGTAGAAAAAGGCTTGCGTGAGATCCTCGACGATGGTCCGTTGGCAGGCTACCCTGTGGAAAACGTTCGTGTGTCACTGTACGACGGTTCCTATCATGCTGTTGACTCTTCCGAGATGGCCTTTAAGATTGCTGCCAGTATGGCGTTCAAGAAGGGCTTCCTCGAGGCTAACCCCGTCTTGCTTGAGCCCATTATGAATGTAGAAATTACTGTTCCTGAGGCTTTCATGGGTGATGTCATGGGCGACATGAACAAAAAGCGTGGACGTATCTTGGGTATGGAACCCAAGGGTGGTATGCAGGTGATTCGCACGCAAGTGCCGATGGCCGAAATGTTTAAGTATGCCATTGATTTACGCTCCATGACGCAAGGTCGTGGTTCCTTCACCTCTGAGTTCAGTCATTATGAAGAGGTACCCATGAACATTGCTGAGCAAATAATTGCAGAGAGCAAGAAGAAAAAGGACGAATAGATGTTCGAAAGTGGTATGCAGTCCCCATGGGGACTGCATATTTTTTTCTGGAGGGCATAGGTTGTATGGGGTGATCGTGATGGAAAAAAGAAGCAATACTGAACGAGCCGGTTTCTATCTACGACCTATAGCCGTACTGCAAGGTTTCATTTTGTCTCAAATACTTGTCTTGCTCAGTTCTATAATATTGGCATTGGTCGTATACTTTTCTTCTTGGATGGTTAGCCCGCGTCTTCTAAGTACCCTCACGCATTTGGGCGTCTTTGGAGGAGCAATCTTGGCGGGTTGGCGATGCCACAATAGAGCCTGGCTTCATGGAGTTGTAGTCGGGTTGGTAGCATTCCTGATCTATGGTTTTGTGGCTCACGGCGGTCCTCTATTAATGACATGGATTTGGTGGAAGGGTCTTGCCAAGATGACTTTTGTAGCCATGTTGGGCGGAATTTTGGGAGGATTGTTTAGCAAGTGATGAACATCGCGTAAAACTTCGGCAGTCGCAAGGACTATTTCCTTTGTTAGCGAAAGTAGTATTATGTCGAAATTTCGTTGATGGAGGAATTGATTTGCGCGTTATGAACTACCAAAACACGAAGGTTTTAGTGGTATTAGCACTGGTTATGGTGATTACTCTGGGGGTAGCATCCGGTAGTTCTGCGACCGCAGACGCCCCGGTTGACGTTAGCGAGTTGATTACTGATACAGTGATCTATGCCAGCATAACGATTGATACGCCAGCCTATGATGGATATGTGAGTGGTCGTAAGCAGATTGGCGAGTTTAAAGGTGGAGAAGTTGTAGAAGTTGTGAGAGACCGAGCGTTCGAGTGGTATCTCGTGAAGTCGGCCGATGGCAAAGAGGGATGGGTTTCGGTAGAGAGCCTCTCGATCCCTGATGATCCTCCGACGAACATGGACCTGCTACCCAAGGAAACGCTAGAAGCGTACGTGAACATGAAGGGACTAAGCTCCAAGACCGACCAATTGGTGTGGGTTGATATTGATCGTCAACTTACACATGTCTTCACGGGACGACAAGGGGCTTGGACCTTGAAGCATACAATGCCTTGCTCAACGGGGAAGAATGTTTCGCCAACTTTGCGGGGGATGCATGAGATCGCGGAACGAGGCGAATGGTTTTTCACCGAACGCCTGGCTCGCGGTGGAGAAAACTGGGTGCAGTTTTCCGGCCCTTATATGTTCCATTCCCTTCCTATGGACAAGGAGCGGAACATCATGGACTATACGCTCCGTGAGAGGAGATCATCTGGCTGTATTCGATTATCTATGGAAGACTCCGTATGGTTTTATTCCTTCATCAAGCGAAGAACAACTGTCTTCGTCAATTAGCAGTGCTCACCCCATCGTAATGATGGGGTTTTCAAAACCCTACACGAAAGGACAGTAGATGCTCTCATGGACCTACGTAAACGATTTGGCACCCTAGACCTACCTTTGTTTAGTTCAATGTTCAAGTTTGCCTTACCCATCATGGCCATGAACATACTTCAGCTGCTCTTTAACGCTGCAGACATGATCGTCGTTGGGCGTTTTGAGGGCAGCCAGGCTCTAGCTGCAGTAGGGGCAACGGGTTCTCTTATCAACCTCATCGTGAACCTGTTCATGGGTCTTTCCGTAGGGACGGCTGTTGTTGTAGCGCAAGATTATGGGGCACGCAAGATTCAAGGCATACGTCAGTCGGTGCATACGTCGATCGCGTTGAGTATGGTTGGCGGCGTTGTGGTGGGTATTGTGGGTATTGTACTTAGTACTCCGATGCTAAAAATGATGGGCACACCCGAGGACATCATTCACCTCTCCACCCTTTATATGAAGGTACTTTTTGTAGGCGTTCCTGCTAGTATGGTGTACAACTTTGGAGCAGCTATTTTACGAGCAGTGGGTGACAGCACGCGCCCTATGTACTTCTTGACAGTATCGGGCGTGGTCAACGTGATCCTCAATGTCCTTTTCGTGGCCGTGTTTCACTTGGGCGTAGCTGGTGTTGCTTGGTCTACCGTCATATCGCAATACCTAACGATGGTGCTGATCATAGCATCGCTCTCCAAGAGTGAAGGAGCGTTGCGCTTCAATTGGAGACATCTACGTATCCACAAGGACAAGCTCCTCACGATCGTACGAATTGGACTTCCTGCTGGGCTGCAAAGTCTACTTTTCTCCATTTCAAACGTTTTGATTCAATCGGCTGTTAACTCTTTCGGTTCTGTCATGGTAGCAGC
>DUQE01000026.1 GCA_012837925.1 Bacillota bacterium
GAGGCGGGCCAGGACTTTGATCCTGGCAATTTGGACGAGATTGCGAACTGCATCGGGCAAATCTCCGTAGCGATCCTGGATCTCCTCTTCGAGATCGTCACAGCTCTCCAAATCGTCCAGGGCAATGATCTTCTGGTAGAGTGCCACTTTTTGGGCGGGATCTTCTACATAACTGTCATCGATATAGGCATCCACCTGCAAGTCCAAGACCGGATCGGGCGGTGCGACCTTCACTTCGCCATCTGCCTTGAGCTCGCTGATGGCTTCTTCTAAGAGCTTACAGTAGAGCTCAAAACCCACCGAGGCGATAAATCCGTGTTGCTCAGGTCCTAAGAGATTTCCCGCACCCCTAATTTCCAGATCTCGCATGGCAATGCGGATACCCGAACCAAGCTCCGTGAACTCCTTAATGGCCCCAAGACGCTTCTCTGCTTCTTCCGTCAGAATTTTGTCTTTGCGATGGGTGAAATAGGCATAGGCCACCCGATTAGTACGACCCACGCGCCCCCTGAGCTGATACAACTGAGCCAGACCCAAATGGTCTGCATTATCAATGATCAATGTGTTCACATTGCCGATATCCATACCCGTTTCGATAATGGTCGTGCAGAGTAAAATGTCAAACTCTCCATTGTAAAAGTCCAGCATGACCCGCTCCAGGACGGTCTCATCCATCTGGCCATGGGCGATGGCAATTCTGGCCTCGGGCACAAGCTTGGAAAGTTCACTGTAGACGTAGTCGATGGACTGCACACGATTGTGCACGAAGTACACCTGTCCCTGCCTAGCCAACTCACGCAAGATGGCTTGACGAATCAACTGCTCATCGTATTCCACCACATAGGTCCTAATAGGATACCGATCTTCAGGAGGCGTCTCAATGACACTCATGTCACGAACTCCGACCATGGCCATATGCAGGGTACGAGGAATCGGAGTGGCCGACAAAGTGAGTACGTCCACGTTCTTGCTGATCTCTTTCAGCCTTTCCTTCTGGGCAACGCCAAAACGCTGTTCCTCATCAACGATAACCAGACCGAGATCCTTAAATGTCACATCCTTGGAGAGCAAACGGTGCGTACCGATGATGACGTCGACGGTCCCCTTTTTTACTCCCTGGAGGGTTCTTGCGACCTCCGCCTGTGACTGAAAGCGGCTGGCCACGGCAATATTGATCGGAAAGCCCTCAAAGCGTTCTACAAACGTTCGATGATGCTGCTGGGCGAGAATGGTAGTGGGAACCAAGACGGCCACCTGCTTACTTGCGGCCACCGCCTTAAAGGCAGCTCGAATCGCCACTTCCGTCTTCCCATAGCCCACGTCTCCACAGAGGAGGCGATCCATGGGCCGGGGCTTTTCCATATCTTTTTTCACTGCAGCAATAGCCTGAATCTGGTCCGGTGTTTCCTGATAGGGGAAGGAGTTTTCGAGATCGCGCTGCCATGGAGTATCTTCTGGAAAGGCGAATCCCTCGATGGCCTCACGCTCTGCGTAGAGCTTAATCAACCCTTCCGCCATTTCTTGCACCGACTCTTTGGCGCGTTTCTTTACCCGGGCCCATTCATTGCCGCCCAGTTTAGAGAGGCGCGGAGCGCCTTCTTCCAGCCCAATATAGCGTTGGAGCAGGTGAATCTGATCGGTGGGTACATAGAGCCGATCCTCACCCGCATAACGAATATACAAGTAGTCCTTGGAGCGATTGTCCACTTGCAGGACTTCGATCCCCAAGTACTGGCCAATACCATGGTTAATATGAACGACATAGTCGCCCACTCGCATCTCCTGGAGCGTAAGGCGCAAACCCTCCTCGACCTTGGTGGGCCTGGGCTTTGTCTTTTGTCGTCCATAGAGTTCGAGTTCGGTGAAGACAGCGAGTTTAAAGCTGGGAAACTCAAAACCGGTCTCCAGATTTCCCGTCGTAATCACACAGGTCCCTATTTGCAGCTCCTTCTGCAAGCGATCCACATACACCGCAGGGATCTCGTCATCACGAAGAAGCTCTAAGAGACGCTCTCCCCGCTCTTTCGAAGAAACAAGGAGTAAGGTACGGTAATGCTCTTTGCGTAGCTGTTTAACCCGGCGCAGCATACGCTCAATACTACCCCCAAAGTGTTCTGGCATGCGCAGGTTCACCGAGGTGCTGCTGAGTGTTTCCATTCCGGCCACGCGCTTGCCCAACACCGTCAAATACATGGGCTGGTACGTCTGAAGCTTCGAGAAAAGCGTAGCCCAATCCCAAAAGAGGTTACCGAGACTACTGAGAATCCGGCCGCGTTTGAGGAGCTGTCCGAAGTTCTCGCCGAGTTCCATGGAATGTCCTACTGCTGCTTCTTTGAGACGCACTGGTTCATCAAGGACAACGAGGAGATCCTTCGGTAAATATTCGAGCAGGGTGACAATTTCGCCAAAGAATCCTTTGTACTGATCAATGCCAAGAAAGTATCCTTGCTGGTCGAAGGCCTCCAAGTGGCGTGCTCCTTGGGCCAAGAGATCGTCCGCTTCTTTGGCCAGGTTAAGTTTGTACAGCCGTTCGCTTTGGATCTGCACTTCCTTCCAAATGGCCTCTTTGATCGCTTCTAGATCGTCTGGATCATAAAGCGTCTCCCGGGCGGCCCTGATCCGCACTTCTGGAATGTTCTCGAGCGACTTCTGGCTGGCATAGTCAAAAAGGCGCAGCGAATCCACTTCATCTCCAAAGAGCTCAATCCGCACGGGATTGCTGCCGTGGGAAGGCGCTATATCGAGGATTCCACCGCGAATACTAAACTGGCCAAACTTCTCCACCAGGGGTACCCGTTCGTATCCTAAAGCTACTAACGAAGCAGTCATGTCAGTGAGATCGAAACGGGAATCTATGTTAATTGAAAATTCTGAATCTATTAAGCGTCCAGGAGCAACCAGGCCTTCGAGTAAGCCTGTCACCGGTGCGAGAATAATCGTACCCGGGCGACATCCTTCGTGCAGAACTTCGAGTCGACTGGCCCGCAAGTCTAGAGCAGCCGGGGCTTCTTCGTGAGGCATCAACTCGTTGCCTTCCCAAATGAGTGTCTTGGCCTCCGGCAGCAAGCTGGCAAAGTCAGCGGAGAGTTTTTCAGCCTGCGAAAGGCTTGCTGTGACCACAAGCATGACCTTGCCTGGATCATAAACCGTACTTAAGAATACCGAGCGTTGTCCCCCAGAAAGGCCGGTAATCATCGGACCTTTTTTGGCGGCGTGTCCCACTTCTTTGCTCTGACGCATGAGGTCTACTAGACCTTGTAGAGACAATATACATTCCCCCTCTCGGTCAGGTATCGCTTGTCTTTGTCTGTTTTCTGTTGTAGAGGTTCATCACTGCCAGCAAATCTTCTTGCAGCCACATCTCCACTGCTTCGGCCGCGCGAGTTGCTGCATCTTCTAGTATTCTAGTCTCTGCTGGATCAATTACCTGCAATACATAATCGGCCGCGTCGAGAAAGGGTGGTCGCTGACCAACACCTACGCGCAAACGGGGAAAGATATCACTGGTAAGATGACGAATAATGTCTGCCATTCCCCGATGCCCACCTGCACTGCCCGAACCTTTTATTCTCAGAGTGCCTGCAGCAAGGTCCATGTCATCATATACAACCAGGAGGTTCTCGAGTTCCAGTTGATAAAAATCTACGATATCGCGGACAGTCTGCCCGCTGCGATTCATAAAGGTCTGCGGTTGAACGAGCATAATCCTTTGGCCATGGGCATGACCTTCACCGCACTTGGCCCCAAATTTATGCCGCGAAAGCGGGATGTTCAACCTTGTACTGAGGCGGTCGATAACCCAAAAACCTAAATTATGCCGGGTATGGGCGTAGCGCAGTCCCGGGTTGCCAAGCCCTACTATAACTCGTAACTCCACATGACACGCCTCCTTCTATCTGGGATCAGAAGAAACGCACAGTGACATAGCATGCACTGTGCGATTCGGCTCTTTACGAGTCGATTTCAAAACGTCGAGATCGATATTATTCTTCCGTTTCGGCAGGTTCGCTTGCCTCTGTTGCCTCTTCGGCTGCTTCGCCTTCAACAGCTTCGTCTTCTTCTTCACCAAGATCAGTAGCAGCTGGAAGACCAACTTTAACAACAGCTTCATCTTCATCAGCCAAGACTTCAACGCCCGCAGGTAGCTCCAACTGTCCAACGGTGAAGATGTGATCTAATTCAAGTTCACTTACATCAACTAAAATAGCCTCAGGAATGTCTGTAGGTAAGCAGAGTACTGTAACTTCCCAAAGCAACATTTGAACAACTCCGCCATCATTTGGACGCTGTTCTTCACCCGTTAGGCGAATGGGTACAGTGACCTCTAGTTTCTTGGTCAGATCAACCTCGTGGAAGTCGACATGCTGCAATGTGCCACGCACCGGATCACGATGGATGTCTTTGACTAAGACAGTCCTCTTTGCTCCCTCAACGTTCAGGTCAATCAGACTGCCATGCGCAGCCAAGGCCTTCTCAACGTCACGAGTAACTACCTCAATAATGGTAGACTCTTTTCCGGAGCCATATATAACTGCAGGGAGTTTTCCTGCCGCTCTTAACTTACGAGCATACGATTTACCGGTTTGGGGCCTTTCTTCTACGGTTAGCTGGTAATTTGCCATTTTTCCGCGCCTCCTTTTCACATTCAATTATGATACCATTGTTGTAAGATTTAGTCAAACAGCATGCTTACTGGGATCTCCTCGAAGATCCTCCGGATCGCCTCGGCCAAGAGCGGGGCTACCGAAAGCACGGTCAGTTTCGAGAATCGCTTTTCTGGAGGCAGATGGATGCTGTCTGTGACAATGACTTCTTTCAAAGGACTTGACTCCAGGATCTCCACGGCGGGATCGGAGAAAACCGCGTGGGTGGAACAAGCATAGACTTCGGTCGCTCCCTTTTCTAAAAGGGCTTTCGCAGCATTGACAATGGTTCCGCCTGTATCGATCATATCATCCACAAGAACAGCCGTCTTTCCTTCCACCTCACCGATAATGTTCATCACTTGGGCGAGATTGGGAGCTGGACGACGTTTATCTACAATAGCGAGCTGGCAGTGTAAACGATCCGCGAGCTCTCTCGAGCGAACCACACCACCTACGTCAGGCGAGACAACAATAACATCTTTAAGCCTCTTCTGCACCAGGTACTCAGCAATAATGGGCATTCCTTTTAGGTTATCAACTGGAATATCAAAAAATCCTTGAATTTGCCCGGCGTGCAGATCTAAGGTAACAACCCGATCAGCCCCGGCGGCCGCAAGAAGGTTCGCCAACAGTTTTGCAGAAATCGGATCACGAGGCTGGGACTTTCTGTCCTGCCGCGCATAAGCGAAATAAGGGATAACAGGGCAAACAACCTTAGCCGACGCTCTCTTCATGGCGTCAATCATAATCAGAAGCTCCATAATGTTATCCGCAGACGGAGAATTCAGCGGTTGAACGATGAAGACTTCGGAGCCCCGTACGGTTTCCCCAATCCTACACCGTATTTCACCATCTTTAAAACGTGTCATTTCAGACATTCCCAGTTCTAAACCCAAATATCGGCAAATATCCAGGGCTAACTCTCTATTAGCATTCCCCGAAAACACCTTTAATCTCTTGTTTGCCTGTCTCATGTTGGCTCTGTACCCTCCATTTTACTTGGTCATCAATGAAAAAGGTGCAATACTCTCCCCCTTGGCCACCACCCTGCCAGAAATAATCGTGCTTTCAAGTTTGACACCATCTGCAATCTGCGCTTCAACCAAGCGGCAGTTCGGACCAATCACACAGTCTTGGCCTATTATGGTTCCCTTTTGGATAAAACACCCCGGGTAAATTACTGTATCCTGACCAATTTGGCAATCCCATTCGATCCACGTGGATTTGGGATCCACAATCGTTACGCCGGCCCGTTGCCAATGAGCACAAATGCGATCCCGCAAAATGGCTTCGGCCTCCGCAAGTTGAACACGGTCATTGATACCCATACTTTCTGTGGCGTCCTCCAAAACATAACCGCCAATACGATGCCCGCCTTGGATCATCAAAGGAAGAACGTCAGGCAAATAGTACTCGGCCTGTGCGTTTTGCGGTGTGATTTGCATCAAATAGTGAAACAGAAGCTTATTATCAAAGCAATAGGTTCCGGTGTTAATCTCTTTGATCTGTAGCTGCTCTTTGTTTGCGTCTTTGTGCTCTACAACGCCAAGAACATCGCCATTTTCGCCTCGGACAATGCGCCCATACCCTGTGGGGTTGTCAAACATCGCAGTCACAATCGTGGCGGCCACCCCGCTCTTGGTATGGTACTGGAGGAGCTGCTCGAATGTGGTGCTGCGAAAGAGGGGTGTATCACCATAGGTAACAAGGACGGGCCCGTCAAAATCCTTGAGGATCGCCCGGCACTGATCGACAGCATGACCTGTTCCTAACTGCTCTTTCTGCTCAGCAAGGATGACTCCATCCAGGACCGCCTGAACCTTGTCGGCTTGATAACCAATGACAACTATGATTTGCTCAAACGAGGCCAGTCGGACGCTGCGCACTGCATGGTTTACCATTTCTAGACCAGCCAGCTCATGCAGGACTTTTGCCTTCTTCGATTGCATCCTGGAGCCCTGGCCTGCAGCTAGAATAATGGCCGCGGCTTGTTCCATCGTTTTTCCTCCTTCAAGTCAATAAGCACTTCGAGAAGAGCGGTTTACTTCCTCCCTCGTTTTGAAAGATCCTCAACGGCTTTAAAAAAGAGTTCTTCCTCGGTGAGTTCTCGTGCTTTGACCGGCTGTTTTTTCTTCTGTTTGGCCTTTTCTGCTTCCAGTTGTGCCCGCAGTTGTTGTAGTTTTTCCTGGGGAAGGGAATGCGTTAAGCTTGTATCCCTTTGGGCCTGTTCATAACTGCGCTCCCGTTCATAGGCCTCCTGCACCTTGGACGCGAACTCCCGTAGTCGCCGTCGGTTCTTCACCTCGGAGCTTGTGATCCGCAAGACAACATATCCTAGAGACTCCAACTGCTTTTCTTTAGCGGCGTCCTTGGATATTTTTCCCTTCATGGCGTGATAGTAACCATCCACTTCCACGCAAATGCGTTGTCCCACCAAAATGTCGACTTCAAGGTCACCAATATGCACGCGCTGCTGGCAGGGAAGCCGGCGCCTAATCAACTCTTCCAGGACCTTTTCCTCCGTGAGCAGGCCGTACTTCTCTCCCATTTTATTCACCCCCATCACGCAAGAAAAACTCCGCACACGGCGGAGCCCAAATCTCCCAGTACAGTGCATGTGCGGCTTACGGCCCAGTGTTAGGATAGAATCCAATCAGCCGGTCGAACCACAACTTTCTGTTCCTTTACGTCGACTGCATCGAGGTAAATTAAGGGAAGATGATCATCTATGAGTTTTTCTTCGGGCCAGGCGCTTTCGATAAGAACTCCTTTACCCACCACACTACATTCAAACTCGCCCATCAGGTCCGTCAGGCCACGCAGTGTACCTCCGGCTTTCATGAAGTCGTCAATTAAGAGCACTCGACTACCCCTGGGTAGCGCTCTTCTAGATAGAGACATGGTCTCAAGTTGTCGTGCCGATCCTGATAAGAAGTTCATGGTCAAGACCGGACCTTCTGTAGGACGGCTCTGCCTGCGTACGATCACAAGGGGTACATCGAGGGCATAAGCCACCTTAGAAGCGACGGGAATTCCCGCTGTTTCTACCGTGACCACATACTCGGGAGCCTGTTCACCAAAAGCGGTGGCAAAGATGGAACCCACTGTTCGCAAGAGTTCGGGAGACGAAATCAGATCATCGATATAGACAAAGCCCCCAGGAAGAATGCGCTGTGGATCTCGCAGGCGCGCGCAAATATCCTCGACATGTCCAAGAATATGCTCTTTCGTCAGGAGAGGAAGGTAACGTACCCCTCCTACTGCCCCTGAGATGGTCTCAATCTTGCCCATGTTCAAGGCCTCAAACGTGGCGCGTATAATCGCCAAATCTTCCGACAAGGTCGATCGGGCTACGTCAAAGAGGTCAGCGAACTCTCCCACCCCAAAAACATGGTGAGGTCTTTCCACCAACCTTTTCGTGATGGCCGCAATACGGTGTGCTCGCCTCATCCTAAGCCTCCTTGCCTTGAACGGCAGATATGGTTTTCTCTGCTAGTTGCAGATCGCTGGGCTTATCAACATCGGTGCTCAGTTCTGGGTAGGGCGAAATGATGAGCATGCCGCTATGCCCTAAGATCTCACTGGCCCGTTGTTCCAGTTCACGAAGTGTGAGTTGCTTGGTCAAAAACTTGAGAATAAAGAAGAAACCCAGCATTCGAATGATCTTCCATGGCTTCTTGCGCCTGGCGATCACTTCGTCCATGATCCAGCGCGAATTCATCACAGCCTGGGGATTGGCCAGGAGAATGTTACCCCCCGTAAAGACCCCTTCTTTCATGGTGAAGTAGGTACGTACGGTCTCGGGATACAGCTGCTCATTGGCCTCACGAGAAACCAGAGGATAGAAAATCTCGCCACTTAGTTCACCGCAGCGATGGATGAAATCGTCGATGGCTTCTCCATGAAGAAAGGGAACATCGGATGTAACAAAGAGCACATTGTTCTTCTTCTCTATAACATCCATCGCACGGAAAATGTTCTCCGTTAGGCTGTCTCCTGCTTCCACCCATCTCGCCTCGGGTGATAGGGCGTCTTTGATGTCCCTTGGTGCCACCACCACTATATTGGCAACTTGGGATGCGTTCTTAAGGGCTTCAATGACGTAATTGACCATAGGCTTGCCATGAATGGGAATTTCCGCCTCCCACTTTTCCGAACGAACTTCTTGAAGTTGCCCTGTATTTGGTGCTCCCGCTAAAACTACGGCATCCACTTTCATCACTGTTGGTCTCCTCCGTTCGACTCGGACACACAAACCCCTTTATCACTCAAGGTAACCACAAAAACCCCGGCTTCCTCCTTAAAACGGCCATGAAACTCTTGGGCTTGCTGGCTACTCTCAAAAAGGCCAAAAACAGTTGGTCCACTTCCACTCATCAAGCTGGCCACGGCACCATGTTCACGAAGCCTACTCTTCCAGAGCGTCACCGCAGGCACTAAGGTCTCTGTAACTGACTCCAGAGCGTTCTCTAAGACGCTATCCAAGGATACACTTTGATCACCCTGCAAAAATGCCAATAGCCGTCTGGTCGAAGTCCCACCATGGCTACTGGAGTCAAGCTTCTTGTAGATTTCTGCCGTCGACACCGAAGCCTCTGGTTTGACCAAGACTATGTTGGTTTGGGGGAAAGGCTCCACGGGTGTTACTACCTCTCCAATTCCCTCAACAAGGCAAGTACCTCCCTGGAGGCAAAACGGAACATCGGCACCTATCGTCAGGCCGATTGTCTGCAACTTTCCAAGACTGAGATCGGTTCCATACAATTGGTTCAAACCATAAAGTACCGCTGCGGCATCGGCGCTTCCACCACCGAGTCCTGCGGCCACAGGGATTGCCTTCATGAGCTCGATCTTCACCCCTGTAGCTATCCCGCTCTGCGACAAAAAGGCTTGTGCAGCACGCCAGCAAATGTTGTCCTGATCATTGGGAACCAGGGGGTGATCACTTTGGATGGTGATACCCTGGGGCGCTTTTTGAAGTGTAATGGTATCAGCCAAGGAGATGGACTGCATCACACTGCTTAACAAGTGATAGCCGTCGGCTCTGCGTCCTTGCACATCTAAGGTCAGATTCACTTTGCCATAGGCTTTCACCGTGATCTTGTCCATAACAACCCTCCTCCTACCTTTATTTCCGCAGAAAAGGGAAAATTCCTTCTGTATTTAGCGGGACAAAAGTAGCCAGGCTCCCCCAGCCATGAGGAGAATCCCCACGCCCTTCCACAGACTAAAGGGTATGGGTTCAAGACCAAACCACCCGAAGTGATCGACTAAAGCAGCGGTGAAGACTTGCCCAAGAATGATGGCGGTCGTGGCGGGAGCTACACCCACCTTCGACATAGCCGACGCAACGAGGTAGATTATACCAACACTGAGCACTCCGCCAAGGTAGGTATACCATGGTGCATGAGCCAGATCGCCAAGGTTACCCTGACCTAGACCAATGAGAATCAAGCCCAGGGCCAGAACCGAACCCACGATATGCACAACAAATGTCCCCTCCAAAAGACCGACAGCTTTTCCTAAAGCGGTGTTTAACGAACCTTGAAATGCCATGAGTAATCCAGATAAGGCTGCTAACAAGAGGGCCAGCATCACATACCCCTTTCCTGTGTGGTCCAGGATATTATACCCAAAATAGAAAAAAGCCCTTTGTTGAGGGGCATTCTCCTTCAACAAAGGGCCAGGCTTTTGACTAACGAGGAATATACAGACGTTCGCCGACGGTTAGGATCGGAGGATCATCCTGGAGGCTGGGATTTGCCCTAATAATGGCCTCTTCCGTCGTATGATACAACCTTGCCAACTTCCATATGGTGTCTCCGCTTTGCACAAACACGTACGTTAAAGTCGGAGGATTGTCATCGGGCGGTTCCACCTGAACGGCCTCGACGACCACATCAACCTCCACATATTCCACGACATCAACGACAAAACGCAGCGTGAGCGCCACTTCAAGAGTTTCACGGTTAATCAGGTCAGGCTTCACCGATACGACATCGACCTTGATGCGGGGTTGCATCCCCAGCTCTAACCCTGGAACTGCCAGCGTTTGCTGGAAGGGAATGACCTCAGGGAACATCCCGCGGAAAAGAGGTTTCGTGTCTTCCTCGGAGTGAGCCAAGTAGAAGAGCTCCACATCCAAGACGCCTTCCACGACAAGCTTATCGTTTTCCACCTCATAGTCTGTCACATGTGCAGCGGCTACGCTCCTGAGAAGCTCTCTGATGGGTGGCAGGGCGCTATTTTGACTCAGTTCAACAAGACCCCTGACCACACTCTGCTGTTCCTTCCTGTTCACAAAACTGTCGACCGCTACTAGGTCCTTGCGTACTTCCACCTGGTTGCCCGGGGCTGCAATTTCTGTGAGAACCTGCACAGGCTGATGATCGCTGAGAAGTAGCTCTCCTTGGACACGGAGTTCCACCCGAACGCTTTGACCATCATTGACTACAAAGGCTTCGCTCCCACAAAAGAGCTGCTGTTCCAGAACCATCCCTGGCATAATGGCACTGTCTTCAAAGACCAGTTCAAAGGGTAGGACTTGTCGAAATTCTCGCACTCCCACCGTCAAGTCTTGCCCTTCGTAAAGCACTTCCAGATTGGCTACACCTTGGCTCACCAGACGACCCTCGCCGATTGTGGTCTCCCTCAGCTCAACGGTAGCGCCCATGTCGAGGACGGTTGTCACTGGGGCTATCCCCTCACCGGAGAATTCTAAAATACCGGTAATCTCTTTGTCGACCTCGAACTTGAGAGCTGCGGGCATTGGATGCAGGACTGCACCATCGGTAGTGAGTTTGATACCTTGCGCTATGTTCACATCACTAATGGCCACATACTCACGCAACTGCTGCACCCGGGCCGTCACCGCCACGATGAGATCCACATCAAGAGAATACTGGCCCCCGCTCAGATCCCATTCGCAGGCTAGAGTCTTCATCTCAATCTCTGCCATCATCTCCGGTTCCGCCCCAATTACCTCTACATGTGTGTCAAAGGGGAGGGCACCAGGCCATTCCACCCGCTTTAGTCCCGCTGGCTCGTCTTCTAGGGTCTCGGGAACATAGACCATGGAAAGATCGATTGCTCCCTGAACATAGACACGATCCTGGTCTGTGGTAAAGGATTCGAGTCGCGGCGCACCCTTCACCCAAACGATTCTTTCTACGGGAGCTGCGGTGCCGGGCAATTCAACCTTACCCTGGAGGACGGTTTGAAGCGTATTTTCCCCCACACGATTTACCGCAACAAGGCGGCTTTCTTTCACACTTAGGCTCATCTCTCTCCCCCTTCTTGCCATAAACTTGTTTGCTATTCCCTAATACCTATGAGAAAGGCCGGAAAAACATGTCTATTCCCTGGAAATATTCAACGAAGCGGTTCGAAAGTAGCGGGAAAGCCCCTGCCAGAGTCTGGGGTCTTCCATGCCCAGCTCATCGAGGATCAAACCCGCCAGGTTGTGACGATTAGCCACGGCAGAGATTTCAGCTAAGAGACTGTGGTGGGGGAGTCTGATATGGTACGCGGCGCCGCGCTGTTTGTAGGTATAGTAGGAATAACCCCAGTCGTCCTGGTTTATCCGGGCACCATGGCGAAAGGCTCTTGAAAGAGCCGTTTGATACGGAAGCCTCGTTCCTTCGCCCGGGTTACCCTCATCGTCGATTTCCCAAAGGAGTGCGTACACAGGAACCTTCAGCAGGATCTTCCAGGAATGAACAGTGGGCACGAGTGATTCGACCATCTCTTCAGCCTGCCTGCGTTCAAACAAGGGACCGGGCTTAACTGGCGGCGGAACATTCAGGACAACGCGATCGACCAGTTGACTCACAGCCGCATAGTCCACGCCTCCCCAGAACCTCCAGGAAGGCACGCTAGGTCCAAGCTCTACCCATAACATGGCCGGAGGCTTAAGGAGCCGTCTGAGCCTCTTTATGAGCTTCACATAACGTCTTCCATCAACAGGTGCTACCGCACGCCATGGTACGTAGAGCCCACAAGCTTTTGTGCCCTCGATAAACTCCAGTAAGTCACGTGCTGTCTTCCTGCGCCGCCTGGGCGTACGCAAATGATGATGGACTTTTACCACATCGCCGTTTTCCCCCGTGGCTGGGCGGATCACATAAGGCTCTGGCAACCCACCGGATGGCGGAGCACTGCAAATGAGCCCAGTAAACGCCCCCCGGCCATGCTCGCTTTTTGCTCCATTGGTGCAAAGTGCCCAAATCTCTCGATCAAAAAAGATCAGACGTTGCCCGGGATACACCGTCTTTTTATGCGAGACTCCAAACGCCTCGGGACCGAGCTCATAGCGCTGGGCAACTTGCTCGAGTGTTTCTTTTGGCTCCACCACATGAACTCTGCGCCGAATCGGCAGATTCTCGTTGAGGGCCAGGGCAAAAAAACGCTTGCCAGCGATTCCGTCGGCTACAAGACCATGATCGCGCTGCCACCGGCGGACGGCATCTTTGGTGAGATAGCCAAAGTCCTGTTCTTCACCTAGGTCATAGCCCTGGAGGCGGAGGAACTCATGCAATTGCTGTACATCGGGGCCTTTATGACCGAGGCGCAAAACGCGGGAGCCTAGTTTTTTTCCTGGCAAGAGGGCCAATTTGATCGCCTCCTTCGCCCATTCTTATGCACTCCACTGGGTTTTGAGGACAAAAAAAAGCACCGAAACCGGTGCTTGGCCATTCTTGTATCAGTTGATAGCGGAGATGTCTCCAATCATGCAATCATCCACCATGACTTCGACTGTCTTGGTTAAAACGTCTGCGTACGTGTAGGACAGACGCTCCAGGGAGTGCGATTCATCCAACTTTATTACAAAAATCTTTGGATATGTGCTCTCGATGACACCTTCGGCTTCAACAATCTTCTTGCGTCCGCGATTTGCTCGCAGTTTGACACGCTTGCCTACACAAGACTCTAGGTCCAGCTTAATCTGCTGGAGACTATTCACTCCTACAGCCATCTTGTCACCGCCTCTATACCACTTTGTCGAATTTATTGTATCATGGTATAGCTTGTTTGTCAATTAAATTAATAGTTTATCAATGGTCTCGCGCGGTGTCAAGTAGGAAAATGCTTTTTTTATGAATTTTATTGTCTATAGCTTGGCTTTTCTACACTTTTCACTTAGTATAGCGATCGGCAACGGTGGACGCGCCGTACGAATCTGGTTTAATCTTACAGGGAAACCCCGATCCGTTCACCATACCCACAACCTCTTTCACAAGGCTCTTGGTGGCGCCATTGCTTCCCACATCGAGATGAATCTCCAGGTTGAGTTCTTGCCCAGAATCCGCCAACTTTTCCGTCAACAGTGAGGCAACACTGAGACTGAGCGATGCTTCATAAAAGATTCTTTGTCTAAGAGAGCGGGCATAGTCGTCATACCGCCTGGTGTAAAAGAACCTTCCTCCCTTTCCCTGGCGATGGACAATCAGGGCGGTTACAAAGCAGGTTTCGTCCCTCAGCTGCGAATCGGTTCCAACGATGAGTCGATAGTTGTCCTCGGGATTTTCCGATGCATAGGCCAGAATTTCGCCAAAGACTTCGTCAAAGGTTAGATGTCCTTTAGTCGGGCTGATGAAATCCACTTTGCTTACACTCCCTTCAAAAGCTCCTTGGTCAACACACTAAACTCTTCTAGCGATAACCGCTCTGCTCTCATGGTAGGGTCAATGTTGGCACGTAGTAACGCCTGATCAATGGATTCGGGTGAAAGTTCCCCTGCCGGCCATTCGTCCATAAGCGTCTTTAGAGCATTGCGCAATGTCTTGCGGCGCTGCCCGAAGCCGGCACGGATCACGGCAAAGAGTTCGTCTCGGGGAGCATCGACTGGAGGAGTTCTGGGAATAAGCTCCACCACGGCCGAGTCGACGGCCGGGGAGGGAAGAAACACTGTCCTCGGAACATTCATGGCCATGCGCCCTTTCGCATAGTACTGGACGGCCAAAGAAAGGATACCGAAGTCTTTGCTCCCTGCTTCGGCCAGCATACGCAGTGCTACCTCTTTTTGTACCATGACCACCATAGAAGCAAAGGGAAGAGCGCTTTCGAGGGCCTTCATAATGAGGGGGCTGGTGAGATAATACGGGAGATTTGCCACCAATCTGAGGGGTTGCCCCTGCCAGCCGGCTTCCTCCAAGAGTTTACGCCAATCGGCCTCTAGTGCATCCCCTTCCCAAATTGTGGCCTTGGGAGTCTGGAGGGTATCCCGCAGGATGGCAACCAGAGAGGTGTCAATTTCCATGGCTACTACATGGGCCGCCTGGTCCGCAAGGTGCACGGTGAGAGCGCCAAGACCGGGGCCGATTTCTAAAGCCCATTCACCTTCTTGAATCTGGGCGCAGGCAATAATCCGCTCCACAATGTTCTGGTCAATCAGAAAGTTTTGACCAAAGCGTTTCTTGGTGCTAAATCCCCACTTTTTCATAAGGCGGGTAATATAGGACGGACTTGTGATGTGGGACATCTGCTTCCCCCTTAGTCGATCAGGTCACTTAGACCCTTGCTAATCCTACTTAACTCTGCTTTAAACTGTTCGTTATCGTATTCCTCTAAACGATCCAAAAGATCGCAAATCTCGTAGTACTCTTCTTGGGACAACTGCCCGAGTTCTACCAGGTTACGACAGGTATCTACGAAAATCAGTTTCGTACGATCCATATCCCCCATGGTTTAACCCCCATTTACTTTGTATATTCCTCAATAAATCGGGTGTATTCTTTGATGAAGCGAAGCTGCACTGTACCAGTACTTCCCTTACGCTGCTTGGCAAAGATGATTTCCACCAGACCCTCTGTACCCTTTTCTTTGGCCGTATCGGGATAGTAGTAGTCGTCGCGGTAGAGAAACATGATCACGTCAGCAAACTCTTCAATGTTTCCAGAGTCACGCAAGTCGGACATCATAGGCCGCTTATTTTCTCGGCTTTCCACACCCCGGTTAAGCTGCGACAGCAGGATGATGGGAACGTCGAGTTCTCCCGCCAAATCTCTAAGCTCGCGGACCATCTCACCGACAATCAAGGTCCAGCTTCTGTTGGCATTATTGGGTGGTTTGATCAGCTGCAAGTAGTCGATGACGATTAATCCCAAGTTGGGATTCTCGGTCTTGAACTTTCGGGCTTTGGCCCGAATCTCCGCTACAGTAAGACCCCGCTTGTCCACAATGGAGATGGGCAAATGATAGAGCTCGTTGAAGACCTTTTGGGTTACGGCAAACTGTTCGTCGCTGAGTTTGGTTTGGTATTCAAACGAAGTAACGGACTGTTGGTCGCCTTCTTTATGAGCAAAGAGCTCACTGAGGACAATACGGTCACCAATCTGCTCGTCATCCATCTCTAAACTGAAAATCAGGACCGGAATATCACGCTTGGCCACATTCGCCGCCATGTTGAGAACTAGAGCGGTTTTACCCATAGAGGGACGTGCCGCCAGAATAATCAGGTCTTTACTCTTAAAGCCCGTTGTCATTCCATCAATGGAAGGATAGCGCACCGAGAGACCATAGGCATCGTTGACTCCCTCTCGCCGCTTAAGCAGATTAATGTAGCACTTATTGAGGACCTCCAGGAGGTTTTTCACCTCGTCTCCCGCAGCATCAATGCTTTGGCTAGCGGCAAACATCATCTCCTGGGCTCTGGCCTGCACTTCATCTAAATCCTCATTCTTCGGATCAAGAGCTAGAGCCTTAATGGCATCACAGGCCTGAACAATCCTACGTACACCTTCTTTATGGAGTAGGGTCTCCATACTTGGTTCCAGTTCACTAAGGGCCACAAACGACTCGGTCAAGGGAATCAAAAGTTCAGCTGGAGCATCGGTAATCGAGTCGGTGCGTAGCCGGTTGTACACCTGGGTGTAGGAAATCCGGCCCTGCTTGTTATAGATATCAAGAATGATCTCGTAGATCCTGCGGTGAGCTGGATCAAGGAAATGCGCAGGGCGCAAACGATCAACGACTCGATCTACTTGCGTGGGATGCTTAATCAGAATCCCTAAGATCTGCCGTTCCGCGCTTAGGTCTACGGGCAATTCATAGTGCAGTTGTTCAATCGAATTCATCCGGGAAAACCTCCCTCCAACGCTGTTCAGCAGGATTTTGTTCTTTGGAGCTCGCAATAGGTCCTAAGACCTTGGCTAAGTAAGGATTTTCTAAGAGATCATTGTATGTGCGAACGCCGATGCCATGCCAATTACGCAAGATACCCTCAAGGTAGGCAAAACTCTGATGTGCTGCGGAAGCACACATCTCTTCCACTGCAACTGCAATTACCTCGTGGGACAGGTTCTTGTTCTGCATCCAATGCAAAAGCTTGCGCTTCTCGTCAGGGTTCGGAACCGTCACGCGGGCAGAAATATAACTTACGAGCCACTCATAGGCATCCGTTTCTCCATTGGGGACAACTTCCACGGTTGCTGCGCTTTCTGGATGTGCCGGAACGGTAAGCTGAATCTCTAGACCCTCATCGTTGATCCAACCTCGATCAGCTAGCATAGCCAGGGCCTGGCTCACTTCACGCTTTTCGAGCCCCATCTGATCGGCTAAAGCATTAATCTGCAAGGGGCGGCCCAGTTGGGACAAAGCCACAATATTAATCCAGACGAGGGTGGCCGTAGGACCTAGATCAGCCTGGCACTCCAGGATCTCTACGGGTACCTGCACAGGCATACCCTCAACACCCCTGAGCAAAACACCCTTACTTTTGCGGCCAGACATTTCTCTCCCCCTTCCCTAGTGCTCGTCCACAAGACGTTCCCACTCGGCATATTTTTCGCGCAATACATCTTTGATCTCTTCATACTCTTGAAGCACCGTGACCAAAGTACTGTCTCCCTCTTGGTAGAGCTCAGGAGTGGCCAGGGCCTCTTCAAGTTCTTCCATTTTCTCTTCAAGGTGGACGATCTCGTCCTCTAACGCAGCCCGTGCTTGTTGCAGCCTGCGCTCTTCATTAGGAGATCGTTTGGAGACAGAACGGCACCTTGGCACTTCATCCTCTGCAGACTCTTCGGCCTTGCGCTCGCTGGCCTGTTTACGAATCTCTTCGTAGGCAGCAAAACCACCCACAAACTCATGGAGCGAGCCACCGTCCAAAACCCACACATGGGTGGCCAGTTTATCGATGAAGTAACGGTCATGGGAAACAAAGATAATGGTGCCCCCAAACTCCATGAGGGCATTTTCTAAAGCCTCTCTGGCAAATATGTCCAGATGGTTGGTGGGCTCGTCGAGCAACAGAAAGTTGGGGCGATGTAGAAGTAGTTTGGCCAGAGCGAGGCGATTTCTTTCTCCACCACTTAAGACCGAAGTCTGCTTGAAGACATCTTCGCCGCGAAATAAAAAACGGGCCAAGACAGAACGCAAGACACCTAGTTCGAGTCGATGTTCATCGTAGAGTTCTTCTAGGACAGTGTTCTCGGGATCAAAGGTAATGTGCTGCGAAAAGTAGCCCAGATCAACGCCTGTTCCCCACCGTAGTTCTCCTTTGGCATGAAGCTCCCCTGCCAGGATCTTCAGAAGCGTACTCTTACCGCTACCATTCGGACCCAAAAGGGCAATGCGCTGTCCCCGCTTTACCTGGGCCTGGATGGGCTTTAGGACTACGTTATCACCATAGGCTTTGCAAATATTTTCCAAAAAGACGATGTTGTTCCCTGACTGCCGCCTGGGCTCAAAGCGAAAAACCATACTGGGATCATCTAAAACCCGTTCAATATCGGGCAGACGAGCGAGTTTTTTCTCCATACTCTTGGCCTGTTTGGAGCGTGTCCCTGCCTTGAACTTCTGGATAAAAAACTCCATGCGAGCTCGCTCTTGCTGTTGGCGTTCGAGGTTTTCTTCGATTTGTGCCTGCCTTAGTTCGCGTTGCGGCAAATAGGCGGAGTAGTTCCCCTTGTATTGGTTGAGCTTGTGTTGCTGCAGTTCCCAAATCCGTGTGGCCACCTTGTCTAAGAAATAGCGGTCGTGGGAGACCACAATAAAGGCGGACGGATACGAGGCTAGAAAGTCTTCAAGCCAGCGAATCGCATCAATGTCCAGATGGTTGGTGGGCTCGTCCAATATTAATAGAGAGGGACGACTCAAAAGCAGGCGAGCCAAACTCACCCGCATTTGCTCCCCTCCACTGAAGGTGTGTAGGCTCCGGGTTAAGTCCGATTCCAAAAAGCCCAGTCCTACGGTAACACTGTTCATTTGCACAACATAGTCATAACCGCCTTCGTGTTCAAAGCGGTCTTGCAGGCGTGCATAACGTCTCATCGCCTGGTCCAGCTCTTCACCAGGGGAGAGGTTGGCCATTTCTTCGGCAAGGTTGTGCAGCTCGTGTTCCAGCTCGATTCTCGTGGCAAAAGGCTCCTGCAAATACTCGCGAAGCGATTGGGAGCTCGCCGGCGGAGTTTGCCACAAAGAGCCTATACTATAACCTCCAGGGAGGATCACTTGGCCCCGCTCAGGGCTTAATTCGCCTACGAGGGTTCTTAGAAGTGTGGTCTTTCCCACACCATTAGCGCCCACAAGGCCAATGTGGTCGGTAGAGCCTATCGTTGCGGTGACGTCTTGAAAAACGAGTTCGTCTCCATAGAATTTCCATAAGTCCTGAATGATCATCGCGCTAGCTCTTCACCTACCTTACGAAAGGCTAGTACGCAAATTTTGCCGTTCCCGATGTTTCTCCACAGCAATAGCGATCAAGCGATCGAGGAGGGCCGAATAGGGAAGACCTGATTGCTCCCACAGTTTGGGGTACATAGAAATCTGCGTAAAGCCGGGAATAGTGTTGATCTCGTTGACGTAAATCTCGCCCTCGCGATCGACGAAGAAATCCACGCGGCCCATTCCGGAACAGTCCACGGCCTTAAAGGCGCGAACAGCGTAGTCTTGCACCTGTTTGGTTTGCTCCTCAGAAAGTGGTGCAGGAATAATCAAGCGTGATTTCTCATTGTGATACTTGTCGTTGTAATCATAAAACTCATGAGCAGGCACAATCTCTCCCAGCACCGATGCCTGGGGATTGTTATGCCCCAAAACACTGCATTCCACTTCGCGGGCACCGATCAGACCTTGTTCCACAACAATCTTTCGATCGTATTCAAAGGCGTGTTCCACCGCTGGCGCCAAGTCCGCGGGAGACTTCACTTTGCTGATTCCCACACTAGATCCCAAATTCGCAGGTTTTACAAACATGGGATAGCCCAGCGTAGCTTCTAATCGACTCGTGATCTCTTGAGTATTGTCCTTCCACTCATGGTGTAAAAATGTGTCCCAGGGGAGAAGAGGCAGCCCTGCGTGGGCAAAGAGCACGCGCATGAAGGCTTTGTCCATGGATACGGCCGACGCGGCAAAACCCGCCCCCACATAGGGCAGATTGGCTAACTCAAGAAACCCCTGCATTGTTCCATCTTCGCCATAGGTACCATGGAGAACGGGAAATACAACGTCCAGGTCCGAGTTTTCATGGGGATCTACCGAGATAGAAACACCATGCCAGCTACCGTCGGGCTCAATCTTGATGGGAATGACCTCGTATTTGGACCGATCCAGAGCCTTCATCACCGATTCGGCGGATATCAAAGACACTTCGTGTTCTCCCGACCGACCTCCAAAAATGACACCCACCCTCAACTTGGGCATACTTCATCCTCCCCTAGCTCGTCACTTTAGTCGTTACACAGGCAAATTACGTCCATCTCTACCTGGACACCCTTGGGCAGAGCGCTGACTTCAACACATACTCTGGCCGGCGGATTCTCCGGGAAGAAGGTGGCGTAAATCGCATTCATTTTCGCAAAGTCCTCCATGTCCGTGAGGTAGACCGATACCTTCAGGGCATTGGCGAGGCTACTTCCTCCGGCCTTAGCAATGGTTTCGAGGTTGGTCAAAACCTGCCTGGTCTGTGCTTCAACATCACCGTAGGCAATCTCACCGGTTTTCATATCGAGCCCAAGCTGACCAGAAATAAAGAGCAGGTTTCCTGCCCGAATCCCTTGGCTATAGGGGCCCACTGCCGCTGGAGCATTGTCACTGTGCACTATCTTACGCATTTTAATTCCCTCCGTGTCTATAGTCGTTTGTTTATGTTATTTCCCGATTCAAGGCTAATTCCCTTGAAATGATAGACAAGTTTTTTGTAGAATAGAGATGAAGTGGAGGTGTGTTCGGTGAAGAAAGACGTAAAGACGAAAGACGATGGTCGTTACATCATCTTTTATACCTTTCCTAAGAAAATAAGGAACAAGGAGTGAGACGATGTCCGAGTTGCGTTGGAATCCACAGTTGAAACAATGGGTTATTGTGGCCACCCACAGGCAAGACCGTACATATAAACCACCTGCAGAATTTTGTCCCTTATGTCCCACTTTACCCGGAGCCTTTCCTACAGAGGTTCCTGCTGAGGATTATGAAATCGTAGTCTTTGAAAACAAGTTTCCTTCTCTGAAGCAACCACCCCCTCCCATGGAGATTGAGGGGAGTGCCCTCTACCAGACTGCGCCTGCAGAAGGAGTCTGTGAGGTCGTTCTCTATTCGCCAGATCATCATAGCAGCCTTGCTAAAGAGTCCACGGAACATATCAGAAACCTAGTGGAAGTGTGGACCGACAGATACCTCGAACTGGGGCAAAAACCGAACATCCAGTATGTAATGATCTTCGAAAACAAAGGCGATGCGGTGGGGGTTACCTTAAGCCATCCCCACGGACAGATCTATGCCTTTCCCTTTATTCCTCCCACATTAGAAAAAGAACTTCAATCTGCTCTTGAACATCAGATGGCCACAGACAAGTGTCTGTATTGCGATATTCTAGCCGAAGAAAAGCAGGATCAGGAGCGTATCATAGCCGAAAACAAGGACTTCATAGCCTTTGTACCCTTCTTTGCCCGCTATCCCTATGAGGTTCATATTTATGCCCAGCGCCACTTGACGAGCCTAGCTGAGCTGGATTTTGAAGAACAAGAAAGTCTGGCCAGTATGCTCAAAGAAGTCGTGGTGAAATACGATGAGCTTTTCGGGTTTTCCCTTCCTTATATCATGGTGCTTCACCAGGCCCCTCCCAAGGGAGACTATCCCCACTACCACTTTCACATTGAGTTTTATCCATTGAACCGCTCTGCGGAGAAACTAAAGTACCTGGCCGGCGTAGAATCTGGAGCAGGTACCTTTATCACAGATATGAGCCCTGAACAGCAAGCGGCTAGACTACGAGGTGATGAGCAATGAATGAAATGCGCAACGAGTTTGGAAGGCGATTTCCCAAGTCAGGGGAACCCATCGTGGTCTGGGCGCCAGGACGGGTCAATCTCTTAGGAGAACACACAGACTACAACGAGGGGTTTGTCTTTCCTATGGCGATTGATGCCGGGATTATGATGGTAGGAGCCCTCAACGGAAGCCAGGAGGTTAACCTTTATTCCCTCGACTTTAACGCCCAGGACAGCTTCGAAGTGCAAGAGATCCAGCCTTCGTCCGAAAAGAAGTGGACAAATTACGTGCGCGGCGTAGGTCAGCAGTTCCAGCTTGCTGGTTTTGAACTCCAGGGTATGGATGTGCTGATCAAAGGTAATGTTCCTCAAGGGGCGGGTCTTTCATCGTCTGCAGCCTTAGAGGTAGCCGCAGCTGTCTTGATGAGAGCCCTTCACGGTTGGGATATCGGAGATGTAGCCCTCGTCAAATTAACGCAAAGAGCAGAAAACGAGTTCGTTGGTGTGGCTTCGGGCATTATGGACCAGTTTGCCTCCATGATGGGGCGCAAAGACCATGCGCTGTTCCTTGATTGCCGCAGTCTTGACTATGACTTAGTCCCTACCCCCTTCGAAGAGCAAGGGTATGCGGTGGTTGTGGCTAACAGCAGAGTACAAAGAGGACTTGTGGACTCGGCCTATAATACCCGACGGCAGGAATGCACCGACGCCGTGGCGCAGTTGCAGAAGGACCTTCCTTCCATAACGTCTCTGCGGGATGTGACGGTGGATCAGCTTCCTTTAGTGAACGCCCTGCCCGAAGCACTTGCCCAAAGGGCACGGCATGTTGTAACTGAGAATCACAGGGTACTTACGGGTATTGAGGCTTTGAAAACAGGTGATTTGGAGAGCTTCGGAAAAGCCCTCACCGCTTCGCACCATAGCCTGCAGCACGACTTTAAGGTCAGCTGTCCCGAACTCGATCTCCTGGTTGAACTAGCCCTTGAGGTGCCTGGAGTCCTGGGTTCACGCATGACAGGGGCCGGCTTTGGTGGATGTACCGTTTCGCTGGTTCCCCGTTCCAAAGTCTCTTTGTTTGAGAAAACCGTGGGTGAGGAATACCTAGCCAAAACAGGTTTACAGGCCGAGTTTTATGTCTTTAACGCCTCACAGGGCGCCGGGATTAGAGAATAAGAAAATCTACGACCGTAAAATAGATGATTAAGGAAAGAGCATCCACAATGGTGGTGATAACGGGCGCAGCCATAATGGCTGGGTCCTGTTTCATTGCTTTGGCGACTAGGGGTAAGAGACCTCCAACGGTCTTAGCCAAGAGGACCGTCGCGAAAAGAGCCACGGACACACTCAGGGCTACAAGGTAGTCACCAGGATACATCAAGATCAATCGTACGAAATTTACAGCTCCCAAGCCCAGGCCAACCAGGCTACTGACTGCCAACTCCTTTAAGAGTACCCGGCCGCCGTCTTTGAGGGTAATATCGCCCAGGGCCATACCGCGAATGACCAAGGTTGAGCTCTGCGAACCGGCATTACCGCCTGTATCTGTCAACATGGGAACAAAGGTAATCAAGAGCGGCATCGACACGATGGCCGCTTCATATTTGCCCAAAATGGAACCAGTAATCATAGCGGAAACCATAAGAATTAAGAGCCATACGATACGGTTCTTAGCCAAAGACAAGACGCTCGTCTTGAGATACGGCGTTTCAGAGGGAGCCATAGCGGCCATGATCTGAAAGTCTTCTGTTGCTTCCTGTTGGATGACTTCGACGATGTCATCAACTGTAACGATTCCCACGAGCCTGTTTTCATCATCGACGACAGGCAGCGAGAGGAGATCGTAGCGGGAAAACATTCGGGCTACTGCCTCCTGATCGTCAGTCGTGTGAGCATAAATCACGTTTCTCTCCATGATGTCACCAATGACTGCACTTTCATCTTCCAGGAAGAGATTCTTCACAGTGACAACACCTTCGAGGTGGCGGTTCGCATCCATAACATAGCAGGTGTAGACCGTTTCTTTGTCCAAAGCCGTCCTGCGGATACGGGCAAAGGCTTCCGACACCAGCATGTCCTTTCTGAGATCCACAAACTCGGCCGTCATGATGCTGCCTGCAGATTCTGGAGTGTATCGCAGAAACTGGTTGACCAGCTCACGGGTCCCTGGCGAAGCATGCTGTAGAACCCTCTTGACGACGTTGGCCGGCAACTCTTCGAGGAAGTCTGCAGCATCGTCCACAAAGAGTTGGTCGATGATGGAACCAACCTCTTGATCGGTAATAGCTCCCACAATATGCTCCTGCTTGTCGCTGGGTAAGTAGGCAAAGATCTCTGCAGCGCGATCCTTAGGAAGGGACCGAAACACAAGGATGACCTGCTCACGGCTGAGACTATCTAGAAAATCGGCAATGTCAGCGTCCTGCAGAAGGGGCAACGTTTCCTTTAGGGTCTTGAAATCTTTGGAATCAACCAAGCGTTTGAGAACGCTAAAGTCTTGAATGTTCATGTTTGTTCCCCCCTGGCGTATAGTCTGTTCTTAGTCTACCATTACCACTCTTGACCTTCAACTTCTGCAACAAAAAAACGGCGACCTTATAGGCCGCCGATCAAAATCAGGCTAGTTTGCCACTGACCAAGGCTTGGAGGGAACCTCCCTGGAGAAAATCTGAGCTAAGAACTCTTCCACATGGTCAATGGGAACAATCTGCACATCGTCTGTGAATTGGGGTAGGTTGTCCATATTGTCTTTAGGGACGTACACTGTCTTGACTCCACCTTGC
>DUQE01000027.1 GCA_012837925.1 Bacillota bacterium
ATCACTTCCGATAGCCCAGCCGCCTTGGTTACACCCTTGCGGTTTACCTCAATATTGTTGCGCGCCGAGGATGACACCTCAAAATCGCCGACTGTCGTCAATAAATCTCTAAGTCCGTCAATGATCCGCAGGTCATGGTGATACATGCCCACCTTCAGGCAATCACCCGTCCCAAGGTTTCCTTCTACCGTGCAATCGCCAACCGTCCAGTACTGCGCGCCATGTTCTTGGGCCAGCTCGATGAGTCTGGGCACGTATTCATCAGGCAGTGCATGCCTGGACAACACTTCGTCATGATTCTTCCATATTTCTGCACCATTGGTCATCACCATAGGCGCTTTTGGCGAAACGGCACTCCAAAACGGTTCGGAGGAGTTGCGCCCCCTCCCCGTCGCAAAGGACACGATGATGCCAGCCTCTTCGGCCTGCCGAATCCAATGGAGGTTTTGGTCCGAGATCTCCTTACTGGTATTGAGCAGTGTGCCGTCTAAATCCAGTGCAATCAATTTATACTTGTGCATACATTACCTCACATTCAAAAACGTTCTACTCACAGACTTCTGCATTCAGCGACCATACCCTTCCCCGAAAAACTCCCTCTTCTACTACGCACCCCTTCCTGAACCAGTCACCCAGGGAAAACAAGGAAGGAAAATGCGAAACAATCTTGAAGTCTCCACGTACAAGAAGTTCCTTAGGGGGATGGGAATGCAAGAAGATACCTTTTTTCTGAATATGGACGATGGCGCAAGCATCTTTGTCCGGACCTGGGCCAATGTGGAGACTCCCAGAGGAGTACTGCAGATTGCCCATGGCATGGCCGAACACAGTGCGCGCTATGAACCCTTTGCCCGTATCTGCAATGAACAGGGCTTTATTGTGGTGGCCAACGACCACCGCGGCCATGGCCAAACGGGAGAAAAGTCCGGGGTTATGGGTTACTTTGCAGCAAGGGACGGCTTTGAGCGGATAGTGGATGACCTATATGCCGTTCACACCTGGACCGAGGAGAAGTATCCCGGATTACCAGTGTTCCTGATGGGACACAGCATGGGTTCCTTTTTGGCCAGGCGTTATCTGCAGAAATACGGTGACAGCATCGATGGTGCTATCTTGATGGGATCAGGCGGAGACCCTGGCTTTGCCGTTAGGCTTGGAAAGTTTGTGGCACGCATGCAGATGCGAAAGGATCCGACCAAACCAAGCAAATTGCTGGACAAGATGGCTTTTGGAACCTACAATCGCAACATTAAGGACGCTCGGACGAAGTTTGACTGGCTCTCCAGAGATGACTACGAGGTTCAGAAATATATAGAGGATCCCTACTGCGGCATCGTATGTAGTTCAGGCTTTTTCTACGACTTGTTTACGGGGCTTCAGACAATTCACGATCCAGCCCTCATTCATCACATACCCAAAGCCATCCCGATTCTGGTTGTCAGCGGTGATGCAGATCCCGTTGGAGGTTATGGACGCGGAGTCGCCGAGTTTGTGGGGCAACTCAAAAAGTATGGAATCTCCAACATCGTCATGAAACTGTACCCAGGTGCCAGGCATGAGCTCCTAAACGAGATCAACAGGGCTGAGGTCATGGAGGACATCACAAAATGGCTTGAGGAACGAGTTGCACTATAATGAAAACCCCCTTGCGGGGGTTTTTTTAGTTCATTGGCAATAGATGGGTTGCGTGGGGGTCAAGTTGTAGAAATGCTTCTTGGTCAACCTTAAAGAGTTGATTCAAGTTGGGATTGGTGTGCATAATCGTGACCCGTTCGCCGTTGGGCAGAACCACTCTGTACTCCATGGCTGAACCTAAATACACTGTGCTTTCCACCTTCACGGGGATTCCCTCGCTCACGTGCAAGGAAATGGCCTCTGGACGGACCACTAAAGCGGCAGGTCCTTGAATGGCCGGGACCCCATAAACCTTGAAGGGCTGACCGAAGGCTTCCACCTCTGTCTCATCGTTCTCGTGACGAAGAACTTTGCAGGGCAAGAAGTTGACCTTCCCGATGAAGTCGGCCACAAACCTGCTTGTAGGCCGTTGATAGATCTCTTGCGGTGTTCCCACCTGTTCAATCTTCCCTTGGTGCATTACGACGATCTTATCCGATAGAGCCATGGCCTCACTCTGGTCATGCGTTACGTAAATGGCCGTAATGCGTAGCCGTTGCTGAACACGGCGGATCTCTTCTCGCATCTGCTCCCGCAGTTTCGCATCGAGATTTGACAGGGGTTCATCAAAGAGCAGCACTTGAGGTTCTACGACCAGGGCCCGAGCTAGAGCAACCCTTTGTTGCTGACCTCCAGAGAGCTGGCCCGGGGATCGCTTGTTCATTCCCTCCAGACCCACTAAGGACATGATCTTTTCAATCCGATCGGTGTAGTCCCTCTTCATCTCTTTGCGAAAACGCAGACCATAACCAATGTTCTCCTCCACCGTCATGTGGGGGAACAGAGCATAGCTCTGAAAAACCATGGCGGTGTCACGCTCATTTGGGGCCTTCTTGGAGATGTCCTCATCGCCAATCAGTATCTGGCCTGACGTTGGAACCTCAAAGCCAGCCACCATACGCAACGTAGTCGTCTTACCGCACCCAGATGGCCCCAAAAAGGTGACCATCTCACCTGGTTCAATCACGAGATCGATTCCATCGACAGCCCGGACTTCGGTGCCCCCGGGCGTGGGAAATACTTTAACCAATTGGCGTAATTCAACTCTCTGTGCACACATTGTTAGTTCCTCCCTCTTGTCGATAGCTGCCGATTCGTAGTGTCTCCTACCACAAGGCGCATTATGGCAAATGCACCTAACACGATGATGATGAGAATCAAACTTAAGACACTAGCAGCACCGAGTCGCATGATTTCCGTTTGCGAAAGCACCAGTACCGTCAGATGATGCCAACGCGCGGATACCAAGAAGATGATCGCGCTGACAGCCGTCATGGATCTTGTGAAGGCGAAGAATAGGCCCGCCAAGAACGCCGGTCTGATGAGCGGCAGTGTGATCCTGGAGAATGTATACCCTGTGGAGGCTCCTAGGTTCGTAGATGCTTCCTCAATGGATCTGTCAATCTGAATCAAAGATGCCACGCCCGATTCAATCCCCACTGGCACTTCCCTAAATACAAAACACAAGACTAGGATCGTAGCCGTACCGGTGAGCAGGAGCGGCGGTTCATTAAATGCGAGAATGTAACCAATACCGACGACAGTTCCTGGTACGGCGAAGGCCAACATGGAGACAAGGCCCAGAAACTTTTTGCCAGGAAACTCCTTGCGTACCAGAATATAGGCTATGACCATGCCTAGAATACCAGTAATCGGTGTGGCAATCAGTGCTAGGAACACTGTAGACTTGATGCTGTTCAAGCCGACATCCCAAGCATAACGCCAGTGTTCTAGCGTAAAGGTGAAATCCACACCCCATGTCTTGACAAAGGCTCCCATGATCACGGTGCCGTAAAAAGCCAGGATCACCAAACAGACTAGACTGCACACTCCAAACAGGCTCCAGCGTGTCCAGGGGCTTACCTCTAATATCCTAGGACTCGAGGGCTTACCGGTGACCGTTACATACGACTTCCTCGATACCAGGTAGCGCTGGAACAAGAAGGCTATCATGGCCGGAATCAGGAGTAGCATAGCCAGGGCTGTTCCCCTTGGCGCATTGAACATTCCGGTAAACTGCAAGTATGCCTGGACGGAAAGCACATCAAAGGTTCCACCCAGAACCATGGGATTGGCAAAATCGGCCAGTGAGGTGACAAAGACCAAGAGCCAAGAACTCGCGAGTCCTGGCACTGAAAGAGGTAACGTGATGCTGCGGAATACAGCAAAACGGTTAGCCCCAAGGTCGAGCGCCCCTTCCTCCAGGTCAGGGTTGATACCCTGCATTACTCCATTCAAGGTCATGAAGGCAATGGGGAACATGCTAATGGTCTGCACAAGAACCAGGCCATTCAAGCCATAAATGGAAAAGTTGGTGATTCCCAATAAGCCCTTTGTAATGAGTCCGTTTCGGCCCAAGAGCAAAATCACCGACAGCGTGAACATAAAGGGCGGTGAAATCAGAGGCAGTTGCACCATCTGCCGGAAGAACCCTTGAAGTGGCATGTTTGTCCTATTTAGGGCATAAGCGAAGATAAAACCTATAATGGTAGAAAACGTGGCTGTTAAGCTTCCCAACAGTAAGCTGTTGTACAAACTCTGTCGCAACCACCACTGGCTGAAGATACCACGATAGATGTCAAATGTAAAAATACCCCGCGGTCGGATGCTGAGGAAAAACACCCGTAATAACGGGTAAACGATGAATACGAACAGAGATATACTGATGATAATCAACGTGATCAACAGCACAGGATCTTGCTTGAGCTGCCACCACTTATTGCGTCGAGGTTTCGCCACGGCCATAGCCATCGTCCTCCTTTGAAAAAGGTCCCCCCCTAGTGGGAGGGACCCGCATGACAAGAGTTATTGCGCTCTAGTGTTGA
>DUQE01000028.1 GCA_012837925.1 Bacillota bacterium
AGGCATTCCCATGCCATGACCCTGCACGGAGACGGGTTTACCTTTATAAAGCCCGGTAAAACCGTACATTCCCCGAACCTCGTTATAACATTTTACATCTTCAAGATAGGTATCCGCTACAAACTTGGCTCGTAGTGGATCGCCAGGCATGAGCACCGTTTTGGCGATATCGCCAGGTTTTGCAGCATTATGCGGTGTAGTCACATGCATCCTCCTTTTCCTTGCTATATTTGGTATGCTGTATACTTTGACAAACATAGGCTCGTTCCTTCAAGACGGTGGAGTCGCAGCGTAGTTCGTACCTGCATATGCTAGTTGCGTAGACAATCCTAATGGAAGGGAGGAACGACATGACCCTTATTCATGTGGTCAAAGCAGGGGAGACTCTGTGGAGCATAGCCAACCAGTACCAAGTAAGTTTGGAATCCTTGCGTCTGGCGAACGAGCTCGGCAGCGATCTCATTTTGCCTGGGCAAAGGCTTTTAATACCCCAAATTACGCCCCAGCCTGAACCTCAAGATGAAGTGATGGATACTCCTGTAAGCTCCACGCCCATTCTCCCATCGGTCGAAGGCGGGTTCGTCTTGCCAGAAGATGAGTACTCCCACCAAGACTTGGAGGATATTGCCCTTCTGGCGCGTCTCGTTTTTGCCGAAGCCAGGGGCGAACCCTTCGAAGGACAAATTGCGGTTGCTGCAGTGGTGCTCAACCGCTTGGAGCATCCAGGTTTTCCGGATACGGTAAGGGAGGTCATTTATCAGCCCCGTCAGTTTGAACCTGTCGCCAATGGAGCGATCAACCAAACCCCTGACAACCTTGCTTACCTGGCCGTCATGGAGGCAAGGGCAGGCATTGACCCTACCGACGGCTCCGTATTTTTCTGGAATCCACGCAAAGTGCCGGCGTCGAGCTGGGTGTGGACCCTCAAGGTCAAATTGCAGATCGGTGATCATGTCTTTGCCTAAAAAAGCAGCCCCTAGGGGCTGCTTTCCTACACTATGGGAGTATTCTTATACTTCCGCAAGTCTCTTGTAACCGTTGTAACGGCGTCTTACGTCTTCTTCTGCTTGTGCGTAGAGTTCCTCAGCTGCTTCTGGGAACTGGCGAGCCAAGCGAGAGTAGCGAACTTGATTCTTCAAGTAGGCACGGAACTTGTCGTAGTCAGGCTCCTTGGAGTCTAGAACAAATGGATTCTCTCCTGCGGCCTCTCTACGAGGATCGAAGCGATAGAGGTTCCAGTAGCCGCACTCTACAGCCTGTTTGCTCTCTTCGACGCTTAGGCTCATGTCAATACCATGGTTGATACATGGCGAGTAGGCAATGATCAAGGATGGTCCTTCATAGCTTTCGGCCTCGATCATAGCTTTCATGAGCTGGTTGCGGTTGGCACCCATGGCGACCGTGGCTACGTAGACATAGCCATACGACATGGCCATCATGCCTAGGTCCTTCTTGCGTGTGCGCTTACCAGCGGTGGCAAACTTAGCGACTGCTCCAGTTGGAGTAGACTTGGAGGCTTGACCGCCAGTGTTAGAATAGACCTCGGTGTCAAGTACAAGCACGTTTACATCAGCGCCAGAGGCGAGAACATGGTCCAAACCACCGTAGCCAATGTCATAGGCCCAGCCGTCTCCACCAATGATCCACACGGATTTTTTCACGAGAATGTCGGAGTTATCCAAGATAGCTTGGAGAACATCCCGCAAGTCACCGGTGGTCTGGTCGATAGCTGCAGGGAGAAGTTCTGTGATTGTTGCTGCAGCCGACTTGGTGATCTCAGCGTCGTTCAGGTTGTCAATCCAGAGTTTGAGCGCTTCTTTGAGTTCGGCGGGGATATTCTGGTCAAGTAGACCTGCCATCATGTCAGCAAGCTGACTTCTGCGGGCTTCCTGAGCTAGACTCATACCATAACCGAATTCTGCGTTATCCTCAAAGAGGGAGTTGGCCCAAGCTGGTCCATGTCCAAACTCATTCATGGTGTAAGGACAGGTAGGAGCACTTCCTCCGTAAATCGAGGAGCAACCTGTGGCGTTGGCAATCAACATGCGATCGCCGAAGAGCTGTGTTGCCAGTTTAATGTAGGCTGTTTCGCCACAACCGGCACATGCACCCGAGAACTCAAAGAGTGGCTGTTTGAACTGGCTAGCCTTAACATTGCTCGGTTCAATGTGTGTGCCGCGGTTAGGCAGGCTCATCGCGAAATTCCAGTTGCGATCCTGTACTTCAGCATGGTTGACCAGGGGCTCCATAACAAGAGCTTTTTCCTTGGCAGGACATACCTGGGCGCAGTTTCCGCATCCAGTACAATCCAGCGGAGAAATTTGAATTCTGTACTGTAAGTCTGCCAGTTCGCGCCCTACACCCTTGAGCGTCTTGAACTCGGCCGGTGCATCCTTCAGGTCTTCTTCTGTTGCCAGGAAAGGCCTGATTACAGCATGGGGGCAGACAAACGAGCATTGGTTACACTGGATGCAGTTTTCAGCAATCCAGTTTGGAACATTAATGGCAATTCCGCGTTTCTCATAGGCAGTGGTTCCAGTAGGAACGGTTCCGTCAGCACTAAAGGTGCTCACAGGTAAGTCATTACCCTTCAGAGACTGCACTGGACGCACAATATTGTCCACGTAAGGAGTGGTGGCTTCCACAGCTGCGGCTGCTTCTGTTGCGGTAGCCCAGCTTGCTGGGTATTCGACTTTAACCAAGTGCGATGTGGCACTGTCTACAGCGGCGTAGTTCATGTTGACGATCTTATCGCCTTTATCGCCATAGGTCTTAAAGATGGCTTCTTTGATGTAGCGCAAAGCATCAGCAGCTGGGATAACATCGGCGATCTGGAAGAAGGAAGCCTGCAAAATGGTGTTAATGCGACCACCTAGACCGATCTCTGCTGCGATCTTTACAGCATCAATGTTGTAGAAGCGGAGCTTCTTCTCGGCAATGGTTCTCTTGAGGGAGGCTGGAAGTTCTGTTTCCATCTCCTCGATACTCCAAGGTGAGTTGAGTAAGAAGACGCCACCTTCTTTGATACCCTCTAACATGTCATAACGAGTTACATAAGAGGGGTTGTGGCATGCCACAAGATCAGGCTGGCTGACCAGGTATGGTGCCTTGATCGGAGTATGACCAAAGCGTAGGTGAGAAATCGTGATACCACCGGACTTCTTGGAGTCATACTCAAAATAGCCTTGGGCATACATGTCTGTTTCGTCACCGATAATCTTGATGCTGTTTTGGTTAGCGCCCACGGTTCCGTCAGAACCAAGACCATAGAACTTAGCACTAAAGAGTCCCTTAGGTGCAATGTCCAAGTCTTCCTTAACGTCTAACGAGGTGTGGGTAACATCATCATTAATACCGACGGTGAAATGGTTCTTTGGAGTTGCGCTGGCCAGGTTCTCAAAGACAGCCTTAACCATAGCAGGTGTAAACTGTTTCGAGCTGAGGCCATAACGTCCGCCAACGACCTCGATATGGCCGCGACCGGTCTCAACGAGTGCCGATTGTACATCAAGGTACAAGGGTTCACCTAAGGAACCGGGCTCCTTGCAGCGGTCTAAGACAGCAACACGTTTGACCGTGGCAGGAATCACATCTACAAAGTGTTTAGCAGAGAATGGGCGATAGAGACGGACTTTAACTAGACCTAACTTGGCGCCTTGGGCGTTGAGGTAGTTGACTGTCTCTTCGATTGTATCGTTGCTAGAACCCATGGAAACGATGACGTGTTCAGCATCTTTGGCTCCAACATAATCAAATGGTTTGTACGAACGACCTGTTAACTCGCCAACTTGCTTCATTACGTCGACGACGATCTCAGGTACAGCTAGGTAGTAGGGGTTGGCAGCTTCGCGACCCTGGAAGTAGATATCAGGGTTCTGGGCGGTTCCCCTCTGGTTGGGATGCTCAGGATTCATAGCACGGGCTCTAAATCTGGCAATGGCATCCTTGTCAATGAGCTTAGCCATTTCGTCATAGTCGATGACATCAATCTTTTGGTATTCATGCGACGTTCTGAAACCATCAAAGAAATGGACGAAGGGCACACTGCTCTTGAGGGTGGCTAGGTGTGCAACGAGTGCCAGGTCCATAGCTTCTTGGACCGAAGCGGAGGCCAGTAAGGCAAAACCGGTTTGCCGGGCGGCCATTACGTCAGAGTGGTCACCAAAAATCGATAGAGCGTGGGCAGCCACAGAACGAGCCGACACATGGAAAACAGCCGGTAGAAGTTCACCGGATATCTTGTACATGTTTGGAATCATAAGAAGCAAACCTTGTGAAGCGGTAAATGTAGAGGTGAATGCCCCGCTTACTAGAGAGCCATGCACTGCTCCGGCCGCTCCTGCTTCAGATTGCAGCTCTGCTACACGTACAGGACGTCCAAAAATGTTCTTTTGTCCATGGGCAGCCCATTCATCACAGAACTCACCCATGTCGGACGATGGAGTAATGGGATAAATCGCGGCTACGTCACTAAAGGCATACGCCACGTGGGCAGCTGCGAAGTTTCCATTAACAGTCATCTTGCGCATAAGTTCACTATTCCCCCTTAAATAGAATTGAAAATAAAGCCTGTGGCACACCAAAATGCACCCTCCTGTGGTACACCTTCCAAAAATTGTGAGGGTGGTCACAAGGACAGGCATTTTTTCTTTGGGAATTCCTTCTCGATTAGCCGGAAGATTCCTTCCCAATTATACACCTTTCTGATTGCGAACGTCAAATAATTAACAGGGGGAAAAGATTCGCCTTCGGGGCAGTCTCATACTCCGATCACGCTTACGATTTTCGTAAGAATAGTGCAAATTATGACACCAAGAGTAGTGGGGAGAAGAGCGGAGGCCAATGTCCACTTTAGGCTTCGTGTTTCCTTCTTGATCGTGAGAAGGGTCGTGGCGCAGGGCCAGTGGAACAGGGTGAAAACCATGAAGTTTAAGGCGGTGACGTAGGTCCAGCCATTGTCCAAAAGGATGTCGCGAATGGCCGCTAGACCCTGGACTTCCATCAGGGTTCCCTGGGAGAGATAACCCATAAAGATAATGGGAATCACGATTTCATTGGCAGGCAACCCTAGTAGAAAACCCAGGAGGATCATCCCATCAAGTCCCATGATCCGCCCTAACGGATCGAGCCAGAGTGACAGATGGGCAAAGAGCGTAGAGTCAAAAACGGTTACGTTCGCCAAGATCCAGGTCACGAGACCACAAGGTGCAGCCACGATCACCGCTCTCCAAAGTACTGTCAACGTGCGGTCTAGAAATGAACGCACGAGGACTGTTCTGATTTGGGGGCGACGGTAGGGCGGAAGTTCCAAAATGAAAAAGGATGGTTCACCTCGCAGGAGCGTCGAGGTCAAGAGTTTGGAGACGACGAGTGTCGCCAATACGCTTATCAAAAGTGCTCCTAGAACCACGAAAGCAGCGGAGAGACTCCCTCCCTGCACACCGGCAACCGTACCCGCGACAATCGTTCCCATAACAATGAGCATGGGGAATCGCCCATTGCAGGGGACAAAACTGTTGGTCAAAATCGCAAGGAGTTGTTCCCGTGGTGAGTCAATAATCCGAGCGGCAATGACTCCGGCCGCGTTACAGCCAAGTCCCATGGCCATGGTCAAGGACTGTTTGCCATGGGCTCCGGCCTTTTGGAACAAGCGATCAAGATTGAAGGCTAGGCGGGGTAAGTATCCGAAGTCCTCCAAGAGGGTGAATAAGGGAAAAAAGATGGCCATCGGCGGGAGCATGACCGACACAACCCAGGCGAGCCCCCTGAACATGCCCAGAATTAATGCTCCGTGGAGCCATGATGGGCTGCCTATTTGCATAAAAAGCGCTGTTAAGAGGTCTTCCGCTCGAGAAAAAAGACCGGCCAGAAGCTCCGAGGGGTAGTTTGCCCCGACAATCGTGATCCATAGAACCGAGGCCAAAAACCCAAGCATGACGGGCAAGCTGAGAAGGCGTGACGTGACAACTCTGTCGAGGCGCTCTGTGAGAACACAACCTTGTTCCGATGTCAGTACGACTCGGTCAGCAATCTGCTCGGCATGCTTGTAGAGCGATGCACAGGGATCTTCTGGATCAATTTCTAGCGGCTGTGGGTGCGATCGAAGAGTCCCGTTGGCCATGCGTGCGATGGCGTCTTTCAAGGCGGGCAATCCGTCACCCGTCGTCGCTGTCGTGGGTATAATGGGGACCCCGAGTTCATCTTCCAGCCCGTGCAGGTCAAGGCGAATACCTCGGCGCTGCGCTTCGTCCATAAGATTGAGACATAGGATCACATGTGGAGTGAGCTGCAGGATCTGCAAGACAAGATGCAGGTTTCTCTCCAGGGATGTGGCATCAACGACAACGACTGTAACACGGGGTTTTTCAGAGCAGAGAAAGTCCCGGGCAACCTCTTCTTCCGGAGAAGACGCGAGAAGTGAGTACGTACCAGGCAGATCACAGATCTGGTATGTATGTCCATGGTAACTGTAACTTCCTTGAGCGAGAAGGACGGTTTTGCCAGGCCAGTTGCCTGTATGCTGTCTTAGTCCTGTCAGCTTGTTGAAGACTGTGCTCTTGCCTGTGTTGGGGTTTCCTGCTAGAGCCACTAAGTGCGATGGACTCTGGTTCATGAAGAGGACCTCCCCACCGGATCGACTAGAACTTGTGCCGCCGTATCGCGGCGAAGGGCGAATACTGTTCCGCGCACCATGTAGGCCACAGGATCTCCACTTGGGCTACTAAAGCGCGCCTGGATAGGGGTTCCTGGTAAGAAGCCAAGGTCCTGCAGTCGTTGCCGTAGGAAACCATTGGTGTTGACCGCCTGGATGATGGCTACTTCGCCAGGGCGAAGATGGGCTAGGGTCATGTGAACCACTTCCTTTCACCGCATTCACCCTACTAGACTATGAAGCACCCATTTATTTGTGAGTTGATCTACGGAAGGAACAGGGTTTGACGGCGAAGCTTAGAATATGTAGCGTAGACTGACTTAGCGGAGGACCAACGGATGATGGATTTAGATTTGATCAAAGAGAGAGCAAGACGAAGCATGGGTAAACGGCACTCACACGCTGAGCGTGAACCAGGTTACGCCTTTTTTCACGGACAGAGAGTTGGCAAAATAGCGGGGCAACTACGGGAGTTAATCTATCCCAACCGAGAGGAACATGATGATGTGATCTTGGTGGGAGGGTGGTTTCATGATGTGGGAAAAGGGATTGAGCCACACTGGGAATATGGAGCCCTGATTGCCCGGGAGATTCTGTGCGACGTTTGCCCGGAGGAAGAACTCAATCAGATTGTGGAGATCGTCGGAACGCATACGCTAAGGAAGAGGAAAGACTATCCTTACTATGTTAAGCTCGTGCAGGACGCGGACATTTTGGACCACTTTGGTAGCCAAGAGATCTGGCTCAACTTTTGGCACAGTTCCTACCACCGCGAAACGGTGGAACACACCTTGGCGTATTACCGGGATTCGTATGTGGAGAATGCAGAGAGAGTTCGTGACCTTCTGAATTATCCTGAGTCTGTGGCGTTCTTTGATGAAAAAGATCAGTTTGTGAGGACCTTCATCGATCGTTTTCGCAGGGAGGCAGCAGGAGAACTGGTACGATGACAATAAGAAAGGACCAGAGGCATACCCTGGTCCTTTCTGTGGGAGGAAGTTACTACTAAGAGGAGATTTGGTGCGAGCCAACTCGCTTATCATCGATGGTTACTTCAACATTCTCCGTTAGTACGTCTGCGTACGTATACGACCGACGCCGTACAGCAGTTTGATCTAAGTCTACGACGAACAGCTTTGGATAGGTTTCTACTAGGGTACCCTCAGATTCTAGGAAGCGTCGGCGTCCCTTGCTGGCTCGGATAAACACCCTCTTACCCAGATTTGACTCTAGATGGTGTTTGATATCTTCGATGGTAGCTTGTTTTTCGACAGCCATTGACTTTCAACCCCTTCTAGTTTGGTCTAATCTATCGGAGCGGGAGCTAGTCCCGGGAACAAAAAAAGCGCCGGCTGTTTTTGTAAGGCAAAAACAGCAATGCGCTTGGCGTACTCCTACGAGGTTAGCTGACGGATTAGGACACCCAAGTTGCCCCTCTTGCACTCTGAACGCTCAGTGCAAGATTCACCCCAGAAAAACCGGTTCCCCCGCTGTCATAAGTAATGATATTCGGAGATCGTGGCGTCTTAGCACGGAGTAAGCAACATGCCAAAACGATGTGTCTATAGTATAGCATAAAACTAAGGATCTCGTCAAGGTGAATTGCCCACATTTGTGATCAGTGGCACAGATCAGTTCACCAAAAGAGATGGATACCAGGGAGGTAAGCCCTTGTGAACATTGTTATTGTAGGTATAGGAAAATTGGGCCACAAATTGGCCGAAATGTTAGCCACCAAAGATAACAACATTAAGGTCGTCGATGTGAACCAGGCGGCCCTGTCCCGTGTAGTCAACCGAGTGGACGTCTTGGCCATTGAGGGCAATGGCGTTCAAGTGCAGTTGCTGGAAGATCTGGACATGAAGAAGACCGATTTGGTGGTTGCAGTTACAGACAGTGATGAGACCAATGTTCTGATTTGTCTGACGGCCAAGAGCCTGGGATGCGCTCGTGTGGCGGCACGGGTGCGGAACCCCGAATATGCGAATCAGATCGAGTTCTTTAAAGAGAACTTAGGCGTGGATTTCATCACCAACCCCGAATATGACACAGCCCTGGATGTCGCTCGCTACATCCTACGGGGCTACACCGCACATATGGAGTCGTTTGCCAGTGGTAAGGTGGGTCTGTTCGACGTACCTGTTCAGGCCTTGCCCCACTTAGCGGGGCAGAAACTGCAGGATGTTGATGTGTTTGGTCAGATTCTAGTGGCCGCTGTATATCGCGACGGGCAAGTCATTGTTCCTTCGGGCGCTACCGAACTTCAAGAGCAGGATACTCTTTACTTGATCGGACGCCGCGAGACCGTCACGTCCTTTACAAAAGAATTGGCGTTTCTCGGTGAGCGACACACTACCCGAAGGGTGATGATTCTAGGGGGAGGAAGGGCAGGGTTTTATCTGGCCCAACGCCTCCTGGCCAGTGGTTTGATCGTGAAGATTATCGAGCAAAGTGAGGAACGCTGCAATTATTTGGCGGCAAGTCTCAAAGGGGTTTTGGTTATTTGTGGTGATGGTACGGATTTGGAACTTCTGCAAGATGAAAACCTGGCTGAAATGGATGCCTTGGTCTCCTTAACCGGTAACGATGAAGAAAACTTGATGCTGGCCTTACTGGGCAAGCAACAAGGCGTGCCCAAAGTTATTGCAAAAGTAAGTCGCTCCAACTTTGTTCCCATTATTGAGCAGCTTGGTATTGATCGGGCGGTGAATCCAGTCTTGATTTCTGCCGGTGAGATTGTCCGCTTTGTGCAGGGAGGTCAGATTGCCTCGTTATCGCTCATGTTTGGCGGCCAAGCAGAGGCTTTAGAAATCGTGGTGCGCGAGGATGCGCCGATCATCGGAAAGAAACTCAGCGAAGCTCAAATTCCCAAGGGCCTAATTATTGGGGCCATTGTTCGGAAAGGACAGGTGTTGATTCCTGATGGTTCTTCGATGATTGAAAGCCAAGATCGAGTAATCGCCTTTTGCCTGCACAGCGAGATTTCCTCTTTAGACAGGCTCTTTTATCCCAAACAGAGGGGGTGGCTGCATGAACTTTGGAATGGTGGCAAGGGTCCTAGGAAATCTCCTTCTAATTGAAGCAGCATTTCTGTCCATACCCCTGGGCATTTCCGTTTATTATCAGGAGCGGGGGGCCATTTTAGGTTTTTTGCTAGCCATGGGTATCATGGGTTTGATTGGTCTGTTTCTCGCCAATGTGAAGTCCAAATCTTCACGTCTCAAAGCGCGAGAAGCTATCTTGATCGTCACCTTGGGCTGGACACTCACATCCTTTTTTGCAGCTTTGCCCTTTGTCCTTTCTGGAAGTGTACCCAATCTAGCGGATGCCTTTTTCGAAGCAACTTCAAGCCTAACAACAACGGGTTCTACGGTGATCCCTGATGTTGAGAGTCTGCCTAAAGGGGTCTTATTTTGGCGGTCCTTTGCCCACTGGCTGGGAGGAATGGGGATCCTCGTCTTAACTCTGGCGATTTTGCCATCGTTGGGCGTGGGAGGACTACAGATCTTTAAGGCCGAAAGTCCCGGGCCATCGCCGGACAAGTTTACACCCCGCATCGTGGCTACAACCAAGATTCTGTACACGATATACTTAGCACTAACCATTGTTCAGTCCTTGGTCTTCCGATGGAGTGGTTTGTCTTTGTTTGACAGTCTTGTGTTGGCATTTGGCACTGTCAGTACAGGTGGATTGGCTGTGTACAACGACAGCCTGATGCGATATGGCTCCAATAACTTTCTCGTCTATGCCGTTGCCATAGGTATGATTATGTCAGGTGTGAACTTTTCTCTCTACTACGACCTTTGGCAGAGGCGTTTTAAGCAGGTCACTGTTAACTCTGAGTTTCGGCTGTATCTGGCTATCCTACTAGTGGCGGTGGTCCTGGTTTCCATAGGCCTCTATGGAAAGGTGTACGAAAGTCTGGGCGAGACAATAAAGCAATCCTTGTTTCAGGTGAGCTCGATTATGACTACCACGGGGTATACTACCGCCGATTATGACCGATGGCCGTCATTTAGCAAGGGAGTCCTGTTTCTTCTTATGTTTGTTGGGGGAAGCGCTGGTTCGACAGCAGGCGGTGTGAAAGTAATTCGTTTGTTGGTCGCCGCCAAGGTAGTCAGACGGGAGATTGCCAAGACGCTGCATCCACAGGCGATGACTCCGATTATTATCAATGGACGAGTAGCATCATCAGAAGTCGTGCAAGGGGTCACCAGTTTTTACTTACTGTATCTTGCGGTCTTTGTTATAGGTTCCTTACTGATCAGTCTCGAAGGTCTGGATCCCTTTAGCTCCATGAGTGCAGTCGCTGCCACGTTGGGTAATATTGGGCCAGGTTTTGGAAATGTGGGACCAACTGCGACTTTCGCCATGTTCAGTCCCTTCAGCAAGCTCTTGTTGTCCTTTCTCATGCTCGTTGGACGGTTGGAGCTCTTTACACTACTTGTGATTTTGACTCCTAGTTTCTGGAGGGAATGATTGACAATATCCCAGCATTTTTATCTCGTTGTCGAAAGATGTATTAGACTCGTCAAAGACGGAAATGCGAGGAGAGACACAGATGAAAAAACCTGTACTTGTCATTGTCATCCTACTCTTGATTTTAGGGCTCGGAGGGGGCGCCTATCTCTGGTATAATGTGCAGAAAGATCCTACGGATATGGCTGAAGGCTTCCTACAGCAGATCGCAGCCCAGGATTTCTCCGGTTTGGACATGCGTTTCGGGGCCGAGCCTCATCCCACAGACGCGGAGCTAAAGGAGGCTTTTCGCAGGTTCGGTCAAGCTTTCGGGCTTACTGACATTACCCTGACCGACTTTTCAATCCTGTCTAAAGAGAGTAAAGATGCGGTTTTTTACGTTGCTATGACCTACGAGAGTCGCTTCTTTGAGTCACTCTCTATAGCGACCAGCCTGCGTATGACGCGGGAGACTATCTTTGAGGATTGGAAAGTTCGGTGGGAAGACAACTTGCCCCTGCCAACCTACGGATTCGAAGCAGAGTATGCCAGAACTCGGCAGGAGCCAAAAAGAGGTCAGATCCTGGACCCTAAGGGACAGGTTTTGGCTGGTGAGGGAAGCCTCGTTGCTGTAGGCGTTCAGCCCGATCGAATCACCGATCCTGAGACCCTCTTGGATGCACTCCATAGCGAGCTGGGTTTCAGGCCAGATTACGTTCGTAGGCAGTACGAGGCACCTGGGGTGCAAGGTCATTGGTTTGTACCTTTAGCTAATCTCTCCGAGGCTGAGTATAGGAGGGTTGACCCAATCCTGCGTCCGATTCCAGGAGTGTTCTTTCGCAGGGTGGATGCCCGATCCTATCCCGAAGGTGCTACTATGACACATATCACAGGATACCTTGGCGAAGTCACTTCGAACATGATAGATGCCTATCCAGAACGGGAGTATCTGAGCGGAGAACTAGTGGGAAGATCAGGGCTTGAACAAAGCTACGACGACACGCTGCGTGGCCGTCCCGGCTATCGCTTCTTTGTGGAAGTGAATGGTTCGCGCACGCTCTTATCAGAAAAGGTCGCTATAGATGGTGAACACGTTGAACTCACGATCGACACCCGCATGCAAGAACTGGCCCACGAAGTATTGGGTGATCGCCAGGGCTCGCTGGTTGTCGTTGATGCCCAAACGGGTGCCATTCTCGCCCTAGCCTCGACACCGAGCTATGATGCCAACGAGTTTGTGGGTGGAATCAGCACAAGCCGCTGGCAGGAGTTGAGCAGTGATGAACGGCTGCCCATGTTTAATCGGGCCCTACAGGGATTATATCCACCGGGTTCTGTGTTCAAGGTCGTCACCGTAGCTGCTGCTCTCGATAGTGCTTTGTATGAGGCGGGAAGCGTTTTTGTAGATGACGGTGAGCTGGGAGTTCAGGGGAATATTGTTCGAAACTATCAAAGGCAAGTCTTCGGTGAACACACTCTGCACAAGGCCTTGGTCGAATCGATTAATACGACGATCGCCCAAGTCGGGCTTGATTTAGGAGCGTCTACTTTGGAACAGTACTTCCGCCTTTTTGGTCTCGACCAAGCGCATCAATTGGGTCTTCCCATGATGCGTGGGCAAGTGGGAACGCCGGGGCGTAGTAGAGTGGCCCTAGCCTGGTCGGCCATAGGGCAGGATCAGGTACTCTTGACCCCCTTGCATATGGCGCAGATCTTTAGCGTCTTGGCCAATGGTGGGTATCTACCTCCGATTCATCTGATCAGAGAAACGGAGCAACCGGGTGGCACGTTCGCTCTAAAGACAGAGACAGTTGCCCAGCTCAATAGCATGCTGCAAGATGTTGTGCTGCAGGGTACGGGAACCGCGCTAAGAGACGCAGGTGTCAATGTATATGGGAAGACAGGTACGGCGGAAATGGTAGGTGGCGACATGCATGCCTGGTTTGCAGGACATACAGAGCTGCCCGATGGTCAGAGGATCGCTTTCTCCCTTCTGGTGGAAGAGGGAGGAGTGGGAGGTCAAACGGCTGCTCCCCTGATGCGTGACTATTTGACCCGTCTGATTCAACACTAGAAAAGTACACAACCGAGGTGGTACTAGGGAGATGCCTGGACCACCTCTTTGTTTTGTCGCTGTTTCAGAAGGAGAATAGAATGAGACCAAAGAAGACTACGATGTGCCAAGGGAAGGCGAGGTTATTTCATGGGTAAAAAGTGGCTGAGTATGTGTCTGGTCGTCTTACTCCTCGTGAGTGGGGCTACGGGCACTGTTTTTGCCAGAGATGATTTATATGTCTATTATCTCGACGTGGGTCAGGCAGAAGCAACTCTGCTCAAGGGGCCTGGCTTTACAATTCTCATTGATGCAGGCGATTCGGGAAGAAATGATGTCGTCGAACATTTGGAGAAATGGCATGTGGAAACCATCGATCTCTTTATTGTCACGCATCCCCACGCAGATCATATAGGGCGGGGGAGGTCGGTCTTGGAGGCATATGAGGTCGCCGAAGTGTGGTTGTCTGGATATGAGCACGCCACTTGGCTTTTTGAGGACTTCTTGGATGCCCTCTTAGAGTCGGAGGCCAGATATCACGAACCCCGCAGGGGAGAACACTTCAATTTCGGAGAATTGAACTTGGAGGTTCTCAACCCAAGTACAATCACTACAAATCTTCATGGGAGTAATGTTGTAGTGCGCGCCACGTATGGCGATGTGACCTTTCTTTTTACCGGTGATGCCGAACGCAGGACCGAAAGAGACATGCTGGCAGACAATCTGGTGTTTGAAGCTGAGATTCTGTCCCTTGGTCACCATGGCTCGCGCACATCATCAAGTATGGACTTCCTACTCGCCGTGCGCCCAGAAGTGGCCATCTTTTCTGCTGGGCAGCCCAACTCTTTTGGGCACCCGCATGAGGAAGTCATCAACCGTCTGGCGATCGTAGAGGTTCCCATGTACGGAACGGATCGCAATGGAACGATCATCGTTTGGACGGATGGAACGGACTATAGTGTGTATTCGGAGAGCGGTGCTGAGCTCGTTGAGGTGGGGGTTCAGAATGGAGAGTATCCAGACCCTGAGCAAGGCGTAGAGCTAAATAGTGCTGGTCTTGAGGATTTACAGCGCATCTTGCACATTGGTCCTGCAAGAGCCGCGAGCATCATGGAGCTTAGGGAAACCCTTCCCTTGCGAAGCGTTGATGATCTAAAGTGGGTTCCAGGCTTAGACACCCAGAGGATTGAAGAGATAAAACAGCAAGGTTTGGCCTACGTCAAAGGAGTGATGGAGGATCAATAACAAGCAGTTTGCATCTGCTGTGATCGATCGCATTGTGGATGAACGTACCGCAGTGTTACTATTCGAAGATCGAGAACGTGAGCTTCATGTGCCCGTAGTTCTGTTACCGCCTGGTAGTGGCGAAGGGCAGTGGCTCCGAGTGCGCCTTGAGGGCGGTGACTATGTGGATGCCGACCTGGATCATGAGAAGACGCAGGACGTCAAGGCGCGTATTAGCAAGAAACGGAAGCTTCTCTTAGAGCGCATGGCCCGTCGTAATCGTGATCAGTAACTCGTTGGTTCCTTAAAGAGCATGATCCATTCGCCGGATAGGTCCCTAGTGAATCCGCATTCTTGAAAACCCGCTCTGGCATAGAGGTTCCGACCGGCGGGATTATCTTTGCGGACATTCAACACGACACCTTGGTGCTCGAGTTTTTCAAGTACACGCTGAAGGAGGAGCGTGCCTACTCCTTTGCCCTGGGAACTAGGATCAATCGCTATGGACAGTATCCGCGCCTGAGAACGAGGTGCGGGTACTTTTTTTGTGTGTCGAGTTGAGAGCGTCATCATGACTTGATTGCGTAGTAGCCTTCCTGCTTCTAGCAGACCAACTTTCCCCATCATGCTACCTGCAGTTGCCACCATCTTGTCCCACTTTCGTCTAGAAAGAAGGCCTCGGGGAGAGAAGTACATGCAATATCCAAGGACGGCTCCTTCTGTACTCCGGGCGAGAAGTGCTTCGCCACCCCAGGCAAAGATTAAGTCGAACGTGAGCTCCAAGAGGTCTAGGAGTTTCTCTCTTGGTTTCCCACGAAAGAAAAGCTCGACACTGGCAGGAAATGCAGCGCAGTACAGTCTGGCAATATCCCTGGTATCTTGGGGAGAACCTTTTTCGATATGCATGCCGCCCTCCTTTCTTATTCGGGACGATCGACTTGTGGAAACGCTTCTGGAGGCGCACCATGGAGCAGTTCGTCAAGGGGCACAATCTCTAATCCTTTGGCCCGAATAATCTCGATGACATTCGCCAGCGACAAGACAGTCGCCTTGCGATCGCCGCCTTCGCTCTTAACCAAAGCACCACTATCATGAAATAGAATGATATCTCCGCCGCGCACCCGGCTATCGACAAAGCGTTCGATATAGGTCGGGGTTACTCCGTATCGCCAGTCTCGAGTTGAGATAGACCAAAGGACGATTTCCTGCCCGAGTAGCTTAGCCAGGCGACGAAAACGATCGTCATACATTCCCCTTGGTGGACGTACAAAGACGGGGTAGACTCCCGTAACCTCAGTAATAATGGCCGTTGATTCCATAACCTCTTTTTGCAGCTCGATGGTGGAAAGCGTTGGTAAATTCCGATGGCTCTGTGTATGGTTTCCGACGGTATGACCTTCTTCCACCACTCTTTGGGCCACATGGGGGTATTTTTCTACGTGTTTTCCTACCATGAAGAAGGTAGCTGGGGCATCGAGTTCCCGGAGAATATCGAGAATGGGCAACGTAAACTCTTCACTAGGTCCGTCGTCAAAGGTAATGGCGACTTTGTTGCTTGTTCGGTCGCCAAGACGGTAGATATCCGGTTGATAACCAAATCCGTGATAGACCCACACAGAGAATAAGAGAAACATTGTGGCCACGCCCAAGAGCCCCGACACCGGTACAAGCAGGATGTTCCTGCATTTAAGACGGACAAGACCCAAGAGGCGCTTGCTTACACGCCAATATATATAGGAAATGAGTACTACAATCCCGCAAAGGACTGCCACCCTCAGTAAAAACTCAGGGTTTGCCATGATAAGACCTCCCTCATCTTCAACTTATTGTACCTAAATGAGAATGCCACTACAATAGAATATTATCCTCTTCGGAATGTTGCCTTTGGTTATGTCGCAGGTGCAAGACTTTGTTGTTCTTTGGAAACCTTGCTTGTTGCCTGAGATAGTAGTAGAGTTGTAGTAGGAAGGCTACGTGCCTTTGTTATAATGGAGGTTTTATCGTGAAGAACTATCATACGCACACATTTCGCTGTAACCATGCAGACGGCGATGCTTCGGACTATGCCGAGGCCGCGTTAAATAAAGGATTTACGCTTCTTGGGATAAGTGATCATACTCCCTTACCTGATAATCGGTGGTTGTATATGCGCATGGGACTATCTGCACTTCCGGCCTATGTTCGAGCTATTGAAGAAGCGCAGAGTAAGTATACGGATCTGATCATTCTAAAGGGAATGGAATGTGAGTGGGCTCCCGAGTACCACAACTTTTTTGAAGACGTTCTTTTGGGTCAATATGGCTTTGATTACCTCATTTTGGGCAGTCATTTCTTCCCATATGGGCGAAGCTGGCTCAGCAGTCATGGTGATATCACAGACGCAAGTCGTCTCATTGCTTACACGGATTTTTTGATTGAGTCGATGCGTTCTGGTCTCTTTGCATTTGTAGCGCATCCAGACTTGTTCGGGCTGTGCTATATGGACTGGGATAAGAACACCGAGGCCGCATCGAAAGAGATTTTGAGCGCTGCCGAAGAGTTGAAAATTCCGCTGGAGATCAACGGTTACGGCTTGGCTAAGCGCAGAGTCAGAGCATCTACAGGGGAACGTACCGCCTATCCCTGGTATCAATTTTGGGAGTTAGCCGCGGGGTATGACATTACTGTTGTTGTGAACTCCGATGCCCATTATCCGAGTCACGTGGATCAAGGCATTTTGAAAGGTCGAGAAATGGCTAAGAGCTTGGGCTTGACTTTAGCCAATCTTGAGGCACTTCAAGGGAGGTAAGAATGTTTATTCTCTTTGATGAAAAGGCGCAGCTTGTACCGATCAAGGTATGGTTGTCCGGCGTGGAAGACCTCGATGCGACATGCCTTCGTCAGGCAATGAATCTGTCGAACCTTCCCTTTGCTTTTCGGCACATTGCGCTCATGCCTGATACGCATTCGGGTTATGGAATGCCCATAGGGGGAGTGTTGGCCAGCTCGGAGGTGATCATTCCCAATGCGGTGGGTGTTGACATCGGTTGTGGGATGGGCTTTGTACACACAAACGTACCCGCTCGGCTTCTGCGTGATGTGAAGACGTCTCAAGGGACTCTAGCACAGGTTCTCGTGGGCCAAATCATGCGAGACGTTCCCCAGGGATTTGAGCATCATCGGGAGCCCCAGAGATCGGAGTTCTTGGATCGCTTTCCTGTTCAAAGACTCTTTCACTACGGGCGAGACAGGCTTCCGACCATTGATGAAGCCTATGTACAACTAGGAACACTTGGCGGGGGTAACCACTTCATCGAGCTCCAGGAAGATGATCAGGGGTACCTGGGAATCATGGTCCACACGGGTTCGAGAAATCTTGGGTTCAAGGTAGCCAACTACTTTAACCAAGTAGCCAAGGACCTCAATCGCACGATGGGATCCGAGATTCCACCCGAATTCGATCTCGCCTACTTGCCACTGGAGACCAAAGAGGCTGCAGGGTATGTGGAATGGATGAATTTTTCCCTCGAGTTTGCCCGCCACAATCGCGAGCAGATTATGCGCAAAGTGAAGGCGATCGTTTATGAAGGACTCCAGCGACATGCCGGCCTTAAGGACATTGAGATTTCTCAGGAGGTCAATGCCCACCATAATTATGCCGTGCGTGAGCATCACTTTGGGCGCGACGTATGGGTGCACCGCAAAGGTGCTATTCGGGCAGGGCGCGGTGAGCTTGGCATTATTCCCGGCGCCATGGGAGCGTACTCCTTTATAGTAGAAGGTTTGGGGAACCCTGAGTCGTTCCACTCTGCCAGCCACGGTGCTGGACGGGTCATGGGACGTAAAGAAGCAGTACGGACCTTTGACGTCGACGAGGTGATGGCCGACTTCAAGGCCAAGAATGTTGTATTGGGGAAGAAGCGCAAGGGTGACACGGCGGAGGAGTATTATAAAGCCTACAAGAATATTGAGGAAGTGATGAGGGAGCAAGACGATCTCGTCAAGCCCGTCATGCGGGTTAGAACGGTTGCGGTTATCAAGGGATAACCCAAACAATTCTGACAGATCATTCCGATGACTTTGGAAGGAATTACGCTTATAATGGAGAAAGAAAAGAATGCACCAAATATAAGACAGGGGGTTTTTTACAGTGCGTAGAAAATTAGGTTTGATTCTCGTAATGGTTCTACTCGTTGGTTTAGTTGTAAGTCCAGTCTATGCCCAAACGCCTAGAATCGGACTCATTTTTGCTGAAGGCGGCCTAGGCGACCAGTCGTTTAACGATGCAGCGTATCGTGGCTTGATGCAAGCTAAAGATGAGCTTGGCGTTGAAGTAATTTACGTTGAACCAGCAGACATTGCTGAAATGGAAGAACATCAGCGCGCATATGCTGATTTAGATCTAGACCTCGTTATCGTGATTGGCTTCATCCACCAAAGCGCTTTGGTTGAAGTATCCGCTGACTATCCTCACATCAACTTCGCCATTGTGGATGACGTCGTGGATAACCCCAACGTGACTTCACTGGTCTTTGAAGAGCACGAAGGTTCCTTCTTGGTTGGTGTTTTGGCTGGTCTGATGAGCGAAACCAACAAAGTGGGCTTCGTTGGCGGAATGGAAGTTCCCTTGATCCGCAAATTCGAGAGTGGATTTGCTCAAGGTGCTAAGTACGCGAATCCTGATGTTGAAGTACTCGTGAGCTATGCAGGTAGCTTTGGTGACCCAGGTCGCGGCCGTGAGTTGGCTGTAAGCCAGAATGAACGTGGCGCCGACATCGTCTACCACGCAGCAGGCGGAACTGGTAGCGGTGTAATTGATGCTGCTGTAGCCAATGGATTCTACGCGATTGGTGTAGACTCTGATCAAGACTATATGGCTCCAGGTACCGTATTGACATCCATGGTCAAACGGGTTGACAAAGCTGTATTCGAAGTCATCAAATCCGTCGTTGACGGCACCCTCGAAGGTGGCGTACGGAGCTTTGGAATTCAAGATGGTGGTGTAGGAACGTCTGAGTTCACCTATACCAAGGATCTCATTCCTCAATCCGTCCTTGATGCTATCGAAGATGCAAGAGCGAAGATCATTTCTGGAGAGATCGTAGTAACAAATCCTCTCCAATAATCCAAGATTAACGAGAGGGAGGCAGCCCGCCGCCGTACGGTTGGCGGCGCCTCCTTTTTTTAGCAGGGAGGAAGTCTTCCATGGATACAGTGTTGGAAATGCGCTCGATTACGAAGCAGTTCCCACGGGTCTTAGCGAATGACCAAGTGGATTTCGATCTCAGACATGGTGAGATCCATGCTCTCGTGGGCGAAAACGGCTCGGGCAAGTCTACACTAATGAACATCTTGTATGGCTTGTACCAGAGTGATGGTGGAGAAATCATCGTACGGGGGCAGAAAGTAGATATTAATGAACCCCGCGTGGCCATTGACCTGAAGATTGGCATGGTTTTTCAACATTTCATGCTCGTGGAGCCCTTGACTGTAGCGGAGAACATTGTACTTGGGTCCGAGCTACGCAAGGGGCCTTTCCTAGACACAAAACGGGCGATTCAAGAGGTCGAGGAACTCTCGCAGAAATACGGACTGAGAATTGACCCCAAGGCCAAGATCGCCGATCTCTCCGTGGGTCTCCAACAGAGAGTCGAGATCCTTAAGGCTCTGTATCGAGGGGCAGAAATCCTAATACTTGATGAACCTACAGCGGTTTTGACGCCCCAAGAGGTGGAGGACTTGTTTAAGGTTCTGCGTGCCTTGAGGGCTCAGGGCACGAGCATTGTGTTTATTACGCACAAGATCAAGGAAGTCTTGTCCTTATCGGATCGCGTAAGTGTATTGAGACGGGGTAAAAAGATAGGAACGAAAGCCACCTCCGAAACGAATGAGCAGGATCTAGCGGAGATGATGGTAGGGCGTGTTGTTCTCTTTAATGTGGAAAAGAAGCCTGCGGAGCCCGGGGAGGACGTATTGTACCTCGATCGACTTTCTGTAAAAGATCAGTTTGGTCAAGTCAAAGTCAAAGAGGTAGAACTCGGAGTGCGTAGCGGCGAAGTATTAGGGATCGCTGGCGTAGAGGGAAATGGCCAATCGGAGCTTGTGGAGGCAATCGCGGGACTTCGCAAGACTGCGGGTGGAAGGGTCTTTCTCAATGGGCAGGACATTACTGACTGGTCGCCGTTGAAGATCAAGGAGGCGGGCTTTGGCTACGTTCCTGAGGATCGGCATAGGCGCGGTTTGGTCTTGGATTACTCCGTGGCTGATAACTTGATTTTGGGATTTCACGGCAAGAAACCACATGTACGAGGTGGTGTCTGGCGTGATGATAAGGCGATCGAGGAGAATGCGGAGAAGTTGATCGAAGAGTACGACATTCGCCCTCCTGTGGCAAGCCAGCCTGCGAGGAGCCTCTCCGGTGGTAACCAGCAGAAGATCGTGGTGGGTCGAGAGTTTACTCAAGATCCGAGCTTGTTGATTTGCGCTCAACCTACACGAGGGGTTGACGTTGGGGCGATTGAGTTTATTCACAAGCAAGTGATTGCCCAGCGCGATCGGGGAGCGGCTGTGTTGCTCGTTTCGGCTGAACTTGATGAGATTCTCTCCCTGAGCGACCGTATTGCTGTTATGTACAACGGACAAATCGTCAGTGTCATGTCTCGCGAAGAGGTAACAGAGCACAAACTAGGTTTCTTGATGCTCGGTGGACGTCTGGAAGATTACAGAGCAGGCGAGGTGAACGGTCATGCAGAGTAGGTTAAAGACAATCCGCTGGCAAGGGATAGCGACACCGCTGGTTGCCGTGTTCCTAGCTCTTTTGGTGGGGGCAGGGTTTATCCTTTTCGTCGGTGAGAATCCCCTTACAGCATATAGGATCTTGTTTATGGAGTCCTTGGGTAGTGTGCGAAACATCGCTACGACCCTGCAGCGGGCGACTCCCCTCATGTTTACCGGACTAGCTGTTGCCTTTGCCTACCGTGCCGGGTTGTTTAACATAGGAGCCGAGGGGCAACTCTATATGGGGGCCTTTGCAGCTGCCTGGGTTGGCTTTACCTTTACGGCGCTTCCTCGCTTGATTCATCTGCCTCTAGCGATTCTCGCTGGTATGATAGGTGGTGCACTCTGGGGAGCTATACCCGGATTCTTGAAGGCTAAACTAGGCATTCACGAAGTAATTAACACAATTATGCTCAACTTTATCGCCCTCTACCTGACGGACTGGTTGGCCACAGGCCCCTTCCATGGAGGTTCCTGGGTTCCTGAAACAGCGCGCGTAAGCGCTTCGGCCGCCTTGGCCCGCTTGTATCCACCAACCAGGCTCAGTAGCGGGATTTACTTGGCACTGTTGGCCGCGCTAATTGCCTATTTGATTCTCTGGAAGACCAAACAGGGCTACGAGTTGCGTGCTGTAGGTCTGAACCCGCAGGCTGCTGAGTACGGCGGAATCAATGTTGCCAAGAACACGATTATTGCCATGGCCATCAGTGGTGCTCTAGCAGGACTTGCTGGTACAGAGCAGATCCTGGGGTTACATCAACGGTTCATTGTACGTTTTTCGGCAGACCTTGGCTTCATGGGTGTTGCAGTAGCGCTCTTGGGTAAGAATCATCCAGTGGGTGTCCTTTTGGCCGCCATCTTGTTTGGAGCACTCCAGACAGGTTCTGCTGCCATGGATCGTTTGACTTCGGTGCCTAGAGAGCTGATTACGATCATTCAGGCCTTGATCATTTTCTTCGTGGCAGCGGATTACCTGATCCGGCGCATTTTACGCATGAAGGAGGAAGCATAATGGGCGACATTCTGGCCTTGTTGTTTAACACTGCTGTTTTTGGCGCCGCTTTGAGAATGGCAACACCCTTGATTTTCGCAGCTTTGGGCGGAATCTTCTCAGAACGAAGCGGGGTTGTGAATATCGCCCTTGAGGGTATGATGTTGATGGGAGCCTTCACGGCCATGTTTGTCTCGCACCAGACGGGTATGCCCTGGCTGGGAGTGCTCGGTGCGATCTTGGCAGGGCTTTTGGTCGGATTACTGCACGCAGTTTTCTGCATTCACTATCGCGCGAACCAGGTAGTCGTTGGCACGGCCATCAACATTTTTGCCGGTGGTTTGACCGTCTTTCTTCTGCGCTACTACTTCGGTGCTGCCGGTACATCTCCAAGTGTTGCCACGATTCCTGATATCACCATTCCTTTGATCAGTCAAATCCCTTGGATTGGCAGGATCATTGGGCGACAAAATCCCCTCGTATACTTGGCTCTCATTGCCGTAGTAGTGGCTCATATTGTGATCTACAGAACTAGCTGGGGTCTGCGCCTCCGTGCGGTGGGCGAGCATCCCAGAGCTGCTGATACGGTTGGTGTTAATGTGTTCCGTATGCGGTATCTTGCAGTAGCCCTAAGTGGGGCTTTGGCTGGCCTCGGCGGAACCTATCTGTCCATCGCACATCTCAGCCGCTTTAGCGAAGGCATGACGGCAGGTCGCGGTTTTATCGCTCTGGCCGCCGTTATATTTGGAAAGTGGACTCCCTATGGAGCTCTAGGTGCGTGTCTGTTTTTTGGGTATGCTGACGCACTGCAAATGCGCCTACAGGACATTGGGATTCCCACGCAGTTTATGAACATGCTTCCCTACGTGTTAACCATGGTTGCCCTAGCCGGGTTCATCGGCAAGTCCGTGGGACCGAAGGCATCGGGACAACCATATATTAAGGGTTAGATAGTGAGGTTTTGAAGTACCAAATGAGTAATATTAAGCGGTTTATTGCCTACTACAAACCTGAGCGACGACTTTTGTTCATGGATCTGGTGGCAGCAAGTTTGATTGCCCTGCTCGATCTCATGTTTCCGATGATCACTCGAACATTCATGAAGGATTTTATTCCGGATCAAAACCTACAGGCTGTGTTGCTCTGGACCGGAGCATTGGTGCTCATGTATGTCTTGCGCCTGGGTTGTCAGTACTTCGTTGACTACTATGGCCACACTGTTGGCGTAAACATGGAGTACCAGATGCGGACGGATTTGTTCACGCATTTGCAGACGCTTGATTTTCGCTTCTTTGACGACACAAAAGTGGGACATCTGATGAGCCGGATCGTCAACGATCTGCGCGACGTTACCGAGTTGGCGCACCATGGTCCAGAGGATTTGTTCATCGCAAGTCTCATGCTCATTGGTGCATTTTCCTACTTGCTCACAATCAATGTACCTCTTACTCTGATCACGTTTGCCTTCATTCCCATCATTGGCTGGTATGCCTACACTCGGCGTACGGCTATGAATAAGGCGTTTACGGAGGAACGGAAACGGATTGCCGATGTCAATGCCGATGTTGAGAATAGCTTGTCAGGAATCAGAGTAGCGCAGAGCTTTGTCAACGAAGAGTATGAAAGACTTCGCTTCGACAATGCCAACGCCGCATTTAAGATCTCGCGGCGGAGAGCGTTTAAGGCCATGGCCATCTATTCGTCAGGCCTGGGTTTCTTAACCGATCTACTCAATGTGGCAGTTTTGTGTGCAGGTTCGATATTCATGTTTCGCGGACATATCGATCTGGCCGATCTCACGGCCTACTTGCTCTTTATCGGTTACTTCTTGCAGCCGATCAGGCGGTTGATCTCTTTTACGCAGCAGTTCCAGCAGGGAATGACGGGCTTCAACCGTTTTGTGGAGCTGATGGATGTCCAGCCAGGTGTTACGGATAGCCCCGACGCTAACGATCTCCCTCCTGTGCACGGAGATATTGAACTGAGAAATGTTAGTTTTCAGTATAATAAGCATGCAGAGGTATTACAGAATGTTTCGCTGCGTATACCCGCAGGTAGTACCACGGCCTTTGTGGGTCCCTCTGGTGGAGGTAAGACCACGCTCTGTCATCTGATTCCGCGTTTTTATGACGTAACGGGAGGTCAGATCCTCATCGATGGTCATGATATTCGCGATGTAACACTGAGTTCTCTGAGGCTCCAGATTGGCTTTGTGCAACAGGACGTCTTCTTGTTTACGGGAACCATTCGAGAGAACATTCTTTATGGTCACCCCACGGCTTCGGAAGAAGAGATGATCGAGGCGGCGAAAAAGGCACAGATCCATGACTTTGTCCTGACATTGCCAGACGGTTATGATACGTATGTGGGAGAACGTGGTATCAAGCTCTCCGGTGGTCAGAAACAAAGGATTTCCATCGCCAGGGTCTTTTTGAAGAATCCGCCGATCTTAATTCTCGACGAGGCCACATCGGCTCTGGATACAGCAACTGAACAGGAGATTCAAGGCGCGCTCACGGAGCTTGCCAAAGAGCGGACAACGCTTGTGATTGCTCACCGGCTGTCTACAATTCGTCACGCTGATCAGATTATTGTACTCACAGACGGTAATATCCAAGAAATGGGTACGCATCAAGAACTGCTGAATCAAAAAGGAATTTACGCCGGATTGCACGCTAACCAACTCGATGATGTTGTGTAGAAAGTAATGGGAAAATCATAGGCTTTGTACTGAGAAAACCGCTAACTGCGGTTTTCTTTGCTTTTCGCTTCCTTGCTACTTTTTTTGCTCATTTTGATCCGTTCGGGAGGAATGTGTAGGTAATTCGTAGAATAATGTCACCAGCAAGACCAATAAGAGAACGGAGGAGAGTGCAGAGTGAAGAGAAAGCTTAGTCTGGTTTTAGTGTTGGTTTTAGTTTTTGGTCTAATGAGCGTAGCTCAAGCCGCTGAATTACCCTTCAAAATCGGGGTCGTGACCGGTACCGTATCCCAAGGTGAAGAAGAGTATCAAGCTGCATTGAAAATGGTAGCTCGTTATCCTGGCTCGATTGAACACGTAACGTATCCTGACAACTTCATGCAGGAACAAGAAACCGTAATTGGTCAGATTCTACAGTTCGCCATGGATCCACAGATTAAAGCCATCGTTGTGTGTCAGTCTGTTCCTGGCACCACCGCTGCCTTTAACACAATCCGTGATATGCGCGATGATATCGTACTCATTATGGGTCTACCTCACGAAGATCCAGACATGATTGCCGACGTAGTCGATTTTGCCATGGAGACAGACCAAATCCGTCGCGGTGCAAACATTGCACAACTAGCCCAACGGATGGGTGCTAAGAAAATTCTCCACTATTCCTTCCCACGTCACATGTCGATGGAACTTCTCGCTGTTCGTTACAACAACATGAAAGAAGAAGCAGAGAGACTCGGTCTTGAGCTCATTGATGTTACTGCTCCAGACCCAATGGGTGATGCAGGTATTCCAGGAACCCAGCAGTTTATTCTCGAAGATATTCCTCGCCAAGCCGCACTCCACGGTAAGGACATTGCTTTCTTCGGTACTAACTGTGCTATGATGGAACCTGCCATTCGGGCCTCCATGGATGCAGGAATCATTTTCCCAGAGCAATGCTGCCCAAGCCCATTCCACGGCTATCCAGGTGCTCTAGGAATTGAGATTTCGGAAGATCGTAAGGGCGACGTAGATTACATTATTGAGCAAATTGGTGTGAAAGTTGCTGAGCAAGGCAACGCCGGTCGCATGGCCACTTGGGTTGCACCAATTAACATGATTTTTGTGGAAGCCGGAGTCGAGCTCGCTATCCAGCACATCCAAAACGGTTTGGACTTCGCCGACCAGGATGCAGTAGAAGCAGCTGTTTATGAAGCGACTGGTATCAAGATCTCTCTCAATCGCTACAAAGATGGAGCTAACTTCTACCTAGTTATCGCTGACTCGGTAATCTTCTAAGATTCACTACAATTAAAGCATAGAAATGCGGAGCTCTCGCCCTCTCCGAGGGCGGGTCTCCGCACTTTTCTTGAGAGGTAGAAAGTGGGAGGTGTGTAAATGAGTGTTCCTGTGTTGGAGATGAAGAAGATCTCCAAGTCTTTTTATGGCACGCAAGTTCTAAAGGACATCAATGTCACAGTAAACGAGGGCGAAATTCACTGTCTGGTCGGCGAAAACGGTGCAGGCAAGTCTACCCTCATGAACATTCTTTTTGGCATGTCTGTGATTACTGACACAGGAGGTTACGAAGGGGAGGTATTGATCAACGGTAAGCCTGTGGCCTTCGACTCGCCAAAGGCAGCTATTGGGGCAGGAATTGGCATGGTTCATCAGGAGTTCATGTTGCTTCCTGGTTTCAGTGTCACTGAGAATATTAAACTCAATAGAGAGGACACCAAGCCAAATCTCTTTAGCAGAGTTCTTGGAAGGAAGCTGGAAACCCTCGATCGGAAGAAGATGGCCGCAGATGCTCGGAGTGCCCTCGATAAGCTCGGCATGAGTATTGATGAATGGGTACCGGTGGCCGGTCTGCCCGTTGGATACCTGCAGTTCGTAGAAATTGCGCGGGAGATTGACAAGGAGAATCTGCAACTCCTCGTTTTGGATGAGCCTACAGCTGTCTTGACCGAAAGTGAGGCACAGCAGTTCTTAGCAGTTGTACAGCGACTAGCGTCAACAGGCATTAGTATTCTATTTATTACGCATCGCCTCGATGAAGTTATGGCCGTGGCTGATACAATTACTATTCTAAAGGACGGCGAGCTTGTTAGTTCTGGACCTACTAAGAACTACACCATCGCTCAGATGGCCGAGCTTATGGTGGGAAGAAAGATTGACACAAAGGGCCGCATCGGCGGAGAGAAAAAGGAAAAAGCCACGAAGAAGGTTCTGGAAATCCGTAACCTTCGAGTCGATATGCCAGGAGAACGCCTACGAGGGATCGACCTGGATGTCTATGAAGGTGAAATCTTGGGCATCGGAGGACTCGCGGGTCACGGAAAAATCGCTTTAGCCAACGGAGTTATGGGACTTTATGCGAGCCAGGGGCAAGTCATCTACGAAGGCGTAGAGGTTCCCTTGAACAATCCAAGAGAGGCTCTGAATCGTGGCCTTGCCTTTGTCTCTGAGGATCGCCGAGGCGTTGGACTGGTCTTGGAAGACAGTATTGCTAACAATATTGTACTGACAAGCATGCAGACCCAAGATAAGTTCTTGAAGCCTGGCCCTTTAAAGCTGAAGGATCAAAAGCAGATTACGGCTCATGCTCTGCAGTCTATCGAAAGATTTGACATTCGGTGTACGGGACCGGATCAGATTGTGCGCAGACTAAGTGGTGGGAACCAGCAAAAGGTCTGCATTGCCAGGGCTTTCACGCAGAACCCCAAGTTGTTCTTCGTATCGGAGCCAACTCGCGGAATCGACGTTGGAGCCAAGAGTCGGGTTCTCGAGCTCATCGCGGAGTTGAACCGCATGGGAGTAACCGTTGTGATTACCTCCAGTGAACTGGCTGAACTGCGTAGCATTTGCGACCGCATAGCTATTATCTACGAAGGCAAGTTGTCTGGTATCTTATCACCGGATGCTCCTGACGTGGAGTACGGCTTGCTTATGGCTGGAAAATCCCTGGAGGAGGTGCGAAGCGGTGAAAGAGCGACTAATTAAGATCTATCATGGTTTTGGTCTACCCCGCCTGATCATTTCCGTCTTTTTACTGGCGCTGATCATAGTAGCCGCTGGAACAGAACTCAGTGTTCCAGGTTTACTCAGTGACGCACTGGTGAGAATTGGTCAGAACGGAATCTATGTTCTCGCCATGGTACCATCGATTCAGGCCGGAGCCGGCCTAAACTTTGGTCTCCCGGTTGGTGTCATCGCTGGTATGGTAGGTGTATTAGTAGCCATGGAGAACTCGTTGCTCGGTTTTGGCGGCTTCGTGGTAGCGCTCCTGGTTGCTATACCACTTGGAATCATAGCAGGCTACCTGTATTCGCTCCTTTTGAATCGTGTAGCCGGGCAAGAGATGATGGTAGGAACCTATGTTGGATTCTCCGTTGTTGCCGGAATGTGCATTTTCTGGCTGATGGCTCCCTTTAAGAATCCTGCGTTGATTTGGCCAGTCGGAGGACAGGGCCTGCGTGTTACATTGACACTGGCCGATACCTTTGGTGGGACCCTGAATGAGTTCTTGAAGTTCGAAATCTTCGGTCTCACAGTTCCTACTGGGTTACTCTTGTTCTATGCACTCCTGGCGTTTCTGCTATGGTTGTTCTTGAGGAGCAAACCTGGTGTGGCCATGGAAGTGGTGGGACGCAATCCGCGTTTTGCCGTTGCCTCTGGATTGAATATTAATGCCTATCGCAGTGTAGGTATCGTTCTATCCACGGTTTTGGCCTCCATTGGTTATGTGGTATATGCCCAGAGCTTTGGGTTCGCCCAGCTGTACAACGGACCCTTGATGACGGCCTTTCCGGCGGTAGCCGCGGTCTTGATTGGCGGCGCTTCTACCCGGGAAGCGAAGGTGCTCAACGCCATTATCGGCGTCGTCTTGTTCCAAACGCTGTTGACAGTGGCGATGCCAGTGACAAACCAACTTATTGAAGGTAATATCTCGGAGATCGCCCGTGTGATTGTAAGTAACGGCATGATCTTGTATGCCTTGACTCGAGTAACCGGAGGTGAACAGGCGTGAATCAAGTCAAAAAGTTCATTTCGAAGAATGCTGTACCGATACTCTTTGCCATCGTCTGTTTGCTCGGTGTTTATTACGCCCAAATGCCGGGTCAGTTCTTGTTGATGGAGATTGTCAAGAGGATGGCTCGAAACTCCTTCTTGGTTCTGTCCTTGATCATTCCGGTTGTAGCCGGTATGGGTTTGAACTTTGGAATCGTGCTTGGTGCGTTGGCGGGTCAGGTAGCCTTGATCCTTTCTACCCACTGGGAGTGGTCTGGAATCGGTGGCTTACTTTTGACGGCTCTCCTGGCAACCCCAATGGCTGTGCTCTTTGGAATCCTGGCCGGTATGGTTTTGAACAAGGCCAAGGGTAGAGAGATGATTACGGGTATGGTCATGGGCTTTTTCGCCAATGGTGTGTACCAGTTCATCTTCTTGTTCCTAGTGGGAACAGTGATTCCCTTTGAGAACGCAGCACTGAGAATTTCAACAAGTCCGGGACTGCGCAATACTGTGAACCTGACAAGGATTCGTGGAGCCTTGGACAATATCTGGACAGTGCAGATCGGGTTTACCAAGGTGCCCATTGTAACCTTCTTGGTGATTGCACTGCTTGCCATCGCCATCTGGGCATTTTTCAAGACCAAGCTCGGTCAAGACTTCCGTGCGGTAGGGCAGGATCGACACATTGCTGGCGTTGCCGGAATTCAAACCGATCGCAACAGAGTCTTGGCTATCGTGTTTTCTACCGTATTGGCTGCCTGGGGACAGATCATCTTCCTGCAGAATATAGGTACGCTCAACACCTATAACAGCCATGAACAGGTGGGCACCTTTGCCATTGCTGCCTTGCTGATTGGAGGAGCGTCGGTGACGAGGGCCACCATTGGCCAGGCTTTGATGGGAACGTTCTTGTTCCACTTGCTCTTTGTCGTTTCGCCTTCAGCTGGTCAGGCTATCTTTGGTAGTGCCCAAGTCGGTGAGTATTTCAGAGTCTTCGTAGCCTACGGAATCATCGCCATCAGTCTGGCACTCCATGCCTGGAGAAGCAGATCTCTGGCCAAAGCCAGGTTGAAAGAAGACGTATCAGCCTAAGAAAAGGCCCTGCATCCACGGAAGATGCAGGGCTTTCCAATTTGTCCCAAACGGAGAAAGTTATGCCATTTGTAGCAGGAATTTTGCATTTCGCGTAGAAGCACTCATCAAGTTACACTGGTGAATGCTTGCCTGCAAGCATCATCGATAGGACCGCAAGAGAGAAGGGGGTGTGGCTACCAAAGGCTAGGGCAAGAATATGGCCTAGTATTTTGTTAGTAATCCCACCGAGAACTCTCGTGTGGAGTAGCTTTACAAAAATTTGGAGGTGCAAATAGTGAAGAGAAATCTAATTCTACTTACCGCTGTTGTGTTGGCTGCTGTTCTATTGTCTGGGTGTATCCTGCCATTCATGGGTATCAAGGTAACCTATGACCTGCCTAAGGACGTTTTTGACGATACGAAGTTGGTTAAAAAAGTCAGAAAGAATAAAGAAGCCATCCTTGAACTACTGTTCAAGGAGGAGGACGCCGTGTACGCGGCGGAAGCCTTTAAGGTAACGGTTGTAGCAGGCGAGACAACGATCGCGAAAGACACTC
>DUQE01000029.1 GCA_012837925.1 Bacillota bacterium
CACGTGATCGCCTGCCTTAACCATGGGCAAGGGCAGAGACAGTCCCTTGAGAACATCGATCTTGACCGTGATCCGGGCCGCTGTTTCGATGCCACAGATGACGACTTCTCCATCGCCCATCAGGGCGTGCACATCGCCCATGGCCAAAAGCGCTCCCGGAACGTTGACGGGCAAGTAAACGACCGAACCATTGCCAATACGTTTGCAGTCCATGTTTCCCCCATGGGGACCAGGCGTCCCAGTGGGGATCTCTTCGTCCTTGGGGGCCGTACCAATTACACCGATCATGGGACTCACATCGAAGCTGAGGCGGTCATTGAATTTGGCTTTCCCTTCAGCAATGGGAATGATCTTGTTCTTCTTCTCTTGGAGGATATGACCCAAAGCACCGCTTCCCGGGCCAACCCGCATTGCACCCTGGGAGTCCAAAGCAATATCGACGATGGCAACTCGTAGAATGTCTCCGGGCTCTGCAGATTCTACGAAGAGTGGGCCTGTCGCGGGATTGGTGAAATCCCATCCTGAAGAGACCAGTTCTTGGTCTTCACGGGTGAGTCGATTGCTGTAGCAGTCAAATGTTTCAAAGACGACAGTCTCTCCTGATGGGGCAGAGGCCACCGGAGTATTGCGCGGCGATAGTTTGAATACGGACTGTTCACGCCCAAGGATTAGCATAGGGTCCCTCCTGGTCTGATAAGTACTAGGTTCTTCTTAGTTCAAGCCAGCAAATAAAAATCCTTTATTATCCTCGCCTTTCTTTGGAAGGAACGCAGTCTACGCTTGACGAAATATGATGTAACATATGTGCACATTCTCTATAGATTGTAAAAAGGGGGGGTATGGAAACACATTAATGCTGCACGGTGATTTCGTCACATCAAGAGAGGAGAATGATTTTGAAGAAACCAGTTTTATTACTTATTGCTTTGTCCCTTTTCTTGGTAACAAGCGCAGTTGGCGCCCAGACCATAGAGTTGACGTACTGGACCCACACAGATGACAATCGTACCGTCATCGAGAACCGTTATATTGAAGAGTTCCAAAAGATGTATCCTAACGTCACAATTAAGAGAGTTGTGAACGAAGCCAGTAAAATGGGAGATTTGATGCTGACAGCATTTTCAGCCAACAATGCTCCAGACATCTTCAACCTACCTATTGAGCAAGAGTATGGATACATGATGCATCACCGTGTGGCCCCTGTAAACTATGCGGCCATTGGTTATAAAGATGCAGCAGATCTGGCCAGCCAGTATATGCCTGGTACCTTTGATACAGTAACCATGGATGGTGAGATTTATGGCTTGCCCCTCGAGCTCACCAACTGGTCCATCTACATTAACAAGAACGTGTTCCGCGACGCTGGTCTTGATCCCGAGAAAGACTATCCAAAGACTTGGGAAGAAATGATCGAAGTTGCCGACAAACTCACCTTGCGTAACGGCGAGATTATCACACGCCGCGGCTTTGACTTCCGCTATCCATACTACTTGGTAGCGATGTTGCCTATGGTAGAGCAGCTTGGCGGCCAATTGATCAGTGATGACGGCAAGACCGCAATTGTGAACGATGACGCTTGGATCCAGGTGCTTGAGTGGTTTAGAACCTGGGGTCCTCACGGACGTAACTTGGGAAGTCCTACCTATACTGCTGCCCGTAAAATCTTTAACATGGACAACAATGACATCGGTATGGCCTTAACAGGTTTCTATCAACAGGGTCGAATCCGGGTTGACAATCCTGAGTTCTACGAAAGCGGCGAGTGGATGGTTGTTCCGTTCCCCGTCTTTGAAAACGCCGTTAACAACGTAGGATGCTCCTACTATGGTCACTTCATGATGGTCAATGCACAAGCTTCTTCTGAGAAGCAAGAATGGGCCTGGAAGTTTATTGCCTATATGCTCGATCATCCTTGGGAGTATCTCGAAACTGTAAACATCATTCAACCTCGCCAGGACTTGCTGGATGATCCAAGATATATGGAACTTCCATATATGAACGTTTTCATGGATGACATGGCCCGCAGTCACATGGTATTCCTGCACGAGAACGGCTTCCAGTTTGAACGCTTCATTAAAGAAGCTGTTGAGAGTGTAATGCTGTCGAATATGCCGTCTGAGGAAGCCTTAGACATTCTTCGTGAGCGTATCCAAGAGGTTCTTGACGATTCCTATTAAAGCTTTGTACCTGTGAAGAGAGCCCGGGTTAACGCTCGGGCTCTTGATCTCATTTTCGTAATGGAGGGAGAACCGATGCGCCACAAACGAGGTTTTAGTATGGAAAGGAAGAAGGCAAGATGGGGATGGGTCTTTGTTACCCCTTCGCTGATCCTCTTTGCTGCCTTTAGTTTCTATCCGATCATCAATGCATTTTATGAAAGCTTCTTCAATCGCAATCTTTTATCGCTCAGGCCCCCGAGTTTTGTGGGTTGGAATAACTACACCTATTTATTCCGCTCCAAAGAGTTTTGGCTATCCGTTCAAAACACACTCATTTTCACCGGTGGTACGTTCTTGCCACTCCTGGTGTTTAGCTTGATTTTGGCCGTATTTATCATGTCTATTAGCCGTTTTCGACGATTCTTTCAAATGGCCTTTTACTCTCCAGCAGTGTTATCGTCTGTGGTAGCGGCTATGATTTGGCTCTTGATCTTCGATCCCCGTGGCTTGGCGAACCAGGGAATGAATTCCCTATTAGGAACAGCAGGGGTTAACTACAACTGGTTGTCCACGACGACGATGCTGCGCCTTTCTACCATCATCGTATATTTTTGGAAGTATATCGGCTACTTCACCGTCCTTTTTGTCTCAGGGATTGGTTCTATTCCAGACACCCTTGGTGAAGCTGCGCTGATCGACGGGGCGAATCGCTGGACAATGTTTTGGTACGTGACGTTTCCGCTTCTTAAGCCAACGACATTGCTTGTCTCTATCATGACTATGATTCAATGTCTTAAAACCTTTAGTACCCAATACATGTTCACCAGTGCAGGTGCCCCAACCAGGCCGATTAACGTAATTACTCTGAGTATTTACAATACGGCGATTAAGGACTATCGGATTGGACGAGCGACAGCCATGAGCATCCTGCTGTTTATTGTGATGTTTGCGTTCACATGGTTACAGCTGAAGGTTTCTCGTACGGAGGACGTTAGCCATATGTAGGAGCCATCTTCATTAGAAATAGGAGGGATACGATGAACGCAAATAAAACACGAGCCTGGTACTTAGAGAAGACCTTTACAGCACTCATGTGGCTGTTTTTAGCTGGGGCTTGTCTCGCGGTGATTATTCCACTCGCATTTATGTTTACTGCATCGGCCATGCCGGCCCGAGATATTCTGAAAATGCCGTATCCGTGGATTCCCGACGGTATTTACTGGCAGAACTTTTGGAATGCCCTGCGGGGGCCTGAAGGTACCTTCATCTTTGCCCGCAATGCATTTAACTCCTTACTTGTGTCTGGTACCGTTGCGTTTTTTACGGTTATCTTTTCATCGTTGGCCGGATACGGTTTGGCGAAGTTTAAGTTTAAGGGACGTAACCTCGTCTTTATGCTGATTATGGCTACAATGATGATTCCTTTTGAGGCGATCATGATTCCCTTGTACATGGTCGCGATGCGTATGGGTCTGCAGGACACCTACGCAGGATTGATCCTGCCATTCTTGGCTAATGCCTTCGGGGTATTTTTGATGCGCCAATACCTGATCACGTTTCCTGACGAAATCCTCGATGCCGCGAGGATTGATGGAGCCAGTGAACCGCGCATCTTCGGCAGTATTGTGATGCCCAGTTCAGGGCCTGCCATTGCCACCTTAGCCATTCTGGCTTTCCGCTCGCAGTGGGATAGTCTGCTATGGCCACTCTTGGTAGTTCAGAGTGATGAAATGAAAACAATTCCGCTTTATATCACGAAGTTTATGGCCGAAACCCATAGTGACGAGGGGATTATGATGGCCGTCGCCGTTATGGCCAGCATTCCCATGATCGTGCTATTCTTGACCTTGTCGAAGTACTTTGTGAATACCGAAGGCCTGACGTCGGCCACGAAAGGCTAAACACGAAGCACCCATGCTGCTGTCATATCTGTAGTCGAAGCAAAGCACAGGAGGAATCAAGATGAAGTATGAGTTGCTGCTGAAGGGCGGGCATGTGATCGATCCCCAGAATTCGATTGACGAACCCATGGATGTGGCCATTTCTGATGGAAAGATTGCAGCTGTTAAGAAAGAGATAAAGGGAGATCAGGCGCACCGGGTGCTTGATGTGAAGGGCCTTTACGTAACTCCGGGCTTGATCGACCTGCACACCCATCTCTATGCCACACCGGGAAATCGCGATGCGTGGGCTGGCGATAACAGCGTCTTTCCTGATGGATTTAGCTTCCGAACGGGAGTGACGACGATGGTTGACGCTGGCAGTTCTGGCTGGCGCAACTTTGAAGACTTTCGTTATCGAGTCATTGATCGGGCGCAGACGCGCGTGTTTGCCATGATCAACATTACTGGGTTGGGCATGATCACGGATATTCCAGAGCAAAATGTCTATGATATGGACCCAGAGCTCACAGCGGAGATGGCCAAAAAGCACAGCGACGTTATCGTTGCCGTGAAAACGGCTCATTACTTTGGACCGGAGTGGGTTTCCATTGAACGGGCCATCGCAGCGGGAGAGTTGGCCGATCTGCCCATTGTTGTGGATGTGGGATATTTTCGGCGAGAACGCCCCTACTATGAAATGGTCACAAGCAAGCTGCGTCCCGGAGACATGGCTACCCACATGTTTAGAGCACCCATACCCTTTCTTGGACCTGAGGGGCGCCTGCTCAATTACCTCCACCTTGCCAGACAAAGGGGAGTCCTTTTTGATGTAGGACACGGGGGAGGAAGCTTCGTTTTCCGTAATGCTGTGCCAAGTGTTGAACAGGGATTCTACCCTGATACGATTTCCAGTGATCTTCATACCGACAGCTCCAATGGATCGATGATGGATCTGCCCACAGTCATGTCCAAGTTTTTAGCCATGGGCATGCCCCTGTGGGAGATCATCAAGACAACAACCTCGACACCGGCTAAGCTTTTAAAGCATCCTGAGCTAGGTCACCTGGGTGAGGGGGCTGTCGCCGACCTTGCTGTGCTAAACCTTCTCCAGGGGAACTTTGCGTACTACGATGCGGAGCATGGACGACTTGAGGCTTCGCAGCGTTTGTTTAATGAATTGACCATTAAGGATGGAACAATCGTGTGGGATTGGAATGCCCGCGGAGCCGTGGACTACCGAAAACTCGGTGAAACCTACGGCGTTCGTGATTGTGATGAAGTTGTATTTCCCACCGAAGAACATTTGCTATAACAGAGATGCTCCCCTCGTGCTACAAGCGAGGGGAGTTGTTCTACGGTTTCCAGGCGCTTTCTTTTGCTTATGGTACCCCAATCGTGAGCCAGTTCTTTGACCTATCACAATTTACCCCCATGGCCGAAGCTGTGGGGGTTTTGTTTTGCCATCTTTTGCTAATCAAGGTGTGTTTTTGGGATGTTACAATTACATACGTACGCAACAAGAACTGCGTCTCTAACCAACAGGCATTGCAAATCTAGCAATTCTATAACATTTCAGTATATGAAAAGGTATTTTGAAAAACGAATGGAATCATTTACTTACAGTATGAGTGCGGAAGGTGCTGATAAATTGGCTACGTTTGATCTTGTCATTGAGCAAGGATTCGTGATCGATGGTACAGGGCAAGCGGCAAAGAAGATGGATGTAGGTATCAAGGAGGGTCGCATCGCTGCTCTTGGTGATCTGAGCAGTTCGGAGGCGAAACGGCGTCTTGATGCTTCGGGACTCGTGGTATCGCCGGGGTTCATTGATATGCATACGCACTCCGATGTCGTGTTTTTCTCGGATGGACGAGGAGAGAGCATGCTGAGGCAAGGCGTTACAACGAATGTATCGGGTAACTGTGGTAGCTCGGCGGCGCCCCTGGTTGGTCCCTATCGAGACCAGATTTTGCCCAATGTAGCCGTAGACATGAACCACGAACTCGAGGTGTCCTGGAATTCGTACGGTGAGTTTGCAGAAGCTCTGGCGAAGGTTCCTAAGGCCATCAACATAGCTCCCCTAATCGGGCACGGCACCATTCGAGGAGCCGCCATGGGCTTTGAGGCCCGTCGCCCCTCGGAAATTGAGCTCCAGGCGATGCGAGACTTGGTGCGCCAATCCATGGAAGAAGGAGCGTTTGGTCTATCCAGCGGTTTGATCTTTCCACCGGGAATGTACTCCGATACAAGTGAACTCATTGAAGTAGCCAAAGTTGTAGCTGAGTTCGACGGAATTTACTCGTCGCATATACGTGGAGAAACGAATCCGCTGATCCAAGCTGTTGAAGAAGCCATCACCATTGGCCGCGAAGCTGGCGTTCGTACGAACATCTCCCATCACAAGGCGGTGGGTCGGGACAACTGGGGTAAGGTTCATCAGAGTCATGCCCTGATTGCAGAGGCGGCACAAGACTTTGACTTGACCTATGATATGTATCCGTATACCGTGTGCGGAGGTTCATTAAGCCAATATCCACCACCGTGGGCGAAAGATGGTGGCCTGACAGAACTGTATCGTCGTTTAGGCGATCCTCAGCAGCGGGCACGCATTGCTGAAGGCATCTTGCATGGAGGCGATGACTTCCCCAATTTCTATCGTTTGA
>DUQE01000030.1 GCA_012837925.1 Bacillota bacterium
ACTGCCCAGTGAAAGGGAGAACCTCCAGATGCCCTGCCTGGTAAACTGAATGTACGGGCTGATGTTGTACTCAAACTCCCCCAACTCTGTGACAAAGAGCTGGGCTGTGCCGGCTAAACCGTGACCCACGTGTCCGTACATGCGGTTAACCTCGCCATAGGCTCCCACGTGCGGATCGGCCGATGTCATGAAGGTTGACAGAATGGGTCGCCGGGTGTTTCCGGCAAAGAGCTCAAGGGTGTAACCAATATTGCCCATGAACACTTGCTTGTGTCCCCCAAACCAGCTTGCAGGTTCCTCTTCTCCCCCTCCTGGAAGCGACAGAAAACCTCCAATGCCGGTTTTTTCGTAACCAAACAAACCCAGGGATCGAATGGTTTCCTGGCTCAAACCCAAACCGGCCTGCCATCCCTCTGATCCAAAGCCAAAGGGCAGATCCTCGGCATCAAAGGCATAAGCACTCATGGCTGGGCTTAGAGCTATGATCCCTATGGTGCAGATGATGAGTAGAAATCGGGATCTAGCGCCCAATGATCAACACTCCTTTATAGTCGTACTTCCTTGGCTTTTGGCAGTTGAGCCAACTCTTCGGCCGTTAACTCTGCGTCAAAGACCACATTGGATATGGACATAGTCCCCGGAACATCACCTTCGACTACAACTATCTCATGGGGAAACCAAGTGTCGCTGTTCACACTGACATGCCAAACCTCTTCATTAGCGGAAACCTGGAGTTTGTACGTGCAAACTTCATCTTTCTCATCCACGTCTAAAACCTCTACCGCATACTCGGAAAAGTCAAAGAAAGTGTTTAGATCTGCCACGCTCAAGGTGGACAGAACTTCCTTGCTAGCGTCTTCCAAGCCTCGCACGGCGATTTGGTTGTTGACTGGCTGATAGATTCGGACTTCCATCTTTTCTTGGTCGGCCACTAAAATCTGCCCGCGCATGGCACTGGGTTCTAGAAACTCAATCCTGGCTATCTTGTGTTCGACACTCGCCAAGAGATGGACAAAGACCCTCTCAATGCGTTGACCGCGAATCTCTGCCACATCGACGTCCATGGTGAAGCTCTGAACGCCTTCTACCGCTCCCTTTATGTTCTCTACGACTTCAGCGGCCTCGTCTGAAATCTGGATCTCACTCATGACTTCGTCGTACTTCTCCTGTACCGGATCTTTCTTCTCAGGTTCGCTCAAGGGGGGTTGGTTCAAGTCCAGGTGAATTGTCCCCGGAAGACTACTGGCTGAGATGATTCCTGGTACTGCCATTATAACAATTATAACATACAAAAGTGCAATAAAAGACGCAGAATAACGTTTCATGTTTGCTTGCTCCTCACTCAAAATTGCCCCAAATCAGGTTGCACTCCATGCCCACAAGTTGTACAATGGTCATTAGATGCCTGAAAGGAGGGATGCCGCATGCCTATCTATGAATACAAGTGCTCCAACTGCGGTCACTTTGAACAAAAGCAGAGTATGAAGGATGCTGCTCTAACCAATTGTCCAACTTGTGACGGCCCGGTTCAACGTTTAATCAGCAAGACCATCGGCGTTGTCTTCAAAGGCTCTGGCTTTTACATCAATGATAGCAGGAGTAACCCAAATCCCGCTAAAGATAACCCAGCCTCGTAATCTAGGCGCCTTCTTCGGAAGGCGTTTTTTAATACCCGAGCGTTCGACTGACTACATTCAACCGTGGACTCCCTGTCTGTATAAAGTATTCCCAGTTATGAAAAAAGATCTTAAGAACTCGTCGTTTCATAAATCTCGTATAGCCACTGTTGTGAGGTGTAATAATCACGTTGGGCATACTCCACAGCGGGCTATCTTCGGGTAAAGGTTCTGGAGATGTGACATCGAGGCCGACTCCTGCAATCCACTGCCTCTCCAAGGCCTGGATTAGATCCCCAGTAGGAATCAGACTTCCTCGACCCACATTGATTACTATGGCATGTTTCGGAAGACGTTTCAAGTAGTCTGCATCGAGAAACCCGATTGTTTTTTCCGTTTCAGGGAGTGCACAGACCAAATAGTCAATCGATCCTAAAAACTCAGCAAAGCGATGGATTCCATAGACGTTCTCTTCTTCTGCTCCCGTCGACGAAGGATGCTGTCTGAAGCCCAATACCTTACAGTCAAATCCACTCAGTCTCTTCGCTACATTTCGCCCGATATCTCCATAGCCTAAAATAGCCACGGTCGAGCCAGTCAGTTCGCGAAAGGGAATCGGCAAACGCGGCTGCCAGATCTTCTTGTTCTGGTTATCGCGGGCGAGATGCAATCCTCGATTAAAACTAAGCAGCAAACCCAGGACATGCTCGCTAATATTTGGTCCAAACGTACCTCGACCATTTGTCAGGACCATGTTGGGATTGCCCCACTGTGCTGCCAAAATCGATTCGACACCCGCGAAAGGAGCCTGCATCCAGCGACAATTTACAGCACGAGCCAGTATAGGGACGGTTGCTGAACCTCCGAGAATTACATCAGCGTCTGGAGCAAACTCCAGCGCTTCGTCTTCCGTAAATCCCTTTAGTATGGTCGCTTGCGTTTCTTCCACAATCCGCTGCAAATCTTCGTCATTAAGATCCTTCCAGGTCACCAAAAGACGCATTTATACTCCCCTTTATGGCATAGTCAAGGATGGTCTGGTCAGGCGAATCGTCGTGCCTTCTCGAACGACTGAAGGCGAGAGAATCCTCTGCTTTTGTAATACCTGGGGCACAGGATTTGGTATCGTCACACCTTCAACCTTAGGAGCCGAAGCATGATACCACTTGCCTTCATTCTCAAAGTATACACCCGAGTCAAGCCAAGCGACTCCACCCGATAGCCCCTCACCTACAGCAAAGATGATGTCAGCATCCACATAGGTTACCAGCACATGCTCACCTGACGGTCCATAGACGCTCATCGCCACCTGGTTGCCCTGCGGTGACCAGCACATGTCGGCAATGGCCAGTTCAATACGGACTTCACGTGTAACTCGTCCCCAGCGATCACAGATCCATAACTGTGTTTGTGGTTCATCACCTACAAGGACCGCCAGGTATTTCCCCTGCGGCGACCACGCGAAATCTTGTACCAAGACGTCCTCAAGCCACACCGAGATCCTACTCGTCTGTTGATCAAAAACCTGCAAACCGGATCCTTCCAGGGGTAGCGAAATTACGTATCGATTCGTTGGATCAATTCGCCTATCTAGCGGGAAATTCCTGCCCCCATCCAATCTTTCTAACACATCTTGATCCCTTACTACAACAGGGGTTGACCAATATGAAGCTAAGTTCTCCTCGAGGCGTTTTCTCCTAACTTCGGTATCCGGATGTGTCCGAAAAATCTTCATGGGTAAGTCCTCAGAAGGAACCCCAAACAGATCGTCCAGAAGTCTCACCGCTCCCGCACCATCGAAACCAGCCTTAACCGCCAGCGTCTGCCCTATAAGATCCGCCTCAAGTTCGGCCTCACGCCCCCACCCTAGGTTCACCAGCTGCAGCAACGTATGACTGGCTATGCGAAACAGATCGGCTGTGGCCAAGTCCAGGGCCATCACGCCCATCTCCAGAAGGACCGTCAATCCCATCTGGCGAAAGACTGCATTCACTCCATGCTTCTGTTCAATATGGGCAACTTCATGACCAAGAACAGCCGCCAGTTTCGCTTCATCATAGCCAATGGAGTTGACTAAACCCCGAGTAATAAAGACGTATCCTCCGGGCAATGCGAAAGCGTTAAGTTCTGAGGAGTTGAGTATAGTCAGACTGTATACAACGTCCTTTCGGTCCGTTGCACCCACTAGGCGCCGAAACACCTCTTCAACCCACAACCGCTGATGAAGAGGCAAGACGTACTCTCCCCCATATTGCTTGAGAATCTCCGATACAGCGCTATTGCCCAGGGTTCGTTCAAAGCCTGCTCCTAGAGGGGCTGCGGCTACGAAACTGGACGCCATACCAACCAACACAAGGACCGTAAGAGAGAGTACAAAGCACTTTGCCGCGCGAGCATGTTTCAAAATAACCACCGCCATTGACGCAGGATGTCCTCAAGTGGCGAACCATCTTCAAGCCAGGCATCACCTGTACTTAACGCGATAGAAAACCCCCTGCCACCTGGTAAAATCAAAAAGACTCGGTATTCCCACAGCTGATTATCTCTCTCATCAAGGTACGAGTAACCACATGAAAGCCCTGTCTGCCCCGCCACATCAATCACCGTAAGGGGCATTTCAAGTTGAAAATCCTTTAAACCGCCAGGTTCTTCGTAAAGACGAAGGGCCCTTTGTGCCCAGGCCTCCAAGGAACCATCGGATACTCTACCAAGCGATTCAAAATAGAGAAGATCGTAATCCCCTTCACCGTAGAATACCGTGATTTGGTCGTTACTATGGTGCGATTGGTAAACCCACTGATCCCAAATAGTCGTGCTGTAGAGCTCTGTGGGATCGGTAAAAACAAAAGCTTGACCAACTCTGCTGACCAACACGACGAAAAGGACAGTAATCAGACTGCCAAGCTTGAGCTTCTTTAGAGACATGACTCGACCCTCCCCTACGCGGAATCACGAACAACCAAATTAGCAGGGAGCATTTGATGATGCGGAAACACGCCTGTACCATAAATCTGCGCTGTTAACATTTGCACAGCGATCTGTCCCAGCTCATAAATGGGAACATGCACGG
>DUQE01000031.1 GCA_012837925.1 Bacillota bacterium
AGACCGATCAGCAAGAACAGCGTAAAAAGGTCGATTTCGCTGATCGTTTTTCTCACCCAGACAAAGTCCTTACCTTTTATCAAGCCTCGCAAAAGGCCTAGCACAAGAAGTCCGACACTGATCAATCCATTGGTTATCGCAGGCTTGCCCGAGAAAAAGGAAGCTAAAATCAAGAGCACAACCATGGAGACTAAAAGATACGACGGGAAGTAGTCTTCCACCTCCGTGCGTCCCTGTGGTTTCACTTCACCTTGCGTCGAACGCAAGACCCAGAAAAGTACCGCAGTGGCAGCCAACGCTCCAATCTGTACTACCCAAAAGATACCGATTCTGCCTTTCGTAAAAAAGAAATCGAGAAAATCCATACCGGCATGACCACCGAGCATGATGGAGGTCGCATCTCCTACGAGCGTAGCTGCGCCCTGAAGATTCGACGCAATCGCCACCGCAATTACGCTTGGTACGGGCGATATTCCCTGCTTTTTGGACATACTCATGGCAACAGGAGCGACAATGAGCACCGTCGCCACATTATCCACGAAGGCTGAGATGAATCCAGAAAAGAGAGATAACGCCACCACGGACCAGCGCAAGCTCGGCGTCTTTTCGACGATCAAGTCTGCCAACCGCGCTGGCATACGAGATTCTATGAAAAGGGCAACGATACCCATGGTTCCGGCAATCATCAAAATCACGTTCCAGTCTACCGTGCTTCCTGCCGACACCAAGGGTACAATTCCCAAGACGATGAACAATCCTGCAGCCAGTACGGCAATGTGCGCGCGAAAGCGGGGTAAGACGAGAAGCAGGATATACGTTAAGATAAACAATGCGATGGCCAGAGTCTCCATATAAGAACGACACCTCTTGTTTCGATTTGCGTTAGGTCTTCGACTTCGGTGAAACTATTCCTTGTTGGAAGAATACGATTACATTGGTATGGAAATTTCTCCCATGCATGATATAATTGCCTTAACACAGCGAGGAGTGAGAGTATGAACGTGATTGAAGTAGTTGGCCTTTCCAAGAATTATGGTTCTCTTCAGGCCGTTCGTCAGGTATCCTTCCGTGTAGCCGAAGGCATGATCTTCGGAATTTTAGGACCTAACGGGGCCGGTAAGACCACGACCATGGAGTGTATGATCGGGCTAAGAAACCGCACGGAGGGTAGTATTACTGTTCTGGGCCTTGATCCCGAAAAGCACAGACACGAACTTTTTAATGATGTAGGTGTTCAATTGCAGGAGACAGTCTACCAAAGCCAAGCCAAGGTTTTTGAACTCTGTGAGCTGTTTACTGCTATGTACGAAAAGCCGCTGAACTACAAAGAGCTCCTAGAGCGCTTCGACTTGTCCGGAAAGATCAAGAGCACTGTGGGTTCCCTCTCTGGAGGGCAACGCCAAAAACTGGCGATTGTCCTGGCTCTTGTCAGCAATCCGCGACTTGTCTTCCTCGATGAACTAACGACCGGTCTTGATCCAAGTGCCAGACGGGAAATCTGGACCTACATCAAGGAGCTACAAGACGAAGGACGGACGATCGTTATGACCACGCACTATATGGAAGAAGCAGCACTACTCTGCGACGAAATCTGCCTGTTTAATCAAGGTGAGATTGTCGCGCAAGGAACCGTGGATGAAGTGATTGCCCAAGCAGACATTGACCTCGTTATTTCCTTTGAGACTGACGGAGATGTGGCAAATATTCTCGAGGGTCTACCCCGCGCTAGGCATATTGAGCATGACGGCCGCCTCGTGAATATTTATACAAACACAGAACAGACACTCACAGACCTCATTCTAAGATTGAATGAGGGGGGAATTGTCTATCGGAGAATCAAGATCACCTACCCTGAACTAGAAGACGCTTTCCTTAAGCTCGTCAACTCCACAACGAAGGGAGCTGTTTCCTAATGTTTTGGAAATTGACCACACTTGAGTTCAAGTTACAGCTACGCAATTTCATGACATCGTTCTTTTCCCTATGCTTTCCGGTAATGATGCTCCTGCTCTTTGGCTCAATATATGGTAATGAGCCAAGTAGTCTAACCGGTGACCGGGGAACCGTGGATCTGATGCTTCCCGCATACACCTGCATGATTGTAGCCGTGACGGGGCTCATGTCTCTGCCTCTAACCGTCGCTAACTACCGCGAACAGAAGATCTTAAAACGCTTCATGGCCACACCCGTCCAACCCCTGCAGATTCTCGTCTCACAGGTGGTAGTCAACAGCATTACAACACTTGTGGGTATGGTCTTGTTACTTGTTGTGGCTGCACTAGTCTATCAAGTACAGTTCTTCGGGAGCATTGTCCCGACCACCATTGCCTTTTTGCTTGTCATGGTGAGTATGTTCAGCCTGGGACTCGTTATCTCCGGAGTCACCCCCAATGCACGGGCCGCGTCATCGCTGGCGTTCATCGTTTACTTTCCCATGCTCTTTCTCTCTGGAGCTACAATCCCGCTATACATTATGCCCAAGGCCATGGTTACTATTTCTAACGCCCTGCCCCTCACCTATGGAGTCAGGCTCCTCAGCGGGGTTTGGCTGGGAGGTAGACTGTTTGACTATGGAGTAGAATTTGCCGTCTTACTTGGAACCATCCTCTTGTGTACAGCGGTGGCCATCCGATATTTCCGGTGGGAGTAAAGGTCCACTAAGACTACGTATTGGCGGTTGACATTCGTCATCCGAATTGGTAGAATGACGATAATATCGCAAAGCTGTGAACAGGAGTAGTATGAGTCAGATGGATGTTTTAGAGAGTTGCTGTTTGGTGCAAAGCAACACATCCCCGGCCAGAACTCACCTGCGAGCTGTTTGTGTGAGGCCTTCGGCTTAGCGCAAACCGGTCATTCCGTTATCATGGCTTGAGGGGTGATCTTGCATTGGACTTGCGCCAATCCAAGCATCACAATTAGAGTGGTACCGCGAATCTTTCGTCTCTAAA
>DUQE01000032.1 GCA_012837925.1 Bacillota bacterium
ACGTTTCCTTTATGCGCTCTTGAGAGCAGAAGAAGGGTATAGACACAACCTATACCCTTCTTCCCTCATGCAAATCTATTTTCTTATTGTGTTCTTGATGTACTTCTCAATGGCATCGACTGTGAATCCCAAGTGTTCCGCCACTTCGGCCCCAGGACCACTCGCGCCAAAGCGATTGAGGTCGTAGACATAGACACGCCCAGCTGGATTAATGGCATGCCATCCTATTCCCACACCCAACTCGATGGCCATCGTTGGTACGTTCTCGGGAATAACCTTCTTGCGATAGATGGGGTCTTGCCCAAGATAGACTTCCCGACTTGGGACAGATACCACTCGCACACCAAAGCCCTTCTCCTCGACCTTCTCAGCTACGTCGACAGCTAGACTGACTTCGCTACCAGAGGCTACCAAGACCAACGCTAGGTCCTCCTGTTCCTCACGCAAGACGTATCCGCCTCGAGTGAAATCCCATCCTTTCGGCTTAGCCAGCATGGGCAGGTTCTGACGTGTCAGAACAAGCGCACTCGGACCATTCTTGCGTTTCATCGCCTCAACCCAGCTCCATGCCGTCTCTTCGGCGTCTGCCGGACGATAGACATGTAGATTAGGGATGAGTCTGAGTGATTCTGTTTGCTCGATGGGTTGATGCGTCGGTCCGTCTTCACCTACATAGGCTGAATCATGGGTGAAAATGTATATGACCGGGAGTTTCATTAACGCTGCCAGCCTAATGCTCGGGCGCATGTAATCCGAGAACACCAGGAATGTAGCGCCAAACACTCGATAGGGACCATAGAGGGCTAATCCATTAAGGATGCCACCCATTCCATGTTCTCTAACGCCAAAACTGAAGTTGCGTCCTGAGAAATCTTCCGCCGTCACAATGCCCTCTCCGTGGAGGAAACTGTTGTTCGACGGTGCTAGGTCTGCAGAGCCACCTACTAAGTTTGATACTTTACGTGCAATGGCATTGAGCGTCTGGCCGCTCGCTACCCTCGTCGCCATAGTAGACTCTGGAGGGAAAAGCTCGAGAATCTCGTCCAGATTCGGCAGCGTACCGTCAAGCCAATTGTGCCACTCCTCGGCAAGCTGGGGATTTTCTTTGGCCCATTGGTCAAAGAGTTGATTCCACTCCGCTTCGAATCCCCGGCCCTTTTGTGTCATCAGTTCCGGAAGATTTTTCAGATCATCTGGGACATAGAAGTCCTTGTCGCTCGGCAAGCCGAGAGCATTCTTCAGACCGGCCACTTCGTCGGCTCCGAGTGGTGCACCATGAGAAGCGGCGGTGCCCACTTTCGTCGGTGCTCCTTTGGCGATCTGTGTGTGAGCGATGATCAGGGTGGGCTTCGTTGTCTCCTGCTGCGCTTCCACCAAGGTTCGTTGGAACGCCGAAATGTCATGCCCATCGACTTCCAATACTTGCCAGCCGTAGGCTTCATAACGTCCCCTCACCGATTCGCTAAAGGCAAGGTCCGTCGATCCTTCGATAGTAATCTGATTCGAATCATAAATGAGTATCAGTTTTCCAAGTTTTAGGTGACCAGCAAGCGATGAAGCCTCTGCGCTAACCCCTTCCATCAAGTCGCCATCACCAGCTAGGACGTACGTGTAGTGATTCACGATCTCCAAACCGGGTCGATTGAAGCGAGTTGACGCAAGTTTTTCTCCAATCGCCATGCCAACGGCATTAGCCACTCCTTGTCCCAGGGGGCCAGTTGTTGTTTCAACTCCGTCTGTATCTCCGTATTCAGGATGTCCTGGAGTCTTAGATCCAAGCTGTCTAAACTGCTTTAGGTCCTCCATAGAAACCTGATAACCCGACAGATGCAAGAGTGAGTATAGCAACATTGAACCATGTCCACCCGATAAGATGAAACGATCTCGGTTGGGCCAGCTCGGATTGGCCGGGTTATGTTTCAAGAAATCAAAATAGAGTACCGTACCAATATCTGCGAGTCCTAGAGGTGCCCCTGGATGCCCTGAGTTGGCCTTTTGTACGGCATCAGCAGATAATCCCCTCACCACATTCGCGATTTTTTGTAGATCCATATATGCCACCTCTTTAGTTCAACTCGCGAAACACTTCAACCATTTGGCCATTGCCCAAAAGCGCCGCGTTGGCCTCATCTGTGTCAATGTGCATTTCAAGAACAAAGTCATTCCTAACCCTAACGAGTACGTTGTCAAACGTTACACCGCGTTCCCCTCCGACCCGTACGGAGACTAAGTCTTTGTCTTTCACTCTAAAGGACTCGGCGTCCGCTTCGGTCATATGAATGTGGCGTTGAGCCATGATGACCCCTTTATCCAGGACAACTTTGCCTTTTGGCCCAATCAAAGTAATTCCTGGTGACTCATCAAGAAAGCCCGAGTCACGCACAGGAGGTTTTACGCCCAGTGCAAAGGAATCGGTGCGCGAGATCTCGATCTGCGTTTCTTTGCGCGTCGGTCCTAGAATGCGTACATTGCTCATGGACGACTTGGGGCCTTCAATTGTGACTGTTTCTTCAGCCGCAAACTGGCCTGTCTGTGATAGATCGTTTCTAACCGTCAGTTCATAACCAGCTCCAAACAGTGTTTCCAAATCCTGTTTCGATAGATGAATATGCCGGTTGGAGATACCAACAGGTACTTTTCCTAAAATTTCTCTAGACAAATGTCCCACTCCTTTATTATGTCTTCCAATTGGATTACTTAGACAGGTGGGAGGGAAATCCTCCCCAAAACTGGTTGACGACAGGCCAGTTCCTGTGCTATTATTATAGATGTTCGCAGGGGAGTAGCTCAATTGGTAGAGCACCGGTCTCCAAAACCGGGTGTTGCGGGTTCGATTCCTGTCTCCCCTGCCACTAACTGAATGAACGAGTCCAGACAGCGATGTCTGGATTTTTTGTTGTAGAGCTAGGAAATGGGCAGGCTATGATGAGAAGGAGAATACTATGAAGCCCTCATCACTTTTCTACCTCTACAGATTTCTGGCAAGCATCCCGACTGTTCGCAAAGAGCTACGTGTGTGGGTCAACCTTGCGGCTCAGCTTCCGGATCCTTTGCGTACCCAGGCTCTGTCCAGCATTGAACACAAGGCCTTTCACTGTATTGGTGGCTCGATTTATGCTCATTACCCAGACGCAGACACCCAGGCCATGATCCGCCTCATTGTCGCCTTTCAGACCATCAGCGATTATCTTGACAACCTCTGCGATCGACTGCATGTGACCGATCCAGACGCTTTTCGCCTCTTGCACACTAGCATTACCCATGCCCTCACCCCCGGGGCACCTCTTCATGATTATTATGCACTATACCCTCATGGTGAGGAGATCTACCTATCTGGGCTCGTCGCAACCTGTCAGGATTTGCTCCGCCGCATCCCATACTACCCTAGGAGTCAACCCTATGTACTTCGCTTGGCCGAAAGATACTGTGAGTTGCAGGTGCTCAAACACGTGGAGGGAGGCGAACATCTATTGCGAGAGTGGGTCGAAAGAAGCGCCGACAGCACTCTGGCGTGGAATGAATGGTCTGCAGCCTGTGGATCGACTCTAGGCATTTTTTTCTTCTTTGCCCTTGCATATGCAGCTTCGACCCCTGACGGGGAGCAGATTATGCAGGCCTACTTCCCGTGGATTCAAGGTTTGCACATCTTATTGGACTACCTCATCGATTTGACGGAGGACGCGGATAACGGTGATCTCAATTTTATCACATACTATCCAACAGTAAAAGCGCGAGAATGTTCACTCTGTACGTTTGCCAGAGAAAGCAAACGTCACGCGAACCGTCTACCAGAAAGCGCCTTTCACAGTATTGTCGTTGATGGGTTGATTGCACTCTACGGTTCCGATCCCAAGGTTGCGCAGCAGGGCCAACAGAACATTGTTCGCCGGATGGCGTGCGACAGATCAAATCTGCTGTTACTAGACCTTTGTAGGGGACTACGTGACCTCAACGTCATCTAGTTAGTAAGACCGCTCGACAATGTGCTCCACAAGACGCGTCAGTTCTCGCTTCGGGGTAGATTCTGGGCATTGCTTGAGTGCCCCGATTGCTCTCTGTACATAGGTTGCCGCCAGCTGCCACACCTCGTCTAGGATACCATGGGTTTCCAGTAAGGATCGAATCTCCGCGAAGTCTGATGTATGCCAGTCGTTCCCAACAAGGTGCCTGTTGTAGGCCAGAATGATAGGTAGCGTCCATAACTTCTCATCGAAGTCCTTGCCACTTGTTTTCCCCATCACGGAATCGTCACCACGATAGTCTAGTACATCATCGGTGAGCTGAAAGGCGAGCCCTATGTTTTCGCCAAAGGTCTGGAAACGGTATTCTTCCACGACGCTTCTTCCCGCGAGAATAGCTCCAAGACGACAACAGCCTCCAATTAGGCAGGCTGTCTTCTTATGGATATAGTTGAAGTAATCGTGTTCCGTGGTGACAGGCGACAACAACTGGTTAATCTCGCCCGCACACATGTCCTGGATAACCTTTGTCATCACTTGAGAGACTCTTCGATCAGAGCTGAGCGCAAAGAGGTGGAACGCCGATGCAAAGAGATGATCTCCCGCCAAGACCGCTGTTTGGGTCCCAAACCTGTGGTGCACCGTAGGGAGCCCGCGACGAAGGTCGCTACGGTCGATCACGTCATCGTGAATAAGCGAAGCCATGTGAACCAACTCAACCCCCGTAGCGCACTCTATGGCTTCTGCCGCTTTCGTACCGCCGCACAGCTCCATGATGAGCAGAACGAGTGACGGACGCAATCCTTTTCCTCGGGTGGAAGCAACATAATCAAGCACCTCCTTGGCCTTACCACTTGCTTGAAGTACCTGATCAATTCTCGCTCGGACAGACTCGAGGCTCACTAGGCTTTCTATAATCAGGAGAAACCCTCCCATACTAGACGTGTGCACTTATTATCGACGTTTTACGAGCGAAATATCCTATTCTACTAGGCCTCATCCCACTGGGCCACACTCACCTCTCTCAGCCCATCGCGACTTAAGAGCAATGTCCTGTCAAAGACCTCGGTGATGAACTTGCGGTCATGAGATACAGCGACAATACACCCCCCAAATTCTTTGAGAGCTGCACGGATCTCTGGACCCGAGAGGGGAGAAAGGTTGCGCGTCGGCTCGTCCATAACCAACACTTCTGCTTTTTCCAGGATCATCTTAGAGAAGTACAGTTTTGCCCTCTGACCTCCAGAGAGATCGTTGATGGGATGATGCATCTCCTCGGCCGTGAAGTTCATACTGCCAAGGTAGGTCCTGACCTTCGTGTGTTCTTCTTTGGTCCCTGTTACCGTTAGGAATTGGATCGCGTTTTGCTCAGGGTCCATCATCTCGGAGTAGTCCTGGGGCATGTAACCGTACTTCACTCCCCTGTCCCTAAGTGCTACGAGCGCATGACGAAGCAGAGTCGTCTTTCCCACTCC
>DUQE01000033.1 GCA_012837925.1 Bacillota bacterium
GTGAGGTCTTCTTCCTCCCTTGGGTAGAGGAAAACGCCAAGCTGCTTCTGCTCGGAGAAGGCCAGCCAGAAGACCGTTGTTCCATTCCATGAGACTAGTATCGAGTAAGAGTGGTGCTTCCGATGCCCTAGCAATCACCTCGGCAGTCCTTTGTGCTCTCTTTAGTGTACTGGAAATCACTAAATCAGGCGGATGATTGTTCGCAATCCATTCTGCTGCCAGGGATGCTTGCTGTTCACCGAGCTGCGTTAAGGGGAAATCCGCCCGGCCTTCATGCCTATCCTCCAAGTCGGCTTGAGACTGCCCATGGCGAACAACCAGGATTTCCATGTGGTCACCACTCCTCACTAAGTGCACCCCTCATTTCTTGGCGTACTGGGTGCTCCGTTTTTCGGCCATAAAGATAAAATATCCGTCAACTTCTTTGACCTGTACCCCACCGAAAATGGCTAGCAGCTTGTTTCTGTACCATTTGTCTCTCTTGGTTACCATGTACATTTTTCCGCCGACCAAAAGTCTGTTGAATCCCTTTTCGATAAAGCTTTTTGGAACCGAAAAGTCAACATGGTATGGCGGATTGGAGAGAATAAGATCAAAGTTCGTTTCATCGAAATCCGCTAAGCCGTTGCTTTCATAGACTCGTACTCCGCATACATCATTAAGTCTGGCATTGATCAGAGTATATTCGACCGCGAGGGGATCTCGATCTACCATGACCACATTGTGATCCCCCACCGTTTTAGCTGCAGCAATACCAACAACTCCATAGCCACAACCGAGATCAAGGACGCGCTGACCTGGGGAGAACTCCACGATCGAGAGCATCGCTGCGGTTCCTACATCCACTGAGTAGGGAGAAAACAACTTGGGATCGGTCTTAAACACAAGATCATGGCCTTTGACTGAGGTGTGAAACATGGGATCCCCTTCTTTCGCAAACCCTAGTATTGACAGAAATGAAAATCGAGATTAGGATGAGAATAGTACACATAACCGGGAGCCTTTCGGGGGCTTCTGCTTTTTTTTCGTAAGGAGGTCATGTATGGGCAAGTTCAAAAATCTCTTTGCAGCCAAAGATATGACTGAGGGACCACCTTGGAAGAGAATTGTGGATTTCACTATTCCTCTGCTCCTTGGTAACATTGCTCAGCAGTTTTATAACACAGCCGACTCCATTATCGTTGGTTACTACATTGGTGACAATGCCTTAGCGGCCGTTGGTAGCGCGGGTCCCATCTTGCACCTGCTCTTGGTGCTTTTCGTAGGCATTGCAGTTGGTTCCGGTATCATGGTTTCCCAGTATTTTGGAGCAAAAGATAGAGCTAACCTATCTCGCACGATCGGCACCTGTATTGTGCTGACGGGCTTTTCATCCATCATTATTATGGTGGTCGGCCCCATGTTCAGTAGACCACTGCTGGAGCTACTCAACACACCGCCATCGATTATTGACTGGTGCGTAGGCTACCTGAACATATTCTTTCTGGGTAGTGCAGGATTCTCCTACTACAACATTCTATCAGGAATTCTGCGCGGTCTGGGAGACTCCATCTCTGCGTTGGTGTTCCTCCTAGTCTCCACAGTGCTAAACGTGGCTCTCGACATTTTGTTTGTGGCAAAGTTCAACATGGGTGTGCCCGGTGTAGCGTTGGCCACAGTGATTGCCCAAGCAGTTTCAGCCGTGCTGTGCTTTGCGCGGCTCCTGAAGATGAAGGAACATTTTGATCTCAACTTGTCAACGCTCAAAGTAAACCGCGAGTTATCCTTAAAGGTCGTGAAGCTCGGCTTGCCTTCTGGAGTAACCCAAGCCATTTTCTCCATGGCCATGATTGTTGTCCAATCCTTGACGAACAGCTTTGGAGAGCTGGTCATTGCGGCCAATGTGATCATCATGCGTGTCGACGGCTTTGCCATGATGCCAA
>DUQE01000034.1 GCA_012837925.1 Bacillota bacterium
AGCAGGTTATAAAGGATTGCTTATGGCCGCTAACAGAATTCCCAAGTTCCTTCCACTCATGGGTACAGCCGTAGGCATGATTCAACCTGGTCAAGTTCTAGTCATTGGTGCAGGCGTAGCTGGACTACAGGCCATCGCTACCGCCAAGAGAATGGGTGCCGTTGTCTATGCAGCAGACATTCGTCCTGACGCTCGTGAGCAAGCCCAAAGTTTGGGAGCCCGCATTGTCGATCTGGGCATTCCTCAAGATCTGGCCATCGGTGAAGGCGGCTATGCTAAGCACTTGAGCCAAGAATGGCTAGAAAAAGAACGGGAAGCGATCAAAGAGATCGTAGCCTCCTCTGACATTTTGATTACATCAGCTTTGGTTCCAGGTAAGGAAGCGCCAATTCTAATCACTGAAGAGATGGTCAAATCTATGAAACCCGGTTCGGTCATTGTTGACATTGCCATTGACCAAGGCGGAAACTGCGCACTCAGTGAAGGCGGCGTAGTGAAGGAACATTATGGTGTCATCGTTGACGGAACGAAGAACATCCCTGGTTCTATGCCCACCAGCTCGACCGATATGTTCTCCAAGAACGTTCTACACTTTGTCAACAACATTGTAGAGAATGGCAAAGTAACACTCAATATGGACGATGTCATTGTTAAGCAAACCTTGACAACAAGAGATGGTAATGTGGTGCACGAAGGTGCTCTAGAATCAATGCGTGCAAGAGGAGAGATTTAATGACCTATTTTGTCTTAGTCCTGGCCTTTGTGGGGGCCGCGCTACTTGGCTACAAGCTCATTAGCGACGTGCCTAGTTTGATCCATACCCCCCTCATGTCGGGCATGAACGCCCTTTCCGGAATTACAATTGTCGGCGCGGTGTCAACCACTGGTTTGGCCGTAGCCACCGGAAGCAAGGTAGTGGGATTTCTTGCCATTGTCCTGGCCATGATTAACGTCGTGGGAGGATTTATGGTGACGGATCGCATGTTAAGGATGTTCAAAACCAAAAAGGGGAGGAAAGCATAGATGTCCCTATCATTAATCTTACAATTAGTGTTTATCGCGGGATTCATCTATGGAATCCGCCTCATGAACTCGCCTGAGACTGCAGTGACGGGCAACCTCGTTGGTGCAGTTGCCATGACTGGTGCCATCGCCGTAACGATGGTTGAAGCACAGGTCTTGACAATGCCGGTCATCTGGGCCGGTCTCATTGTGGGTTCCGCCCTCGGTGTGTGGCTGTCCGTTAAGGTCTTGATGATTCAGATGCCCCAGATGGTCGCTTTGTTCAACGGTTTTGGCGGCGGAGCATCGGCCCTTGTGGCTTTGGTTACCATTGCATTAGGTTTTGGCGCGGGCAAAGTAGTCGAGCTCGTTCCCTTTACCTGGTTTACGTCGGGTGTGGCCGTTCTTGTAGGCGGCGTGACCTTAAGCGGAAGTCTGGTGGCAGCTGCGAAACTGCATGGGAAGATGAACCAGCGTCCTGTGCATCTGCCACACCACAACCTGCAACTGTTTGTCAGTCTGGGAGTGATGGTTCTCTCTACATTAGGTCTTACCTTTAGTGTAGGTCATCCACTACTTCATGCCGCGATTCTCACGGTAGGTTCACTTTATTTTGGATATGTTTTCACCATCCGTGTGGGCGGCGCCGATATGCCCATCACCATTTCTCTTCTTAACTCATTTTCTGGTGTGGCCGGTGCCATTGCAGGTTTTGCGCTAGAAAACGGAGCTTTGCTCGTAGTGGTAGGATCTATTGTTGGTGCTTCGGGTCTGATTCTGACCCAAATCATGTGTAAAGCAATGAACACCACCTTGATGAAGATCCTGCTTGGTAAGACTACTGCAGCCAAAAAACCGGGTGCAGCACCAAAAGAGGCTCCTAAGGCAGCAGCAAAGCCAGAACCAAAGGCTGAAGTACCAAGCGCATCTAAGGGTCCAGCATGGGAAGAGGCCGTACGGTCTGCTAAGAAGGTCGTAATTATTCCTGGGTATGGTATGGCATTAGCCCAGGCCCAACTGCAGGTAAAGCAGCTTGGCGACCTCATGACCAGCCAGGGCAAAGAAGTCCGTTTCGGTATTCACCCCGTGGCGGGACGTATGCCGGGACACATGAACGTGCTTTTGGCTGAAGTTGATGTTCCTTACGATCAGCTGTATGAATTGGATGACATCAACGCATTCCTGGATGATGCGGATCTAGCCATCATCATTGGTGCGAACGACGTTGTCAACCCCGCAGCCATTGAACTTGAGGACACGCCGATCTACGGAATGCCCATTATTCGGGCGGACCATGCTAAGCAAGTCTTGGTGTGCAACTATGATACCAAACCAGGCTATGCCGGCGTAGATAACAGTCTCTATGAACTCGACAAGGTGGAACTCCTGCTTGGCGACGCCAAAGACGGTATTGCCAAAATTGTGGCAGCACTGAAGGGCGAAACAACAGCACCAGAACCAACAGCGGCAGGCCCACAAGATGATCTCGCAGGCAAACTCGGCTCGGCGAAGAAAGTTGTCATCATCCCAGGTTACGGTATGGCATTAGCCCAAGCCCAACTTCAGGTGAAGCAACTTGGCGAAATCTTGCAGAGTCAAGGTAAAGAAGTTCGTTACGGAATTCACCCCGTAGCAGGACGTATGCCTGGACATATGAACGTACTCCTGGCAGAAGTTGATGTACCTTACGATCAGCTGTATGAACTCGATGACATCAACGCATTCCTTGAGGATACGGATGTGGCGATCATAGTAGGTGCCAATGACGTGGTCAACCCATCAGCCATTGAACTAGAAGACACACCTATCTATGGGATGCCGATTATTAGGGCAGACAAGGCCACTCATGTGATTATCTGCAACTATGATACAAAGCCTGGGTACGCAGGTGTGGACAACAGCCTCTATGAACTCGACAAAGTCCAGATGCTCCTTGGTGATGCTAAGGAAAGCCTGGCTACGCTCCTTGAGGCGGCCAAAGGTGAGACACCTGCAGCGAGCGCACCGAGTGCAAGTACTGAAGCACCACAAGGTGATAGTCCTGTAAGTCTCCTCAAAGAGGCCAAACGGGTGGCTATCGTCCCAGGTTATGGTATGGCTTTGGCCCAAGCACAAGGCCAGGTAAAACGTCTGGTCGAATACTTGCAGGGCCGTGGAGTACGAGTGGAGATTGCCGTTCACCCTGTTGCAGGGCGTATGCCTGGACACATGAACGTGCTCATGGCCGAAGTGGACATTCCCTACGAGCTGATGCTCGAAATGGATCAGATCAATGATCAGTTTGGCGATGTAGATGTGGCCGTTGTGGTGGGAGCCAACGACGTAATCAACCCCGCTGCTAACACTCATGAAGACACGCCGATTTACGGAATGCCTATCTTGAATGTAGCCCATGCCCGTCATGTCATCATTTACAATCTGGATCGGGCACCTGGCTATGCCGGTGTTGATAACACACTCTACGATGCTCCAAACTGCACTTTCGTTGCTGGCGATGCCGCAGCGAGCCTGTCAGCCTTGGTGGATGCTTTAACAACGGCGTCTGCCTAAGAAGGCCCCGAACAGAGAATAAGGCCGGTCTTTCTGGATACTCCAGAGGGCCGGTCTTTTGTTTGGGTTAGCGGTGGGCTCATTGACAATGCTGATAACGCTGGATAGAATGGACATAACAGGGGGGCATTTCGGTATGGAGCCGCTTCATTTGGTGAGTAGGAAGTACCAGTCTGAAGATACCATCGTCCGTGTTGGCGATGTGGAAATAGGGGGCCGGGCCAAGGTATACATAGCTGGGCCTTGTTCGGTGGAGAACGAAGAACAGATTATGCAAATCGCCCAGGCGATAAAGGGTTTAGCCCACGTTCTCAGGGGAGGAGCCTACAAACCGCGCACATCACCTTACAGTTTTCAGGGTTTGGGAGAACAGGGGCTGCGTTTCCTCAAAAACGCAGGACGGGCCACGGGCTTACCCGTGGTAACGGAGATCATGTCGGAAGAAGAAGTGGATATGGTGGCAAGCTCTGTGGACATGCTACAGATCGGAGCCCGCAATATGCAAAACTATGCTCTCCTGCGCAAAGTAGGAGCACAAAAGAAACCCGTGCTCCTAAAACGCGGTGCAGCAGCGACCATAGAAGAACTACTTCTCTCCGCAGAGTATATCCTGGCAGCTGGAAACCACCAGGTCGTCTTGTGTGAGCGGGGGATCCGTACCTTCAGCCACACCTATACTCGCAATACACTGGATATTAGTGCCGTCCCTATCTTGAAGCACTTGACACATCTGCCCGTTATCGTGGATCCCAGTCATGGTTCGGGGGACTGGAATCTAATCGAACCCCTATCCAAAGCAGCCTTGGTGGCCGGTGCTGACGGGGTCATGATCGAAGTACATACAAATCCTGAAGAGGCCTTGTCGGATGGGCCCCAGTCGTTGAAACCTGAGAAATATCGGGCATTGGTTCATAAACTCAATCGTCTCGCACGCTTTGTAGAGGAGGAGAAGCTACAATGAAAGTCTTAGTGCTCCATGGTCCCAATTTGAATCTTTTGGGTCAGCGCGAACCTGAAATCTACGGTCATCGCACACTCGATCAGATCAATGAAGAGATTGAAGTTCTCGGATCGCAGCTTGGACTGCAGATCGATTTCTTCCAGTCCAACCAGGAAGGGTTGCTGATCGATCGCATCCACCGGGCGCATGGCGTGTATGAGTGGATCGTTTTTAATCCCGGTGCCCTAAGTCACTACAGTTACGCCCTGCGCGACGCTATCACGGCTGTTGGCATTCCTACAATTGAGGTGCATCTAAGCAACATTCAGGCCAGGGAACCGTTTCGTTCGCACTCCGTGATCGCACCCGTGTGTGTTGGTCAAGTGAGCGGTTTTGGGACAGCGTCGTATCTCTTAGCCCTCTACGCCATCTTTGAGCAGGTGGGTCGCGGCAAGTAGGCTAGGGTAGGTGTAGTCAGGTACCAGCTCCGTCTTTTCGTCGGATGCGATAAGAATCGTGGTAGTTCCGGCTGCTTGGCCCGCGGCAATGTCCATGTCGCGATCACCAACCATAAAACTACGTCTTAGATCCACATCGTATTTTTCTGCAAGGGTAAGAAGCATACCGGGCTTGGGTTTGCGGCAAGCACAGCCCGCACGCGGTTTATGGGTGCAAGCCATGATTTCGGTGAAGTGTCCACCTGCTTTGGCGACTTCATCCGCGAGTCGTTGATGAATTTCGTCGAGCTCCTTGGGCGTCATATAGCCGAGGCCGACTCCCCCTTGGTTGGTAACTACGAAGACCAAAAAACCCGCCTCATTGAGAGCAGCGATAGCCTGGGGAACTCCTGGGAGGAGTTCTAGTTCACTGGCGTCATTGGGCGGTCTAGAACCTATGGATTTATTAAGTACGCCGTCCCGATCGAGGAAGACGGCTTTTTTCTTTTGCGACATAAGATCCTCCATTTTTAAAAAATAGGCACAGGAGCGAACTCCTGTGCCTATTATACCATCAAGAGCTAGTACTTAGTAGCGCTGGGATAGCATATCTTCAATAGCTTCTTCCACTAACATCTGGGCTTCGTCCAGTACGATGTCAATGGGTTCGCCTAAGAAGACTCTCTCCACTGCTTGACCAATGACGCCACGGGCTTCTTCCCAAGCGGCAATGGTTGGCTGCCAATATCCATAACCGAAGGCATCGAGGTTGGCTACAGCAGCTTTGTGTGGGTTATCTGCCAGGAACTGTTTGTACTCGGCGGAGTTGAGTCCGGAGTAGGTTACAGGGAGATATCCGGTTTTAATGGCAAAGTAGACAGTGTTTTCGGTGTTGGTAAGGAACTTGACGAACTTACCGGCTGCGTACTTTTCTTCCTCTGTGGCTGAGTCAAAGAGAGCGATATTGGTTCCCATGAAAGGAGCACCAGGTCGAACACCGGCAGGAATTGGAGCGGTGCTGAACTGGAATTTGTCGCCGACCGAGTTCTCCACGTGGGGCATGCCAGCGGAGGAACCGATGTACATGGCAATCATGCTATCGCCGAACGCTTCGTTCTCATAACCGTCGATCAAAAGGGCGGAACCATCATCGAGCATACCAATCATGGTCTCGAGGGCTTTCACGCCTTCGGGGCTGTTGAAGGTCACGTTGAGATCTTCATCCAAGAAGTCTCCGCCATTGATATAGAGGAAAGCGTGGAACAGTTCGAGCGTTGGGCGCATACCAAAGCCTCTTGTTGCACCGCCAGTTTTCTCTGTGATCTCTTTGCTGACTTGCAGGAACTCATCCAATGTCTTTGGTGGGTTGGGGATGAGGTCGGCATTGTAGAACATTACCCAGTTACTCTTGTTGTAAGGGATGGTGTACAGCTCGCCGTCCCAGGTATTCATGCCTCTAAAGACTTCGATGTAATCGTTGAACTCTGCTTCTGTCAGATCCATGTAGTTGGCTAGAGGAGCAATAACTCCGTGACGGAAGAAAGAGTCTGTCCAGTTCTCGTAAACTTGAGCAATCGTTGGGGTTGTCTTAGCTGAAAGCGAAGCTACAAGCTTGGTGTTGAGGTCGCCATAACGCCCCTGGTAAATGGACTCCACGACGATGTCAGGATTCTGTGCATTAAACTCAGCTGTTAGATAGTCGATCGCGTTTCCGAGCTCACCGCTCATAGCGTGCCAGAACGTGATGTGGGTTTGGGCCAATGCAGTTCCGCTCAGCAAGAGGCAGAACACGAGGGTTAACAACACTAATCTTTTCGAACGCATGAAGACACTCTCCTTTAGATATTAGTTTTGATACAAAGGGTAAAGCCGTTTCTAAACTTACACACACCTCCCTATTACCCTTTCAAACCTGTACGGGCAATACCTTGAATAAACTGCTTTTGCAGCAGTAAGAACAGGATCAGAATTGGAGCCATGGCAAAGGTTGATGCAGCCATGAGATAGTTGTAATACGAACCCACATCGCTTACAAAGTAGGTGAGCCCTACTGGAATTGTCCGCATCGCTGGTGTATTGGTCATAATCAAGACCCACAAAAAAGAGTTCCAGCTACCAATGAATTTAAACAGCATCACCGTTACCAGAGCCGGTTTAGACAGAGGCAGCATTACCGTGACTAAGTACTTGAGTTTTCCACATCCATCCAGAATCGCGGCCTCAAAGAGTTCGTGGGGGATGCTCAGGAAAAACTGCCGGAGCAAGAAGATACTAAATACACTGATTGTCCAAGGAACAATTAAGGCCCAATAGGTATCAACCCAGCCAAAGTTGACCATGGTGATGTAGTTGGGAATCAGCATGACCTCGCCAGGGATCATCATTGTTCCCAAAAAGAGCAGGAACAAAACGTTCTTACCAAAGAATCGCAACTTCGCAAAAGCATAGGCTGCCAAAGAACTAAAGATCACTTCGATGGACATGACGGTAAAAGCGATCAAGAAGCTGTTCTTAAAGTAGATATCAAAGGGTGCTGCTTCCCAGGCGATTTTGTAGTTTTGCCACTGGGGCACCTTGGGTAACCATTGAATCGTCTTTAATGTCATTTCGTGGGGTGCCTTGATGGAACTCGTAATCATCCAGATAAAGGGTAGCATCATGATTGCTGCTCCCGCGAGGAGGACTCCGTACAACAAAGCCCGTGTTACCGTTTTACGCACGCGATATCGCCACATCTGCTGTTCTGCTAACATGATCCGACCCTCCCCTTAAGAACCGTAGTGGACCCTGCTTCTGGACACTCGCATTTGAACCAGGGTAAAGATAAAGATGATGGCAAACAGAATGTAGGCTGCGGCCGAGGCGTAGCCCATGCGGTACCGCTCAAAGGCATTGCGGTAGACATAGTATACAATGGTCATTCCGCTATTAACCGGACCGGGGCGCCCTGTATAGAGTACATAGATTTCTGTAAAGAGCTTGAACGCTCCGATGATCGAGATGATGGAAATGAAAAACGTGGTGGGCGAGATTAAGGGCAATGTAATCTTCCAAAAACTCTGCCACGGGCTGGCACCATCCACTTGAGCCGCTTCATAAAGCTCGTGGGGGATGTTTTGCAGACCGGCTAGGAAAATGATCATGTTGTACCCCATACTCTGCCACACAGCGATGATGACAATGTTAATGATCGTCCATTGGGGTTCCATAAGCCAGTTGGGGTTGGTGAACTGCCACACCTCAGTGAAGTGCCCGAATGTAACGAACTCCACGACTGTGTTCACGACATTGGCGAGTCCGGCCAACATCATGTTCAACAAACCATAATGCTGATTATAGATCCAGCGCCATACCATAGAAATAGCAACGGAAGAGGTGACCCAGGGCAGGAAATACGCGACGCGGAGAGGACCTCGAAAACGAATCTTGGAGTTGAGAAGTACAGCTACAATAAGGCCTAGGCTGATGGAAATCGGCACATAGCCGATAACATAACGGAGCGTGTTCATGATCGCCGTGCGAAAAACGGAGTCGTTCAAAATCCTTTGGTAGTTTTCGAAACCTATATAATACTGGGTTTCGCGTAATAGACTCCAATCGAAAAAACTCATGTAGATCGACTTGATCACGGGATAGAAACTGAACATGCCTAGGATGACGAAGGCGGGAAGCAAGTACAAATACGCCTCGGCGGTCTCCCGCCAATACTTCTTTGTTTTCATCTCCATGGGTACTTTGATCAAAACCAGAGTCCTCCTCCTAAATCTTGTTTTGCTGTATAGCAGGATTTCAGACATCCATTTCCGAAAGGGTTGGAATAAGTAGATTCGCTGAGAGGAGCCAAAATACCTTTTCAGTTAGGAAAAGTTTAGCAAAGATTTCAAAGGGGGATATCGAGATGGAACGTAAAGCGTGGGGAGTGGTAGAAGGGCAGTCTGTAGAACTCTTCTCCTTAGATTTAGGTGGAGGTGTTCGTGCGAAGATCACGAATTTCGGTGGGGCGATCGTGAGCGTGGAAGTCCCCGATCGACACGGTATCCCTGGAGATGTCGTTCTTGGCTACGATAGTGTGGAGGATTACGTGAAGTGCACAAGCTCCCTAGGGGTGCTCGTGGGGCGTTATGCCAACCGCATTGAGGGAGCCGAGTTTACACTTGGCGGGACTACATACAAACTAGCTGCGAATGACGGAAGAAACCACTTGCACGGAGGACCTGGAGGCTTTGGCAAAGTTGTGTGGGAACCCAAAGTTGTTCAGACCGAGTTCGGTGAGGGCCTTCAATTGACCTATCTAAGCCCCCATGGTGAAGAAGGTTATCCGGGTAATCTAAAGGTCCAGGTGACCTATGCACCCACGGCCCAGGGCGGCGGTTTACGTATCGACTATCAGGCTGAAACGGATCAAGATACGATCGTCAATTTGACCAATCATGCCTACTTTAATCTCGCAGGTCGTGGAAGTCACTCCATTTTAGATCATGAACTTGAGCTTCGTGCCAACTTCTTTACGCCCATCAACGCAGAGGGAATCCCCACAGGAGAAATTCTCAAGGTGGAGGGAACTCCCCTGGATTTTCGCATGAAGAAGGAAATCGGTCTGGACATTGATGCAGATCATGAACAGATTCGGGCTGGACGAGGTTATGACCACAACTGGGTCCTCAACGATGGAGGTTCAGGGCTTATTCGAGCGGCCAGGGTGGATCACCCCTTTTCAGGTCGTAGCTTGGAAGTCTGGACTACAAAACCCGGTATTCAGTTTTACACGGGCAACTTCCTGAACTCGACTCGTCATCCCTATCGTTCCGGTTTGTGCCTAGAAACGCAGTTCTTCCCCAATAGCCCGCGGATCGCGCACTTCCCAAGTGCCCTCTTGAGGGCCGGTGAGGTTTATCAGCATACGACGATTTACGACTTTGCACCAAAGGGGACTGCATGATGAGAATGCAATTCTTAGGGGCGGCCGAAACAACAAGCGGTGCCTGCTACCTGATACAATCCGGTGATAGGCAAATCTTAGTGGATTGCGGACTCTTTCATGGACCGGAAGAACTTAAGCAGCGAAACTATGGAGACTTCCCCTTTGACCCTCGTGCAATCGATGCGGTACTGCTTACGCATGCCCATATTGATCATAGCGGTCTTCTTCCTAAACTCGTGAAACATGGATTTGAGGGCCCTATTTATGCAACCGCGGTCACCACCGATCTTTGTTCCATCATGCTCGCTGACTCGGGGCATATTCAGGAGTCCGAAGTCGAGCGGAAGAACCGCAAGCGCATTAGGCGTGGGGAGGATCCCCTTGCACCTATTTACACGGTGGAGGACGCTGAGCGGACCATGAAGCAGTTTAAACGCATGGTCTACGATGAGGAAGTCGAAGTATTTCCATCGATCCGCGTGAGATTTCGGGATGCGGGGCACATTCTTGGAGCAGCCATTGTGGAGCTTTGGGTGACGGAAGAAGAGACTACGAAACTCGTGTTTTCGGGTGACTTAGGGAATCTAGATCAACCCATCGTGCAAGACCCCACCTTCATCACGGAAGCAGACATTTTGGTCATCGAGTCAACCTATGGGACACGGACCCATGAAAACCGCGAAGGACGGCTGGAACACCTCGCGGATGTGGTGAACTCCACCATGAAGCGGGGCGGCAACCTCCTGATACCCGCTTTTGCTCTAGGACGCACACAGGATTTGCTTTACAGTCTGCGGGTCCTGCAGGATCGGGGAGACATTCCACCCCTCAACATTTACATCGATAGCCCTTTGGCTTCGAAGGCTACGTCTGTGTTTCAAGAACACGCCCGGGTGTTCGACTATGAGGCCAGGACCATGGTCAAAGAAGGTCGGTCTCCCTTTGAAGCGCCCCATGTACATTACACAGAGAGTGTGCAAGAGTCGATGCGTCTAAACTCGGTGTCGGGAGGCTTGGTGATCATCTCCGCCAGTGGCATGGCCGACGCAGGCCGCATCAAGCATCATCTGAAACATAATCTTTGGCGTAGGCAGGCCACGGTGCTCTTAGTTGGCTACCAGGCCCAAGGAACTTTAGGACGCCGCCTGCAAGATGGAGCAAAAGAGGTGCGCATCCATGGTGAGATGGTCAAAGTGGCCGCCACCATTGAGACAATCTCGGGTTTCTCGGCCCACGCGGATCAAGGGGCGCTACTAAACTGGTTACGTCGTTTTCGCCATATCGGACGCGTCTTTGTGACGCATGGAGAAAAGGAGAGTTGTCACGGCTTTGCCGAGCTTATAAATCAAGAACTTCGCGTGCCTGTAATAGTTCCCAAACTCGATGAGAGATTTGATGTGAGGGAAGGACAGATCCTCAGTACTTGGGATAGTCAATACCATGATCTCCAAGTAGATGAAGAGTTCTCTGGCGTCGTACAGGTGGCCCATGGCGACGAGATTGCCTTTCGCGGGGCCTGGGGCATGGCCCAGAGGCGCTTTAGAGTGGAGAATCAATTCTTTACCCAGTTTAATCTGGGATCGGCCCGTCATTTCTTTGCGCAGTTGGCTCTAGCGCGACTTGTCGAACAGGGGCAGGTGGATCAAGGTACGCTTGGTCTGTGGAGTGCGGAGCCAGTCTGGGAACAGAATCTTCGGGAGTGGTCCGAGGCCGATCCTTGCGAGGTTGTAACACGGGAAGTACTTGAACCCTTGGGCTTAGGACAAACGGCCTACTACTATCTCGATCAACTCCCGGCTCTGGCCGCTACAGGATATACTGTAACCAACTCTGGGCGGACTGTGGAGAATATCTATGCCATGTTAGAAGAAGGCCTGAAACCCCAGCTCTTTTCTACTGCGCATGATCTGAAGAAGCTGTGGAGTGCCCTTGTTCAAGGTGAGTTTCTCCGTACGGATACAGTGCGGCTTCTGCTCGCACCTTACCAAGAACGTACCGACAGTCCGAAGCTGTATGTTGTGGAAGGGCAGGCACCAGGAGCCCATGTGTTCTTTGGAGGCGCGCCCGACGCGACCCGCTTCGTTACTGTGTTAAGCAACGGTGAGGAAGCTGTACGATCCCTCTTTGATCAGCTGATCAAGATGACCCACGGGGGTAGGTGAGTTCTATGGCTGTTGATTTAGGTAACGACTGGGATCCAATCTTGGCCCCAGAGTTTGAAAAGGACTATTACAAAACACTGCGGAGTTTCCTAATCCAGGAGTATCGAAACTCCACCGTGTATCCGGATATGTACCACATCTTTGAAGCCCTCAAACGGACATCGTATGCCCAAACCAAGGTGGTCCTTTTGGGGCAGGATCCCTATCATGGGCCAGGACAAGCCCACGGATTGGCGTTTTCGGTGCGCCGCGGCGTGCCTAAGCCGCCCTCGCTCCAGAACATGTTCAAAGAGTTGCATCGTGACCTGGGCATAGAGATACCCGATCATGGGTGTTTAGAGTCGTGGGCGGATCAAGGAGTCTTACTATTAAATACTACACTAACGGTGCGACAAGGGCAGGCTGCTTCCCACCAGGGAAAAGGCTGGGAGACATTTACCGATGCGGTCCTGGCGCGCCTTGTGGAGAAACAGACTCCACTCGTGTTCTTGCTGTGGGGAAGACATGCCCAAAGCAAGGAAGCTCTGATCAGCAATAAACGGCACCTTGTTTTGAAGACGGTGCACCCTAGCCCTCTGTCTGCACACAGGGGATTCTTTGGTTGTGGCCACTTCTCCAAAGCAAATGCTTTTCTCACCAAGTCTGGCCAAGAGCCCATAGACTGGCGGGTATGATTATGAAACGACAAGGCCCTATTTTACTACTCATCGCGACCTTGCTTTTCAGCGGCTGTCTGTGGGCTCGTTCGGACAATGGGAAGACGACGGTGGAGCTCACAGGAACGTTCGCGGGTCATCAGGAGCTCTTACTTACCAGTTCTGGTCGTACATATCTAGTGGATTTAGGCGAAAAGACAGCCATCGTCCTGTCACTCGAAGGAGGCCTCTGGTGGATTCAGGCCTTCTCAAGAGATGCAGACGGAAAGGTCATCTCGGCCAGTGAACCAAGCCAGGTGCAGGGTGGACGTCAGGCCGTCGTTTCAGCACGTCTGGCCAAGACGGCCCTTTCCACATCAACCGTTAAGGCACGAAACGTGGATCATACCTGGCTCCTCGAAGGCGGTGTGGAACTGCGCTGGGATACTGAGGGGAGTACAGGAAACTGGGAAGTATGGAAGCGTCATAGTGACAGTCTTTTTTGGAAGAAGGTCGCGGGAGATCTACCTATAGCCGAGCAGACATGTAGGGATCATGATCCCAAAGCGCATGAGCACCTTTATGCGGTGCGCCATGTCGCTCCACTCAAGGATGGTGTGCTGGTCTTGCCCAGCAGGCTGGTCGCGAGCCAGGGACCTCGAGTGGGCGTACTCGATGTCAGCTGGGTCATCGATCACTACTTTGCCCCGGTTAGTTATTCGCGTCTGGTTTCACCCATGCGTCTGGGTGGAGATCCCTACCCAGAACCGGCGTATACAGACTTGGTTGCCCATTTTCGGACGGATCAGGATTTTGCTCAGAGAGGACAGCTTCTTCGTGCACTCGGGTTGCAGATCAAACGGGAGCTGCCTGAGCTTTTGGCGGTTTTGGTGGAACCTGGTATGGAGAGTGAGTGGTCCCTTGAGGAGTGGAGTACCTACGAAGATGCCCATCTCTTTATCGAGCCCAACTGGATCGTGCAAGCGAACAGCTGGGGTCTTGGGGTAGATATCCCTTGGTATCTGGACTATCTACGTATCCCTGCGGCCCATGAAGAAACGACCGGAAGCCAGGATGTAAGAATAGCCGTGCTTGATTCTGGCTTGAACGAGAGTCAACTGCCCGACACCGTACGCGTGCTACCAGGTTATAACTTTACGGACCCCAAGAATCCTAATGACACCCGGGATAATTATGTGGGGGTGTATCACGGGACGAACGTTGCGCGCACCATTAGCGAAGCGATGCCCGTGGTATCCATCCAGCCGGTTAAGGTTTTGAATGGGTCTGGTCGGGGCACCGATGTAGAAGTTAGTGAAGGAATGCTCTTTGCCGCCGGTTTACATGATAAAAACTCCACGCCCTGTGACATCATCAACATGTCGCTGGGTCAGAGAACAGAGTCGACCTTGATGCGCAAGCGCATCGAGTATATCACCGCACAAAGGCCAGACATTCTGATCATCGCCGCCTCCGGAAACTCCGTGGGAGGAGCTGTCTCTCCAGGTATCTTCTATCCGGCTGCGTTCCCGCAAGTCGTAGCCGTGGGTGCCATTTCGCCCGGTCCCTATGGTCCGGAGCGCGCCTATTATTCCCACTTTGGACAGGGGCTCGATGTAGTTGCGCCTCCAAGCTTTACTGAGGGTACATCCTTCGCGACAGCCCTGGTCTCTGGCGTTGCTGGTTTGATGCTGGCCAGAGGAGTGCATCCGTGGGACATTCGCTCGGTCCTTGCACAAAGCGCGATGGACCTTGGTGTACGTGGTTGGGATGAAGAACATGGGTATGGGATGGTTCACGCCGAGTGGGCTGTGAAGCAAATTACCGAGCTTTCCCTGACGGTATCCAATGCGGATGGAGAATCGGCCAGAGTGGAGGTTTCCCTGAATGGAACGTCCAGGAGATTCTACGTGCACCCGGGTGCGTATAGCGTCGAAGCATGGGTGAATGTAAGGGGCGGACAAGACTACGTCGGTCAGACCGGCCCCCTGTCTGTCGCTGAACATAAGACGGTAGACGTGGCCTTAACGCTTTCAGAGCAAGGATTCTAGATCTGCTTCCGCTGCTTCCTGGGCCAGTTGCGAGTCAAGGGATTTCGTTGTCGCTATGCCGAGCGCACGCAGATTCTCTGCTCTTGTGATCAAGTTACCCCGTCCGGTTTTGAGTTGGTTGAAGGCTTGGACATACGCACTTTGCGAACGTTCTAGGAGACGCCCAACCTCTTCAAGTGACGTCACAAAACCCACGAATTTGTCATAGAGCGCGCCGCCTTGGCGAGCGATTTCCAGCGCATTGGCTGTCTGGTGTTCTTGCTGCCAGATGTTGGAAATGATCCAGAGTGTCGCCATCAGCGTTGTTGGCGTCGTGACGATCACTTGGCGATCCCAAGCATACTGAAAGAGACTCGCATCCGACTGGAGGGCCAAGGCGTAGGCTGGCTCGAGGGGCATAAAGAGTAGCACAAAGTCCGGGGAGTTGATACCCGTTTGCTTGTGGTAATAACGGTTTTTTAGGCCGTCGATATGGGCTTTGACTGAGACGGCCAACTCCTTTTTGAGCCTTTCTTGCTCGTTTGGGTCTTGACTGGCCAGGTAGCGTTCATAGGCGACCAGAGAGACCTTGGAGTCTATCACCAGGTGCCTGTTATCGGGGAGTAGGACGACCGCATCGGGACGAATCTTTGTGCCGGACTCGCTTCGCAGATCGAGACCTTCCCCTTGCAGTACAAACTCATGGCCTTCTCGCAGTCCTGATGCCTCTAAGATACTCTGCAAAATCATCTCACCCCAGTTGCCCTGGGTCTTCACTTCGCCCTTGAGGGCTGTTGTCAAACGCTGGGCCTCTGCAGACATGGTCAGTCCCACCTGTTCCAAGGAACCGATCTTGATCATGCTTTCGCGATGGGTTCGCTCCACCTGTTCTTGAAACTCGAGTAAACGTTGGCGCAGCGGTTCTAACAGGCTTTGGATCTGCTGTTGGTTGTGGCTGGTGAGGGCGGAGGCCTTAGTGTCAAGGATCTCCTGGGCTAGGTTGTGAAAAGCAGCCTGAAACTGACTTTCCACTTGTGCAAGATGTTGTCTCTCTTCGATGCGGCTTTGCTCTAGAAGAGCCAGCTTTGCCTGGAGCCTGGCTTGACGCTTAATCATCACGGTATAGGTGATCAGGACGCCAATGAGAAAGCCCGCGACGGCCAAAATGTAGGGGTTAGACATGTCGATGAACCCTCCTCCCATCATCAAGGATTCTGGGTCGGGGGTCGTTTTCCTGTTTTTTTGAAGCGGCAGGGAAAAAGGCAGGGAAGTTAGAATAAAGCACAAAGGGGTGGTAACGTGCAGAAAAGAATCATAGGTAAAACCAAAGAAGAAGTTAGTCTGCTGGGTTTTGGCTGTATGCGCCTACCTACTTTAACGGGTGGCGAGATCGATGAAGAACAAGCGATTTCTATGATCCGTTATGCGATCGACGCTGGTGTCAATTATCTGGACACCGCTTACAACTACCATGGCGGTAAGAGTGAGGCTTTGGTGGGAAAAGCGGTTAAGGACGGTTATCGTGAGAAGGTACATATTGCTACAAAAATGCCCGTTTGGCTGCTGGAATCGCCAGAAGACTGTGAACGACTCTTTCGGGAGCAGTTGGAACGTCTAGACATTGAGCAAGTGGACTTTTATCTACTTCATTCCCTTAATCGTGATTCTTGGCATAAGGCTGTGCAGAACGAGGCCTTGGAGTTCTTAGAACAAGCACAGTCTGAGGGTCTCATCAAGTATGTGGGGTTCTCCTTCCATGATGAGCTTCCCGTATTTCGGGAGATTGTGGATAGCTATCCATGGGATTTTTGCCAAATTCAGTTCAACTACATGGATGAAAACTATCAGGCTGGTTTGGCTGGTCTGAAGTATGCAGCATCGAAGGGGCTCGGGGTTATAATCATGGAACCTTTGCGGGGAGGCCGACTTGTCCGCAATCTGCCCGCGGAGATCGAAGAGCTCTTTGAGAATGCTCCCATCAAGCGCACTCCAGCGGAATGGGCGCTACGCTGGGTGGCTGACCATCCTGAGGTTTCGCTTATTCTCAGCGGTATGCATCGCCAGGAAGAAGTGGAAGAGAACATTCGCATTATGCAGGACGCTCAGGCGAACTCTCTCACCAAAGAGGAACTGGGCATCATAAAACAGGCAAAAGAGATCTATCTGAACCGAGTACAAGTGTTGTGCACGGACTGCAAATATTGCCAACCCTGCCCTCAAGGGGTAGACATTCCGCGGGTTTTCACCATGTATAACGATGCAAGTATCTACAACAACTTTGACGGCAGCCGCTGGCTCTATGATAATTTGATCAAAAATGAGCATGATGCTGGACGATGCGTGGCCTGCGAGCAATGTGAGACGCTCTGTCCGCAGCATCTGGAGATCATCAAGTTCTTAGATATTGCGCACAAGGCGTTTACGGCGAACCCCTAAGGGGACACCAGCTTTGCGCAGCGACCCGTAGATCGCCAACGTAATTGCACTGTCGGCTACATGGTGTAGAGCGGTTCCAAGACCTATGATGAGTAGAGCTTGACGCAAATCGAAGCCAAAGAGCATGACGATTACCGATTCGCTCAAGGCGTGAATGGGCAGGGTAATGAGGAGTATCTGCCACAATTCGAGATTCTTCTGGTACAGTCGAGCTCCGATGGCCCCAAAGAGGGCATGCGTTAGAGCCCTGGCGGCCACAACAGGAGTTAAAGTAACGAGAAAGCCAAAGCTTGAGCCTAGACCCACCAAGACAGCGGCCCAGGGACTTATGGTCATGGCCAGCATAGACGGCAGGTGACTGGCCAGCGTTGCGGAAAACGGAGGGATGGCCACTTGGAGCCAGCCTTTGAAGGCCAGGGGAATCAAAATGGCGAGTGCGGTGAGTAGAGCGCCGTAGAGCAGGTCTTTCATTGTCATGCGCATAGGTTTCACTCCTCAGTGTAGTAACAGGTGTATATACACCTGTATCATACAGTACTGCGAAGTCTTTGGCAAGGAGAAAAGGGGGGGCGAGTGACGTGACACAAGAGGAACGTAGGGCGGAGATTCTAGCCCTGCTAGAAAAGGCTGTTACTCCTCTCACCGGTGCCCATTTGAGCAACGTACTCGGCGTAACCAGGCAAATCATCGTGGGTGATGTGGCTGTACTGCGAGCTCGAGGTGAGCAGATTGTTGCTACTCCCCGGGGTTATTTCCTGAATAAAGCACACACGGGCACATTTCACCGCAGTACGATTGCGGTCCGTCACGGCAGTGACAACGAAAGCCTGGCTCAGGAGCTTAACCTGGTGGTAGATTTAGGTGGAACCGTCCTGGATGTGACGGTGGAACACCCTCTGTATGGGGAACTGACTGCCAATCTGCAGCTTTCCTCGCGGGAGGATGTTACCCAGTTCATTGAACGAATGGAGGAGCTCCAGGCGGAGCCCCTTCTGGTATTGACGGGTGGATACCATCTACATCGTATTGAAGCCCCCACGAGCGAAGCCATGGGGGCCATCAGGGATGCGTTACGCAAAGCCGGTTACTTAGCTGAGTAGATCGATTAAGGCGCGCCCAAAGGCGTCCGCCGCTTCGGGTCCATTTCCTGTGATAATCTTGCCGTCGACTTCAACATCGGCCTCCGTATAATCGGCGCCGTTTTGCTTCAAGATGCTTGCTCCGTCAGGGAAGACTGTAGCCTTTTTGCCCCTTAGCACGTTGGCGTTGGCCAAAATCACGGGGGCAATGCAGATGGCTCCGAGTACCTTGTCAAGATCAACCATGGTGCGAGCGAGACGATGCGCCAAAGGATCGTCAAAATACTGTTCAGAGCCTCCGCCACCGATAAAGATCAGAGCGTCCAGTTCAGCAGGGTCGAGGTCTGTGATCAGGGTATCGGGCGTTACCTTCATACCGAGTTTTCCGACGGCTGTGTTCTTGGATGTCGAAACAGTGAGGACATCAAAACCAGCGTTGAGCAGAAGATCGCGGGGGACTTGATACTCCTCATCGCGAAACTGCTTTTCCGCTATAACTAGCGCAACTTTTTTCATGGAATTCACTCCTCTCTATCGTAGTCTTTTCTGCATAGTAGGTCGATTTCCTTGTAAGTGCAAAGAACCATAGTTGGGAGGATCGTGGATGAACGGCAAAGAACTAAAACGACTGAAGCAAAGCGTCAAATCCGTCTCCAAACAAAGTAGCATCAAGGTCTCTAAGAGCCTTGAACCAGAGTTTATAGGTCGCGTACTGGATCGTCTGTATTCCAACGCACCGGAGTGTGATACATGTAAAGGTCAGTTGGGCGACTTTGTGCAATGCATAAGCGAACTGCAAGGCAGGGCCGATGACCTCTCTAAGCAGGATTATGTGGCTTTACAGAAGGTCATGGACGGTTCCGTCCATCATCTGCAGAAGATCCACAAATTGGTGGTTGCAGGTCAGTATGTCGCCGTGTCCGTGTCTGTAGGACTCTCACTTGGTGTGGCTGTTGGCGTTACCTTCCTCGATAACGTGAGCCTCGGGGTCGCCTTGGGCTTGGTTTTTGGCATCGCCATTGGCACGGCCTTGGATGCGAAGGCCAAGAAAGATAACAGGTTGATTTGACTTTGGAAAGATATTATACAGAGACGGAGGTGATGATATGCTCATCGTAGGCATTGCTGGCGGTACCGGTTCAGGAAAGACAACGTTTGCCAGGGCACTGCAAAAGACCATGGGCAATGACTGTGTTATTGTTCCCCAGGACTCATATTATGTTGCCAATACGGAGCTCAGTTTTGCTGAGCGCCTCAAGATTAATTATGACCATCCCGATGCCCTTGAGGATGATCTCTTGATTCGGCATTTGCACTTATTACGTCAAGGTCAGAGCATCGAAGTGCCTGTGTATGATTTTGAAATGTATGCCCGCACCTCGCAGACGACGACCGTCGAGCCTAGGTCCATCGTGATTGTGGAAGGCATTCTCGTTTTGAGTAATCCTCTATTGCGTGAGGTTTTTGACCTCAAGGTCTTCGTGGATACCGATCCCGATGTACGGATTCTACGGCGATTGATCCGCGATGTAAGAAAACGTGGGCGTACGCTAGAATCGGTACGCAGCCAATATCTTGAGACGGTGAAACCCATGCATGAAGCCTTTGTAGAACCGTCTAAGCGCTATGCGGATCTGATTGTGCCAGAAGGCGGGTATAACCAGGCGGCCCTGGAGACGGTAGCCGCTGTGTTGCGCCAGTATTTACTGGATGGTGAAAACCGACTCATCGCCACCACTAGGGAGGACTAAGTGCCATGGAGGACATTCGAGCTTGTGAGGAACTGCAGGAACTCTTGCTCTTAGATGGTAGCCAGCTACCGGTTGTTTTGTTTAATGGACCGATCTGTACGACAGCCGGTTTGTATCGCGTCACGGATATTGACGTGGATGAAGCTCGGCTCTTGATTAGCATCTATGGTTTTGAATCAGCTGTTGGTCATGAAGCGAGTGCTCAGGTGTTCTCTAACATCTTAGAGACTGATGTCCCCATGAATCGTATTGAGTATGTCCAAAAGGTGGGTCAAAAGGCCATTGCTTTGAAATTGAAAATCCGTCCTGAAGAAGGGAGAATTCTTTCGGCTTCGGAGATGTTTCAAATAGGATTTGTTCTGCAGTTGATGGAACGCCTGGAGTAAGGGGCGAGAACGAGCAAGAAGAGGGTCTGACCTGTAAAGAGGGTCAGACCCTTAGATTTAGCTCAGCAATCCAAAGATAGCCAACCCCACGGCATAAATACTACCCGCGACTATGCTGGCATGCAGGGAAGCACCTGCTATCACTGCGGCGAGAATGGTGAAGATCAAACATTGGCGTAACCATGCTGCGCCCAAACCGAGAAGGCCTTGCAGGTCAGCTAAGGGAGAAAGTGCCGCCAAGGCCGCTACAGCGGTGGCCGAGAGCAAGGATACAACAAGTAGTTCTTTGCTAAACACCTTGTTCCGCCACAGTCCGGCAAACAGGGCGAGGACAGATACAGCAACCCAGCGGATAAAGAGCTGACGAAACGTCATTTGATCCTCCTTTCAACTCCAAGACAAGGATGCAGGAGGAACCCAGGTAAACCTGGGCCCCTGGCCTAGAATGGATTAGAGGAACTTACCGATGAGTGTACCTACTGCACCAAGTGCACAAGCTTTCAGTCCATCGCTCCAGTTCCGCTCAGCTGGTGAGGTCGTTGTATAGTAACTTAGACCGCCCAGAGCAGCACCCATCACAGCCGCTGCCGCGTACGTTCCCCAAGCGCCTTCCACATCTTCCATCTCCTCGTGTGTCAGCGGCATCAACTCTTCTCCAAAGGGAAGCGGGGGAGGCACTACGGCGGCCAAACTTGTGCCCGCGACTCCCATAAGTAGCACAACAACCAGGAACAAACCCATAAATCGTCGTTTCATTCTTCATCTCCTTTTTGCCGGGCCCAAGAATTTGCTAGCGATTCAAGTATATAATAGTCAGACAATTCTGTCAATATGCGAAAAAGTATTTGGAGGTAGGATTTATGGAGAAGGTGAAGAATAAGAAGTTAGTATTACAGTAGGAAGGTGGAGGGTTAAATTGATTAACAATTTGTTATCAGAAAAGGTTAAGGTAATTAAGCCTTCGGGCATTCGCAAGTTTTTTGATATTGCGGCATCCATGGAGGGAGTCATCTCTCTGGGTGTTGGTGAACCGGATTTCCCAACTCCAACGCATATTCGAGAGGCTGGTGTAAATTCTATAACAGAGAAGGGTACAACATACACAGCCAACGTCGGACTTATTGAACTTAGAAGAGCTATCAGCAAGTATCTAGAAACGCGCTTCCACGTCGAATATGATCCCGCCGATCAGATTCTCGTTACGGTCGGTGCGAGTGAAGCGGTTGATCTAGCTCTGCGGGCAGTTGTTAATCCTGGCGA
>DUQE01000035.1 GCA_012837925.1 Bacillota bacterium
CATACTTGACCGCAAGCCCTTCGGGTTGTATACATCAACCGATCCTTCGACCACCAGAAGACCATGAACTCCGGCTCCAACTGCCGTTCGCAGCAACGTACCCATGTTGCCCGGATCCTGAATTTCATCTGCTACGAGCATAACGCCGCGGCAAGACAGCGTCCATGACGGTTTTCTTACCACGGCTACCACACCTTGTGATTGCACCGTGTCCGTCAACTCTGACAACACTTCTTCAGTGCAACGAAAGGCCGGAATTCCGCTGTCCTTGACACGCTTTACCATCGCTTCACCACGGGGACTTTCAGCGAGCCGAGGGGCAAAAAAGAACGTCTCTACAAAGGGCGTGTTCAAGGCCTCCTCAACAAGGCGCACTCCTTCTATAATGAACAGTCCCGTCTGATCTCGGTATTTTCGTTGATACAACAGCTTAGCATCTCTGATGCGCTCGTTCTTCCTGCTACTGATGATGAACTCCTGTTCCATCATGGGCCCCCTAAAAAACAAATACCGGGAGGATTAACCGCCCGGGTTTGTTTGTGATAGTGCTTTACTGCTTGGCAATAGCAACCAAATCAGCAAAACCAGATTCATCGTGAACGGCAATATCAGCCAAGACTTTCCGATTCACTTCTACGCCATTCTTCTTAAGACCGGAGATAAATGCACTGTAGGACATGCCATTCATCCGTGCTGCTGCGTTAATACGAGTAATCCACAGTCTACGAAAATCGCGTTTCTTTGCTTTGCGATCACGATAGGCATAGTTGCCCGACTTCATTACGGCCTGATTTGCTACGCGATATTTTTTGCTTTTATCACCAAAATATCCCTTGGCCAGTTTAAGGACCTTTTTGCGCCGTTGGCGAGTTACTGGTCCACCTTTAACTCTAGACATTGTCTGTTCCTCCTAATTAACCGATCTATTTATAGGGCAGAAGCTCGTGTACACGTTTGGTGTCGGCCTTGCTCGCCACTTGTCCATGTCTTAGCTGACGCTTACGCTTTGCGGACTTTTTCTCCAAAATGTGACTCTTGTGCGAACTAAATTTAATCACCTTCCCGGTTCCTGTAACTTTGAACCGCTTGGCTGCACCTCTATGGGTTTTCATTTTTGCCATGTCGAACACACCTCCTAATTATTTGCTTCCACTGTTTCAGCTTTCGATGTTTCCGCTTTTTGGCTATCAGTCCTAGGGGCTAATACTGCGATCATTTGGCGTCCTTCCAGTTTAGGTGGACGTTCGACTACGGCAACATCCTTAAGTTGAGTCGCTAACTTCTCGAGTTTCGTCTTTGCTAAATCAGAATGGACAATTTCCCTGCCTCGAAAACGTACTGAGACTTTGACCTTGTCACCAGAGGTCAAGAATCGCTCTGCAGCCTTGAACTTAACCTCAAAGTCATGTTCATCGATCTTGGGACTCATGCGAATCTCTTTGATCGTCGTAACTTTCTGCTTCTTCTTAGCAGCCTTATCACGCTTACTCTGCTCATACCTGTGCTTGCCATAGTCCATGATTCGGCAAACCGGTGGTTTGGCATTCGGCGCCACTTCCACCAAATCGAGTCCTCGATCTCCGGCTACATTCAAAGCGTCACGCGCACTCATTATGCCGAGTTGGTCTCCGTTGGCATCCACAACCCTTACTTCTCGGGCCCGAATCGCATCGTTCACTCTAAGTTCTTTGCTAATGGTGTCACCCCTCCAATATTAAGAATTACGCAAAAAACGGATGGCTTCCGCCACCCGTTTCTACCCACACACAAATATCCCCCACTATAAACTGGGAAAAATGAATCAGGGTAACCTTGAAAACACGTAGTTACAAGGTGAGAAGCGGTGGCTTCTGCTTAACGTCTGAAGTATAACATAGTATTTTATGGTCGTCAAGAACTCTTTGCTCTAAGTGTAGTTGTTCTGTGATAATGTCATGTTGATTCTATTCTGGTAAAATGTCACCTATGAGAGAGGAAACATTTACCATGACCCAGCAGGACCTGACA
>DUQE01000036.1 GCA_012837925.1 Bacillota bacterium
GAGCAACCGGTCTGCGACTTGACCGTGGGGACAGCGTCTATGTGGCAAGCGTTCCCTTTGAAGTGAGCCCCTTCGTGGGAGACCTTCCTGCGCTTGAAGGGTCTGGCGTACCGCTGTATGTCGTAATTGCCCTTGGTGTTCTTCTGTTGTTGGCGGTGCTGTTCTTGGCGCTCCGCAAAAGGCGTCCTGAACCTGAGGAAGTGCCTCTCGCAGCTGGATTGGATATTATCATTGACGATGAGTTGCCTGAACGGGAGTTGACGCCAGAAGAAAGAGAGCGTCTGGCCATACGTAAGCAGATCGAGAAGTTTGCGGAGGAGAAACCTGAAGAGGTGGCGTCGTTGATGAGAACTTGGTTGGTTGAGGATTAGGGGGTCTGGTTATGAGGGCTCGAACAATGAGCGGAAAACAGAAAGCAGCTATTCTTTTGGTGAGTTTACGCCCAGAGATTTCATCCGCAGTTTTTAAACACCTTAAAGAGGACGAAATTGAGGACCTGACTCTGGAGATAGCAGGTATTAAACGGGTTCAGCCAGACCAGCGGGACGCGGTACTTGAGGAGTTTCACGAACTTATGGTGGCCAGAGAGTATCTCGAACATGGCGGTATTGAGTACGCGAGAGAACTCTTGGAAAAGGCTTTGGGGTCCGCTAAAGCTGACGACATTATCAACCGATTGACGGCCTCGTTGCAGGTTAGGCCCTTTGACTTTGCCCGAAAAACCGATGCGACGCAGCTTTTCAACTTCATTCAAAACGAACATCCTCAAACCATTGCCCTTATTCTTGCCTATCTGGATCCAGAGCAAGCGGGTCTCATCTTATCTTCCTTAACACCTGAGCTACAGGTGAATGTGGCTAAGCGTTTGGCCAAGCTCGATCGCACAACACCTGAGGTGTTGCAGGAGATTGAAAGTACATTGGAACAACGGCTTTCGGCCTTTATCGTTGATGACTATACGGTGGCTGGTGGCATTGAGTCTGCCGTCAACATCTTGAGTATGGTAGATCGGGCCACTGAAAAGACCATTATTGATTCGCTTGAAGAAGAAGAACCCGAGTTGGCTGAAGAAATTCGCAAGCGGATGTTCGTCTTTGAAGATATTATCATCCTCGACGACCGTTCGATTCAGAAAGTATTACGTGAGGTTGACTCTAAGGATCTCGCCTTAGCCCTGAAAACCGCGAGCGAAGAGGTTTCCTCTCGCATCATGAAAAACATGTCGAAGCGTGCTGCTGAAATGTTGCAGGAAGACATCGACTTCATGGGGCCTGCGCGTCTGCGTGACATCGAAGATACGCAGCAGAAGATTGTTGCGACGATTCGCCGCTTAGAGGACACCGGAGAGATCATTATTGCCCGGGGAGGGGAGGATGAGGTGATTGTCTAGAATAATCAAGGCCGCTGAGTTGAAGGTTTTGGTAACCGACGATGCCGATACAGTTATTCCGGTGCAGTTGGTTGAAAAAGCTGCCCCTACCCCTGAGGGTAATACCATTCTGGACGCCTCGAACTTGATACAAGATGCTAAGAGACAAGCGGAGGAGATCGTTGAACAGGCCGAAAAAGATGCCCAGCTTCGTTTGCAGCAAGTAGATGAGGAAGTTGAAGCCCTCCGTCTAAAGACGAAAGAAGAAGGGTACGCCCAAGGATACGAGGAGGGGCTAACCGACGGACGGCAGAAAGCCATGGAAGAGGCCGCAAACTTGCTTGAGTTGCTGCAAGCGACGGTCGACGAAGGAGTTCGTCTCAGAGCCAGTGGTCTAGCTGCGCTCGAAGAGGACGTTCTAAAGCTTAGCCTGCTTCTTGCCGATAAAATAGTGAGGAAGACTATCGAAGACGACATTTCTTGGCTTGAACCTATCGTTAAGGAAGCCCTACAATCCTTGGGTACAGTCAACGAAATTGCTGTCTATGTGAGTCCCATGGACTATTCGTTAATCAAGGAAAGAGAAGATAACGTCCGCATATCATCCAGGACGAAGATTCTGTTCGAACAGGATCCGACCATTACGCAAGGCGGATGCCTCATTGAGTCGGAGACGGGTATTATTGATGCTCGATTAGAGCGCCGAATTGGCAAGTTGGGTAAGAGTTTACTGGAAGTGCTGTATGATGAGAACCACTGAGGATCTGACGCCAAGAGTGGCGCATTATAACCGTTACTTGCAGCAACTCGATGACACGATACACAGCGGACGCGTAAACCAGGTAGTGGGGTTGACCATCGAATCGATTGGACCAACCACCAATATTGGTGATCTCTGCCTTATTCAACCCCGTGTTGGACAAGGTGTCCCGGCTGAAGTTGTGGGATTTAGAGATCAAAAGGTGCTGTTAATGCCACTTTCGGAGTTGACGGGTGTGGGTCCGGGAAGTCTTGTCACCGCCACCGGTTCTCCGCTCGCTGTTGATGTGAGTGAAGCACTCCTTGGACGAGTGCTTGATGGATTAGGCAATCCCATGGATGGGAAGGGATACGTGCCGGCCACTAAGCGTCTATCAGTACAGGGAAGAATCCCCAAGCCGCTGGAACGGCAACGTATTAAGTCGCCTCTGTCGGTGGGAGTGCGAGCTATCGATGGACTCCTAACCTGCGGGCGAGGACAACGGATTGGCGTTTTCGCAGGAAGTGGCGTAGGTAAGAGTACGCTTTTGGGTATGATGGCCAGAAACACGGAGGCCGACGTGAACGTCATCGCTCTCATCGGGGAGCGGGGACGTGAAGTGCGAGAGTTCCTAGAACGTGACCTTGCACCGGAAGGCATGGCCCGTTCGGTTGTCGTTGTAGCCACGTCAGACCAACCTGCTTTAGTTCGTATTAAGGGAGCCATGGTGGCCACCACGATCGCTGAGTTCTTCCGTGATCTCGGAAAAGACGTGCTCTTTGTTATGGACTCGGTCACAAGACTGGCCTTAGCGCAACGTGAAGTAGGCTTGGCCACCGGCGAACCACCAGCTACACGAGGTTACACACCTTCGGTGTTTGCCCTTTTACCCCGTATTTTGGAGCGAACGGGACCGGGAAGTGTTGGGACAATTACCGCCTTTTATACTGTACTGGTTGAAGGTGATGACCTCAACGAGCCAATTACGGACACTGTCAGGGGTATTCTTGATGGGCACATTGTGCTCAATAGAGCTCTGGCAGAAAAGAACCACTATCCAGCCATCGATGTCTTGGCCAGCGTCAGTCGACTCATGACGGAGGTGGCCAGTCCGGAACACAAGACCTTAGCAGGACGGATCCGGGCTTCCATGGCTACCTATGCTGATGCGGAGGATCTGATTAATATCGGGGCTTACGCTGCAGGATCAAATCCACAGATCGATCAGGCGATCCGGCTTCATCCCAGCATAACGGCATTCTTACGGCAGGAGACTACGGAAGCATGCCAGTGGCCTGATACTCTTGCCAAGCTGCGGGCTATTGTGGGCAATGAACAGTAGGAGTTGGGGAAATGGCAGCGTTTAAATTTCGTTTAGAGAAAGTCCTCAACGTGCGTCAAATGATGGAAGAAAGTGCTAAGCAAGAATGGGCCATGCAGGAGCGTCTGGCAAGAGAAGAAAGGCTTAAACTGGCCCATTTGAGGCAGCAGGAACAAGAAATCAAGGACTATGGATATGAGCAGTCTGACATAGAAACGCGGCAGGCCATGTATTCCTTTCTGGACATTCTGAAGGTGAGAATTGACCGCCAGATAGAACGTCTTAACGAACAGGAACGGATAACAAGTCAAGCGAAAGAGGCGTGGCTGTTAGCACGCCAAGAGACGAAAAAAGTGACGACGCTTCGCGAGAAGCAATACGCTTCCTTTATCAAGGAAGAGGAGCGGAAAGAGCAAAAAGTTCTCGATGATATGCGTTCACATCTAGAAAGTTAGGGAGGTACTCCGGTGCGCAAATGGGTTTTGGTGATTTTACTTCTCCTTGTGGCAATTGTGGTTGCCTTCAGCATATTTGCTGTTACTGGCGTGATCGATGCACCTGCCCTGTTTTGGAACCTGGGAATGAAGATTGGATGGATCGAACCTCACTTGAAGATCTACGCTATTGGTCAAGATTCTGAGAGTTGGATCGCCGCTCAACAAGAACAGATGCAATTGAAAGAAGGAGAGCTCAGTGAACGCGCAGCTGAGCTGGAGACGTATGAAAAGCAACTCCAGCAAAGAGCCCAAGAGCTTGACGATCGTGAAGCCACGATCGCTACAGCGTCAGCCCGTTTGCAGAGTGATCAGGACCAAAGGAAGAACGTGCAGACCCTAGCTGCCCTTTACAAAGAGATGACTCCGGCTGAGTCTGCTAGAATTCTGGAAAAGCTGGATCAAGAGTTAATCCTAGACGTCTTGCTCAGTATGGATTTGCAGGACGCAGCTAGTATTCTCATAGAACTGCCAACTAACCTGGCCGTGGCCTTGAGTGAAAAACTCGGACAGGCCAGTCAGTAGCTGGAATACACCTTGAAAGGAGGTGAAAAGAATAGGACCATTTGTATTAGCTCATATGGGTCTAGGTAGTGTTGAGACCAAGAGTGAGGTGACTCCGCCGAAAGGACACGCTAATGCGCAAACCGCTGACTTTGGAACAGTATTAACGAGGTATCTTGGAGAGGCGAAGAAACCTAAGGAAGGGCCTCCACTGGAGGAACCGAAGGAAACGGAGCAGAAAATCAACTGGGCTTCACTGGCCGCAGCCTTCATTCCGATGGAGGGACAGACCCCGTTAACAATTGAACCGACGGATTCTGAACTGGGAGAGGTTGGACCTGTTGAGGCAAGGCCGCTCTTAGAGATCGCCCAGATGGTATCTGCTCATCCACCGGATCAGCCCTTGGTGGAAACGGAGATAGGCATGCAGGTCACAGAACCGCCGCCTGTGGTTCAGGAAGATATCCCATTGGATGTCCTACCTAAATCTCTAAATCAAGAGGTACAGGTCAGGCAATGGACACCTGATCAAGAGATGCCTGATCCAACAGAGGTTGGCGATGTGCAGGTCAGGCTTGAACCA
>DUQE01000037.1 GCA_012837925.1 Bacillota bacterium
GAGGTCGCTCTGCAACGACTCGCACATAGGCCGCTATGAAAAAGTGCAGATAGGTGAACCTATGTCCTTGTTCCCTCTTCTCTGCGATATACTGGTCAATAGGATCCACACAAAAAACATGTTTAGAAAAGTTTTGCGCATCGCTGCGCCTGTCCATAATATAGGGGATAATTTTCACAAAAGGGTCCAATGATTTCAACAATACACCATCGCTGCGTTTCATAGTACCTCCCGTGGAGCATTCTTTTGCAATATTATAGCATGTCCTACTAAGAAAATCCATGAATTTCCTAGCTAAGTGTTGTCCCTGTGGCGTTTATGACGCTTTGATGAACAAAATCAGTGGGGGTAGAGTGATTTGGAATATAAGGTTCAAGATTTTTGTACGATTATGGAAGAACTGGCACCACTGGATCTGGCTATGGAGTGGGATAATGTGGGCCTACAGATTGGTGATGTGAACAAGACGGTGTCAAAGGTACTGGTGACCCTGAGCGTCACGATGGACGTAGTGCGAAACGCCATTGACCAAGAAGTGGATTTGGTCATTGCCCACCACCCGCTTATCTTCAAGCCACTAAGACATATCCGTACCAATAGTCCCGATGGTGCGCTACTTGCTGCACTTCTGAAGCACGACATAGCCGTCTATGTTGCGCACACCAATCTTGACCAAGCGGATACGGGACTCAATCATTGGCTCGCTCGAGAAGTCGGCCTGAAGGATCCACGTATCTTCCTTCCTGTAGAAGGTGCAAACGCGGGGTTGGGGCGAATTGGCGAAGTTGCACCTGTCGCTCTGGGGGAGTTTGCCAAGCGTCTCGAGGCCCTGTGGGGTTGTCCTGTGAGAATCGTAGGTCGTGATCAGCAGACGGTGTCTGTGGTCGCAGTCATCGGGGGTTCGGGTGGCGACTATGTGCATCAAGCGAAAGCGGCCGGGGCAGACGTCTTAGTGACGGGTGATGTGTCCTATCACGATGCCCTGGATGCAACACAAATAGGCCTTGCTGTTCTTGACGCAGGACACTTTTACACAGAAAGGATCATGGTTGCAGAAGTTGGACGATACCTGCAAGAACGCTTTGGCGACGGGATATGTGTCTTACAGGATACTAGTACCAATCCCTTTTCCTTTTAAACCGTTCATGAATATGCTATACTGAGGCTACTGAGTGAACTAGATGATCGCGAAGGAGTCATCCTTTGAGGAAAGTCCGAGCTCCGTAGGGCAGGATGCTGGGTAACACCCAGTGGAGGTAACTCTAAGGCTAGTGCCACAGAAACAAACCGCCTTGAGAAGAGGTAAGGATGAAAAGGTGAGGTAAGAGCTCACCAGCAGTTAGGTGACTAACTGGCTAGGTAAACCCCATCCGGAGCAAGGTCAAATAGGGAAGAAGAGGTAGCCCGCCTCGCTATACTTCCGGGTTGACCGCATGAGACTTTAGGTAACTAAAGTCCTAGATAGATGATCATCCACGACAGAACTCGGCTTACCGGTTCACTCAGCTCTGAAAATGAGCCTGGATACGAAGGCGTATCCGGGTTTTTTTATGCACTTTTTTTGAAAAACTAGCAGGAATTACCTCTTGTGGGACGAATATGTCATTAAAGTGGTAGCAAGTGGGGGAAAGTGGGGATCTTTTTAGGAAAGGAGTGGCGGGAATGTTCATGGGTGAGTACCACCATGGTCTTGATGCTAAGGGACGTTTGATCATTCCTGCGAAGTTCAGAGAAGAACTCGGTGAAGGAGCTGTAATCACGCGAGGTCTGGACAACTGCTTGTTCCTGTTTCCCCAGGAAGAGTGGAGTATTTTGGAGAGTAAACTCAAGGCCCTACCCTTGACCAAGAGCGATGCTCGTCAATTCGTACGTTTCCTCTTTTCGGGTGCTACCGAGTGTGAACTGGATAAGCAAGGAAGGATTAATCTGCCACCTAATCTCAGAGAGTTTGCCTCTATTGAGAAGGATGCCGTAGTCATTGGGGTATCGAGCCGAGTTGAGATTTGGAGCAAAGAAAGATGGGAATCCTATGTGGACGATGCAGAAGAGTCCTTTGAAGATATTGCGGAAAATATAGTAGATTTGGGAATCTGATCCAGGGGTGATAGCGATGCATTTTGCCCATGAACCAGTCTTACTCAAGGAGACAATTGAATCGCTGGACCTCAAGTCAGGAGAAATCTACGTCGACTGTACGTTAGGTGCTGCGGGCCATAGCCTGGGAATGCTTACAGCAAACCCGTCCATTCGGCTGATCGGGATTGATCAAGACCACGAAGCCTTGGAAAGAGCCAGATACAGACTCACGGCGTATACGGCACAGGTTACATTGGTAAGAGATAACTTTCGTAATCTACAGTCTATCTTGCAGGGCATGGGGATTACAGAAGTGGCTGGCGTCCTGATGGACATTGGAGTCTCCTCGCCGCAGCTCGATGATGCTGAACGAGGCTTTAGCTACCACCAAGAAGCACGGCTTGATATGCGAATGGATCAGGATTCACCCCTTGATGCCTGGACAATCGTAAACACATATGAACAAAAGGATCTCTCGCGGATCATCTCGCAGTACGGTGAAGAGCGTTGGGCAGCTCGGATTGCACAGTTTATCATCGCGGAACGCGAGAATGGTCCAATCGAGACCACTGGAGACTTAGTGACGATCATCAAAAAGGCTATTCCTGCAGGAGCTCGGGCGACGGGACCGCATCCAGCCAGGCGCACATTTCAAGCTCTTCGGATCGCGGTAAATGATGAGCTCGGAGCATTAGAAGTTGCCTTAAAACAGGCTGTAGCCTTACTCAAGCCTAGAGGGCGCTTGGCGGTTATCACATTCCATTCTCTAGAAGACCGCATAGTGAAAGAGTACTTTCAGGAACTGCTGGGAAATTGCACATGTCCGCCCAACTTGCCGATCTGCGTCTGCGATAGCCAACCTGTAGTTCGTCTGGTCAATCGTAAGCCCATTGAGGCGTCGGAAGAAGAACTAGAGTCTAACCCTAGAGCCCGCAGTGCCAAGTTGCGGGTTGTGGAAAAGCTAGAAGGAGGGTACACCACATGACTGCGGCTCGAAAGCTTGAATACTATTCGTATCCTACAGAAGAGACCCCTAGTCCTAAACCTAGACGGCCGGTGAAACGAAGTCGGATTCCCGTGACACTGAAAATTTGCTTGGTGGCCGCTTGTTGCGTAGTGGTCAGTCTCTTGTATCTTCAACAACAAGTAACTTCGTATTACCTAAGCATGGAATTAGTGCAGTTACAGGAGCAGGTAAACACAATGCAACAACGAAATGATCAAACAATGCTTAGTCTGGAATCTGTGCGTTCGTTGAAACAGATTGAGCACATAGCCCGAACTGAACTGGGTATGGTGGATCCTGTACATACGGCGACATTAGTTGTCAACACGCCTACAGCCATGGCTGGAGGGGCAGAGTCTCGTTGGATCACAGATCATAGTCAGTCGCCTGAAGGTATGGGCATCTTCGCCACGTTAGTCTCTTGGGTGAACAAGGTTCTGCCGTTAGGAGGAGTAGAAGCTGGCACGTTACACCGGTAAACGATCCCGCATACGACGAACTATATTTATCTTCTTTTTTTGGGCTTTGGGCTTTTTGTTGCTCATTGGCCGATTGGGTTACCTGCAAATCTATAAAGGTGACGATTTGTCTGACCGCGCAGTTGCCCAGCGCATGAGACCTCAGACCATCGATGCCCAAAGAGGAAACATTTTGGATCGCAACTATAATACATTAGCAATAAGTGTAGGAGCCGATGCAGTGTACGCCCTGCCGAACAGCGTTCGGGATGTGGAGGGGACAGCACGACAGTTAGCTCCTTTTCTGCCTATCAGCGAAGCAGAGTTGACAAAGATCTTAAACACACAGTCCACGACGAGCGTTTGGCTAGCACGGGGACTCAGCGTCGAAACAGCCGAAGCCATCCGCCGCCTGGGCTTGCCTGGAATTCGCGTCACAAAGCGCCCGCAACGCTACTATCCGCAAGGATCGCTTGCCGCCCATGTGATTGGGATTGCTGGTTCCGATAATCAAGGTCTTGAAGGCATAGAATACTATTACGATGAGACGCTCAAGGGAACGCCCGGTCAGCTAGCGGTCGAAAAAGATGCCACTCAACGCAGCATCCCAGGGGGCGATAGTGAGTTTGTTCCTCCCACAGCAGGTCATGATATTGTCTTAACCATTGATAGTGTGATTCAATATGTCTCGGAGACACATATTCAGGAGGCCGTGATTTCAAGCAAGAGTGATCGCGGTCTGGTCTTGGTGATGGATCCGAACACAGGGGAAATTCTTGCGAACGCCATTTACCCAACATTTGATCCGAACTACTATCAAGATGTTTCTGCAGGACGCCGCCGTAATGTGGCCATCACGGATCAGTACGAACCAGGGTCTACATTCAAGTTCGTAACCGCCGCGGCAAGCATTGATTTGGGATTGACGTATAATGAGCGTACATTTGAAAGTGGATCCTATTGGGAAGTAGGCGGTGGGAGGGTACGCAACTCTGACGGTCGTGTCTTTGGCAGCATTTCTTTCCTGGAAGCGATGGAACGTTCAGACAACATAACCTTCGCCAAACTGTCTGCAGAAATGGGTCCGGAACGCTTTCATCCTTACATTCGGAACTTTGGTTTTGGAGGGCGTTCAGGCGTTGACTTTCCTGGAGAGATAGCTGGTATGGTAGCCACGCCCAGGCTCAGCGGGCAAGCCCTGCAATGGGCAAACACAGGCTTTGGGCAAGGAATAGCGGTCACGCCACTGCAACTCCTTAATGCACTTTGTTCCATTGCCAACGGCGGTAATCTAATGAAGCCATACTTTGTGCGAGAAATTCGGGATTCTCAAGGACGTTTGATCGAAAGAGTCGAGCCAGAAGTCCTTGGGCAGCCCGTAGGTTCTAGTACGGCCGTACAGGTAAGCCAGTTGCTTCGGTCCGTTGTGGTAAACGGGAACGGAAACAGGGCGGACGTGGCCGGGTATTACGTAGCCGGAAAGACAGGTACTGCGGAGGTTCCTGAAGGCGGAGTGTATGGCTCAGGAAGAATTGCCTCTTTCGTAGGCTTCGCACCTGTGGATGACCCTGCTTTGGCCGTCTTGGTTATACTTTACAGTCCTAAAGTTGAGTCGCCCTACGGAGGCGTCTTGGCGGCGCCGGTATTCAAAGAGATCATGGAGGAAAGCCTCGAATATCTTGGAGTGAAACGACGTCAGGAAGGTCAATCTCGGACGCCCTTTGCTTTGGTTCCCAATGTATCAAACTTTACAAAGGAAGAAGCCCAAGCTCGACTGTCCAAAGCTGGTTTTCCATGGACGATGGAGGGAGATGGAACCCTGGTGACGGCCCAAACACCAAAACCTGGTGCGCGAGTTCCGGTTCAGACTACGGTCCATCTCTTTTTTTATGAACAGGATCAGGGGGAAGAAGTGGAAGTACCCGACGTATCTGGGATGAGTATGCGAGATGCGTCGACTACTCTGTCGGACCTTGGACTCCGAATCACTGTCGTCGGCAGTGGGATAGCAGCGGAGCAATCGCCAGGTGCGGGAACACGAATCCCCAAAGGTTCAGCGGTAGAAGTTGTCTTTAGATTATAGACCAGTAGAAGGGGGTGCACGATTTGGAGCTAAGCAAGGTCGTACATGGACTCGATCACAGAGCGGTCGGATCTTCTGCAACCAATATAAGTGGCATCAGTTATGATTCGAGAACGGTCCAACCGGGCGATCTGTTCGTGGCTATTTCCGGATTAAAGCTGGATGGCCACGACTTTGTGTATGAAGCAGTCAAGAAAGGTGCTGTAGCACTATTGGTGGAACGGCCCTTTCCGGACCTAGATCTACCTCAAGTGGTTGTTCCTGACACAAGGTATGCTCTAGGCTTCACTAGCGCTCGCTTCTACGATCATCCAGATCGTAAACTGCGTGTGCTCGGTGTTACAGGAACAAATGGCAAGACGACCACCACGTACCTCGTAAAGTCCATCTTGGAAAAAGCAGGGTACAAAGTAGGACTAATCGGTACGATTCAGACGATGATCGGTGACATGGCCCTAGAATCTGGGCGAACGACGCCTGAGTCCCTCGATTTGTATCGACTCTTCTCCCAAATGGTTGACGAGCATATGGATTTTGTCATCATGGAGGTATCGTCTCACGCTCTCGATCTGCACCGTACGGCAGGCATTTCCTTCGCAGGAGGGCTCTTTACGAATCTCTCCCAAGATCATCTTGATTTTCATGCTTCCATGGAAGACTACTTTGCTGCAAAGTGTAAGCTGTTTACTGCTCTTCATGGACCGGCGGTAGTCAATGTTGATGATCCCTGGGGTTCCAGGCTGCAGGATTTGGCCACAACCACAGTCGTAAGCTATGGAGTGCGCGAGAACGCTACATTTCGAGCGGTGAAGATCCAGTTGGAAAATGCAGGCGTTTCTTATATACTGAGTAGTGAGGCAGGACAAATCCCCATCAACCTTAAGCTCACAGGGTACTTTAATGTATACAATTCTCTGGGGGCAGCTGCACTTTGCTATAGCCAGGGTGTATCCTTAGAGGCCATCCAAGCAGGTCTTGAGATGATACCCGGCGTTCCTGGCCGATTTGAACGAGTAGAAAATAGCCATGGTCTTAATGTTGTGGTGGACTACGCTCATACACCCGATGGACTCGAGAATATATTGCATTCGGCTCGTGAGTTGACACCACGGGGACGAATCATCCTGGTCTTCGGTGCTGGTGGAGATAGGGATTCGGGCAAGCGTCCTCTAATGGGCGCTGTGGCTGCAAAGTTGGCCGATGTCGTGATTATCACGTCCGACAATCCGCGTTCAGAGGATCCGATGGCGATTTGCTCTAGTATAGAGAAAGGTCTTCTCGCGACAAATCCTCAAGTTGACTACACGATCATCGCGGATCGGCGCTCTGCGATTGCACGGGGTGTGGAGATGGCCACGGCCGACGATCTTGTGATCGTAGCAGGCAAAGGTCATGAGACATACCAGGAATCTGCCAAGGGTCGAGTACATTTTGATGATAGGGAAGAAGTCAGGAGGACCATTAAGGAGCTGAAAGACTGATGCGTCCATTAACATTAGCCCAGATCGCTGCATACACCGATGGCCAAGCCATTGGAGATGGTTTGGTTCACAATGTTGTAATTGACAGTCGTGAGGCTGCAGCGGGGAGTCTATTTATTGCATTACCTGGAGAACGGGTTGACGGTCACCAGTTTGTTTCGGACGTCCTGGCAAAGGGTGGGTACGCGGTGGTAAAGGAAGGTACTCACGAGGGACCCGGCGTAGTACAGGTAGGGGATCCACTCTTAGCTCTGCAGGAGTTGGCCAAAGGATATTTGGCTGATTTTCCGGTTCCGGTAATAGCGATTACTGGGAGCAATGGCAAAACATCGACAAAAGACATGGTTACCCGGGTATTGAGTACGGAGTACGCTGTCCATGCCACTGCTGGAAACTATAATAACGAAATTGGAGTACCTTTGACGGTTCTGGGACTCGAAGAACATCATGAACTCCTAGTCGTAGAAATGGGAATGCGCGGATTAGGTCAAATAAGACGTTTGACGGAAATAAGCCCCCCGAACTATGGAGTGATCACGAACATCGGTCCGGTGCATCTGGAACTTCTGGGCGGAATGGGCAACATAGCACAGGCCAAAGGTGAACTCCTTGAATCAATGGACGCCACCGGTGTTGCCATTTTGAACGGAGATGATCCATCCGTTCGCGGTCAGGCTCGAAATTTCCCGGGACGTATTATCTACTATGGGTTAGATGTTGCCAATGACGTAGTGGCGAAGGGAATCAATCTCGACGTTGAGGGCCGACCTTCGTTTACATTACGTTGTGAACAGGAGGAAGTCCAGGTTCGTTTGGCTGTGCCGGGAGTCCATAATGTATGGAACGCCAGCGCCGCTCTCACAGTAGGTCTGCAATTCGGTATTCGTATCGAAAAGGGTGCTCACGCCTTAACGGAGTTGGCGTCAAGTGCGATGCGGTTGGAGGTCCGCCGCAGTCCCAAAGGAATGATTGTTGTCAACGATAGCTATAACGCGAGTCCTGCTTCTATGCAAGGGGCCTTGGATACCCTGGCCCATATGTACTGTTCGGGTAGGCGAGTGGCTATTCTAGGCGACATGCTTGAATTGGGTGAGATTGCGGAAGCAGCCCATTACGAGGTTGGCCGTCATGCAAGTTCATGTGCGGAGCAACTGTTTTTTGTTGGGCAATATGCCTCTTTGATGCAAGAAGGTGCAGGCCGGGGTCAAGTCTATGCTACAACAGACGACTTTCTTAGGTCCAACGATCTCGAACTTGAAAGCGGCGATTTAGTGCTGGTTAAGGCTTCTAGGGGTTTGCATTTTGAAAAAATCGTCGAACAACTCCTGAAGGGTGGAGATGAGTAATGCCGGTATCGTTTTTACCTCTTTTTAGCGGCTTTCTTGCATTCATTCTCTCTTTATTAGCAGGTCCGCGGATGATTGCCTATTTAAGCCGTTTGAAACTAGGTCAACAAGTCCGGGTAGATGGTCCTAAATCACATTTGGGGAAAGCCGGCACTCCCACCATGGGTGGAGTGCTGATGATCATAGCAATTACCTTAGCAGTCGTCATTTTCCGTCCAGTAACCCACAGTAATGTAGTGATGCTCTTTGCCACCATTGGCTTTGGCGCCGTCGGATTCCTTGATGACTTCATCAAGATTGTGGCGAGACGTTCGCTGGGTTTGCGTGCACGCGAGAAACTAGTAGGACAATTCGGAGTCGCCATCCTGGTTGCCCTCTACGCAGCCGCCCGTGTAGGTACAGACCTAATTGTACCGTTTTGGGGGGAGAGCATTGTGCTGCCGACCTTGGTTTATATTCCCTTTACGACATTGGTCGTCGTGGGTGCTGCCAACGCGGTGAACATAACCGATGGTGTTGACGGTTTAGCTGCGGGAAGTACGGCCATAAGTGCTTCTGCTCTAGGACTTGTATGTTACTACTTTGGCCATCCAGATCTCGCCTTGTTCTTTGGCGCTGTGGCAGGGGCTTGCCTTGGCTTTGCATGGTTTAATGCTCCCCCAGCCCAAGTATTCATGGGCGATGTCGGCTCCTTGGCGTTAGGAGCGGCTCTGGGAACGGGAGCTGTTGTGAGCAAGACGTCGCTTCTCTTGCCAATTTTAGGCGGCTTGTTTGTGATTGAAACGGTATCGGTCATTCTTCAGGTTCTGTATTTTCGGTTTACCAAGGGCAAGAGACTGTTCCGAATGGCTCCCTTGCACCATCACTTTGAGCTCCTTGGTGTTGCGGAGAGTAAGATCATGACGCGTTTTTGGCTGGTCTCCCTCGTTTTTGCCGTGCTAGGGTTGTACGCCATACTCTAGGAGCATATAGATTAGGGAGGGGGCGAGGGTATGTTTACCAAGGGTGGCAAAGTTGATCTACTGGCATTCGTTGCAGTGATCATCTTGTTAAGTATGGGCCTGGTCATGGTTTTTAGTGCGTCATCGGTGATGGGCCTGGCCGATGCAGGAAACCCCTATTACTACGTACAACGACAGACTATTTTGGCACTAGTGGGCTTGGTCCTGATGTTCATTTTGATGAATGTTGACTATCACATCTTTAAGCCTTTGGCCCTCATCGGTCTTGTTATATCCTTTGTCTTGTTAGTCGCAGTACTTTTTGTGGGCTCGGGTACCGCTGGAGCTACGCGGTGGATTCGCATAGCTGGATTTAATCTGCAGCCCTCAGAAGTGGCAAAGTTGGTGATGGTCAACTATGTTGCGGTTTACCTGTCGACAAAACGAGATAAAGCCCGAAGGTTTTTTTCGGGATTACTTCCGATTCTGTTGATCACGGCTGCCCAGTTTGCCCTGATCATGCTTGAACCGGATTTCGGTACCGGCGCTGCCTTGGTTTTTACTGTGTTCGTGGTTTTTTTCGCGGGCGGTGTGCATCTCGGTCAGATTACGTTAGTCGGCCTTGCTACGGTGCCAGCTATGGTTTACTTGGTTACGATGAAAGAATATCGACTTCGTAGATTGTTTGCCTTTCTCGATCCTTGGTCTGATCCTACAGATACAGGATGGAATGTCATTCAGTCCTTGCTTGCCATCGGATCTGGAGGAGTGTTTGGCCTAGGCCTGGGAAAGAGTAAGCAAAAGTTTTCGTACCTACCCGAACATCACACGGACTTTATCTTCGCCATACTCTGTGAAGAACTAGGTTTCTTGGGCGGAGTCACAGTGCTTATTTTGTACTTCGTCATTGCCTGGCGTGGCTTGCGAATCGCCATGCGTGCTCCGGATTTGTATGGTACCTTGCTGGCCATTGGCATCACTTCGATGATTGCCTTTCAAGCTTTACTCAATATCGGGGTGGTCACCGGTTCTCTGCCGGTTACTGGAATTCCGCTACCCTTTATCAGTCACGGAGGATCTAGCCTGCTCATGAGTTTGGCAGGGGTGGGCATTTTGCTCAATATCTCCAAGCAATGCCAGGACTGATGCCTAAGTTTCACCCATTACCCCTTACCGCATAAGATGAACGGTAAAGTCAGGGGTAGAGGTGATACAATGGGCAAGTTTTTGGTGGAAGGACAGCGCAGTCTCAACGGCAGTGTACGAATTAACGGGGCAAAGAACTCTGCCCTCAAGCTCATGGTTGCGGCTCTCTTAGGTAAGGGGTCGTTCAGGCTTGAGAATGTACCGAGGATTACTGATGTAGATACAATGGCAGGAGTACTTAGGGCTTTAGGAGTGGACGTGAGCTTTGATTCCAGTGCGATGCAGCTGGACGTATCATCCATAGATGGACACACCCCCAAGGAGTTGGTGAAGTCCATGCGAGCATCGGTGCAAGTGATGGGGCCCCTGTTGGCGAGGCTTGGAAGCGTAGAAGTCGCCCGGCCTGGAGGGTGCAATATTGGAAGCAGGCCCCTGGACATTCACTTGGCGGGCTTCGAACAGATGGGAGCAACGATTGACATTGTGGGAGATATGTATGTGGCTCGAGCTCCGCGTTTGCGCGGTGCAGACATTACCTTCCGCTATCCAAGCGTCGGGGCTACCGAGAACATTATGATGGCGGCAACAATGGCCGAGGGCGAAACCATCATCAGAAATGCTGCCCGCGAACCGGAGATTGTAGATATCCAAGCCTTCCTAAACGGTATGGGTGCGGACATTCGAGGCGCGGGGACGCCGATTATTAGGATTAAAGGTGTTCGTGAACTTGGAGCAACAGATTTCTCCGTCATACCTGATCGCATTGAGGCTGGCACGTACCTCCTGGCTTTCTTGATAACAGGTGGAAGTGGTAGGTTGGAAAACGTTATTCCTGAACACATAGCACCACTGCTAGAACTTGTGTCTGCCATGGGCGCGAAAGTGGTGACGCAGGAGCGGACGATCACGATCGAATCACCAACCAAGCTCAAGCCGTTTCAAGTCTCAACAAGGCCCTACCCGGGTTTTCCCACGGATTTACAGCCACAAATGGTCGCGGTAGCCACCCAAGCCGTAGGGCGAAGTGAACTAGAGGAAGCAGTATTTGATCGTCGATTTGGGTATACACAGGAGTTGTGTAAACTGGGTGCGGACGTCACTGTAAACCGCTCGTCAGTGGCGATTGACGGGCCTACGAGATTGACGGGCGCCTCTTTGGTCGCTGGTGACTTGAGGGGTGGTGCAGCGTTAGTTCTGGCAGCTCTGGCGGCAGAAGGACAGTCTGTGATCCATGGAGTTGCACATGTTGACCGCGGTTATGAGTCTATGGAGGAGCGGTTAGAAAGCCTGGGAGCGAAGATTACCAGAATTGAAGAATGAAGGAGGGGCAGTATGACAAATGAGCTCTCGAGCGGTAAGAATGCCCTATATGTTCTAGTGCTAGCACTCGTCATCGCCCTATACTTGTTCGCGAACTCTACGTTCTTTGAAACGGACAAAATTGAGTGGACAGGCTTATCGTATCTAAGCGCTGAGCAATTAGATTTGTACATAGATTTTTCCTTAACAAATGTGTGGCGCGTAGATACGCGTGAGCTCGCAGCGACTCTTATGGAACATCCATGGATTGAACACGCTACGGCGAAGTGGCGTTGGCCGAACCGATTGACTGTAAGCATTCAGGAGCGCACGCCTATTGCTCAAACGCCGAGTGAGGGCGGATGGGTGCTTCTGGATCGGGATGGTGGGATACTGCCTTCAATCGGCTCTGGAGTAGTACACTCTCTGCCTATTGTAACGCACTGTGATCTGTCATCTCCCGAGCAGCTTGTAGCGACGGCCCGGCTACTCAATATGGTTCCAGCCAAACTGCAAGCCTCCATCTCAGAGTTGAATATGGCTACGCGTTCCTTTGTTACCCGTTCAGGTACAGAGATACTAATGGGTCAACCTGTCGATCTCGAGGAGAAGTTTGTCTTACTTGAGACGATTCTTGAGGACTTGAGCCTGCGCAACGAGCAAGCAAGGCGCATTGATTTGAGGGTACCCAAGAGTCCTGTGGTCAGTACTCTGTAAAAAAGCGTGCTAGAATGGCAAGGATAAATAGTTTTTTCCACAGCTTAAAGGGAAAAGCGGTCTCCATGTGGAAATTAGTCTGGAAATCAAGCGTCTTTTTGATCACTGGATGATTATAATCCGATGTTGAAGAGGGGGATCCCATGTTCGAATTTGATCTGGATAATGTTCAGTTTGCGGACATAAAGGTTATAGGTTGCGGCGGCGGAGGCGGAAACGCTGTAAACCGCATGATTGCAGCGGATCTAAAGGGCATTCAGTTTATTGCGCTGAACACAGACGCTCAGGCCCTGCAAATGTCTGAAGCACATCAGAAGATCCAACTGGGCGAGAAGCTCACCAAAGGTTTGGGGGCTGGATCGGATCCTAGTGTAGGGCAACGTTCAGCAGAAGAATCAAGAGAAGAGATCTCCAAAGCCCTTGAAGGAGCCGACATGGTCTTTATTACCGCGGGCATGGGGGGAGGCACGGGTACTGGAGCCGCACCGGTGGTGGCTGAAGTTGCCAAAGAGTTGCACGCCCTTACAGTGGGGGTAGTGACGAAACCCTTTACGTTTGAAGGGCGTAGACGTCGGGAACAGGCTGAGAAGGGTATTGAGTTGCTGAAGAGCAAAGTAGATACCTTAATCACGATTCCCAACGATCGTCTGTTGCAGGTGGTGGAAAAGCGCACATCGATGCTGGATGCGTTCAAGATAGCCGATGATGTGTTGTTGCAGGGAGTACAAGGCATCTCCGATCTAATTACTGTTCCTGGTCTGATCAACCTCGATTTTGCCGACGTCAGGGCTATTATGACCAACGCAGGTTCAGCCCTTATGGGTATTGGTCACGCTTCGGGTGAGGACCGAGCAGCCAAAGCAGCGGAACAGGCGATTTCTAGCCCTCTCTTAGAAGCATCAATCGAAGGGGCAAAGGGAATCCTATTGAGTCTTACTGGAAGCTCTAATCTTGGTCTCTTTGAAGTGAACGAGGCAGCCGAAATTGTCTCGC
>DUQE01000038.1 GCA_012837925.1 Bacillota bacterium
ATCTTTTCGCCGCCGGACAAGTCTCCTAACGCGATCGTTGAGGAAATCCGGTCTTCCGGAAACCCTATCTCCCTCAACAGCGCGTAGAAATGAGCGTAATCGAAGTTGTCATGGTCACATCGTTCCTCAAAAAAGTCCAATGTTGTCTGCCGCAAAGCCCTTTCAGATGGCACCTGTGGAAGATAACCCAGAACTTCGCCGCTTGTTATAATTTCGCCTTCGATCTCCATGTAGTCTTTCAGTGTCTCAGGTTCGGCTATGAGCTTAAGAAGTGTTGATTTCCCATTTCCCTCTTCGCCAATTAAAGCCACCTTCATATCAGATTGAAGCGAGAAACTAAAGTCCTCGAGAAGTACTCGAAGATCTCTGGTCAATGTCAAGTTCACATTCTTTAGAATCAACATTTGCATACCTCCCCAGAGGTCGCCACAAAAGCAAAAGTCTGCCCAATGATGAGCAGACAAATCACAATCCGGTCCAAGTTAAAAAACATGGACAGAAAGGCATAGAATCACAATGACGGGTTGTAGCGAATATCTGCTCAATATGGCGACCAAAAACGGACCTCACTTGAGGTCTTGTTCATAGGTCTCTTACTTAGCCACATTGATTAGCTGAACATCGCTTTCCTCCATGTTCTCCATTATTCTCTTCTATTCTATTATAACAGGGTGTAGGCAACTATTCAAGGATGTACAACTCATCTGGGAGCTGCCGCACAAAAGGAGAGAGTTCGTCTGTATCCGCGTATACCAGACTCAGGCTATGGAGTGCCCTACTGCACGCCACATAAAGTAACCGACGTTGGTACTCCTCACCGTACCTCTCAGCATTGGCCTCCGGGACGATGACTGCATCAAACTCTAAACCTTTGGCTAGGAATACCGGAACAACCAGCACGCCAGACTTGAACGTGTCCTTCTCGTGAACTAAGAGAGACAGGTTGAGATCTGGCTCATGCCTTTTTAACCCATCAAAGATCCGTTGACATTCTTGCACCGTCTCACAGACGATTGCTATGGTCTCGAACCTTTCTTGTTCATGCGATCGGAGCAGGTTCGCTAGATGGGAAACCTGGCTACCGTGGGGCACACAATAGACCGATGGTTTTGCACCGTGACGCAACACAGTCTCGGCTTGCACTCTTCCGCCAAGGAGTCCACTGCAAAAGTGGAAGATTTCTTCGGTGGAGCGATAACTCTTGTTCAGTCTGACGGTCGTCATACCCATGTCTGTAAACACGTCTTTTAGGTCCCCGTCAACCTGCCAAACGTAAGGATTTAGCGATTGAAACACGTCCCCTACGAACGTAAACCTGGCCCGAGGAAATGTCTTTCTGAGGATATGCAAATGAAGCGGGCTGTAATCCTGCACCTCATCTACTACGACATGTTGAATCGGTCGCTTAATGGGATATCCTTCGAGTTCTCCCTTCAGATAACACAAGGGTATGGTATCTTCAAAAGATATGGTGTTAGCTTCAATGGTGGCCAGACTCGTTTCACAGTGTTCGGGCCTCTCGTGGCCACCCGCGACCAACTTCCACAGTTCTGGATCGCTCCATAGTCTCTTGTACCACGCAATGGTGTCAATTCGGAGCCGGTTGTTAAGTTCTAGCATGACAGGATCATACTCTTCTTTGACCTGCGTCACTGCTGCACGCGCCTTACTCCACCAAGACTCACCTTCGAGACCAGACACGGGACCCATAGCCTTGAGCACGGATTTCATGCGTTTCTTTCGAATGGGCCGCAGAAGGAACATGATACGTTGATGGATCTTACTCAGGCGCTTTTGAGCAGGGAGGTAACTGTAGTTTTCGAGAAAAAGAGTCTCCTGTTCCCGGGCTGAAATGATGAGTTCTCTACCTACTCGCACGTCAAAGAATGTGCACGTTTCATGCAGGATGAACGCAACGAGATTGTCCAAAATCCTTTGAAACTGCGGTGAAGACTTAAAAGCCATACTTTCCAAGTGTGTCTCCCGTTCCGTCCCTTGCTTCTGCAACACACTCTCTAAATACGACAATTGGGTTTCCACGTCCCAGTCCCAGCCCAAGAAGGGTTCGGCAAAGTCCTGGAACGTTGTCTGGAAAACATTCTCTTCACCCAGCTCGGGTAGGACATGGGAGATGTAGTCACTGAAAATCCGGTTCGGTGAAAAGATGACTATGTTTTGAGAACGAATACTATCCCTGTATCGATAGAGAAGATAGGCTACTCGATGCAAGGCTACTGAGGTTTTTCCGCTACCCGCAGGTCCCTCCACCAACAAGAGATCATCGCGATCATTGCGAATCGCCAGGTTTTGCTCACGTTGAATCGTGTTAACAATCGTGCGCATCCTTTCGCTTGCATGTTGCCCCAAGACCTGCTGTAGTATCTCATCATCTATCGTCAGATCATTGTCAAACATATAGACGAGCTTGCGGTCCTTAATGCGATATTGCCTCTTCAGCGAAATCTCTCCGCGATAAACGCCCCCCGGACCTTCGTAACTGGCTTCCCCTAAACCATAGTCGTAGAACATGCTCGACACGGGGGCGCGCCAATCATAGACGAGAGGCAAGTTACTTTCCTGATCGATCAAGGATCGGATCCCTATATACAACTTTTCCTTCTTGGGCAGGTCTTCCTCATGAAAGTCGATCCGACCGAAATATGGAGCCTTTTCAGCCGCTTGAAGACGCTTGAGGAGATCGTGTTGAATTCCGAACAGTGACGCACTGTGGCGCAGTTCTGTAATCTGTTGGGCTACATCCATCATTCTGTTGGCACTAGCACCACTGATGCCGTGATCATCCCAAAGGGACATGCGGATGTCGTGCATCTGCCCTCGGTAGTCTCTGGTGTGCTTCGTCTGCTCTTCCAGTTGTTCATCAATCTCTTTGTAGACTCGATCGAGCCATTTTTGTTCGAGGCGAAAGTCGTCGTGCAAAGGGCACCTCCGTCCTAAATCTTGCCCACTGAGGCTAAGTACACCACAAACTGTTCTTGGCCATCCAATTCCAGTAAAGCGTTAAGTTCATCGTCATCGAAGGCCGCGACAGCACACACGCCACTCTCGATAGTCTGGGCCGCAAGATATAGGTTTTGACAGACATGACCGGCATCAAGATGAATGTAACGATAACCCCGTTCTCCGTATCTCCATTTCATTCTGTAGATGACGGCGGTCCAGATAAAAGTGACTGCACTTTTGTCGATAAAGATCTGGTTGTTCGCGCTGCGCGTGACGTTTTGACCAACACCAGGAGCCAGGTTGACAGGAACAAGTTTGTGTTCTAGGGCAATGTACTTATATATGCCCGGCTTAAGTCCTTCAACACGGTTAATCAAAAGATACGTCTCAAAAGCGTGCCGCGCACCAGCCGATGGCACTGTCCGTAAGGTTGCCGGTCTGGGGCTCACCGTCTTGACACCTTGGGTATACCAGAGCAAGTAAGCCAACTCTTCAATGGACAGGGGCAGCGAGCTGTACTTTCTGACTGTTTTGCGCTGTTCCATGGCCACGCTCAGATCCAGCTCTTTGACTTTAATTTGCTCGATACTGGGCAAATCAATGAACGTTGAAGCTTCAGGGCAGTCAAGTTCCAGCGGCGGTTGTGGCAGACCTTTGTCCTGATCCGACTCACCGAGATACTG
>DUQE01000039.1 GCA_012837925.1 Bacillota bacterium
TACGATCCTGCTCCTGTTGTTCGGTCGCTATCTCATGATGGTGTTTACAAGCACGCCGGACCTCGTTGACTTTAGCGTACGCATGCTGCGCATCCTAGCCTTTGGCTACATTGCTGTAGCAGTGACGCAATCGCTCTCTGGTGTCATGCGCGGGGCTGGTGATACAATGACGCCCATGTGGATTTCCCTGATCACGACCGTGGGTTTAAGGGTGCCTGTGGCCTATGGCCTCGCCTACCTAACCCGAAGTGAGCTTTATCCGACAGGCCGCCCGGAGTCGGTCTTTGTCTCTCTCTTGATTTCTTGGACGCTTGGAGCACTAATTACTTTTGCTTTCTTTAAGAGAGGCGCCTGGCGCTACAAAGGCATTACTCGCGACACCGAACGAGAGGCTGTATAGGAGTGATACTCCCAGCCTCTCTTTTTTGTCTTCTCGTCTTGGCCTCAAAATGGCATTCCAACGAAAGTAAAACGTATCCAGTCCACCACGGTGTGGATAATCATCGCCGATGTCAGATCGCGCTTGTGCAGAGCCAGGGTCATGGGCAAGCCGAACACAAGACCAAGGATGATTGGGCCGATGAGCAGACTTCCCAAATCTAGTTGTAGCGACCCATTGACGAAGTATGTATCAGGAAAATGCATAAGTACATGGGGGACAATCATGAGAACGTATACCCATGCCATCTCCTTTCTTGATCCGGTCTTTCCTCCCAATAAGTGGATGGAAAAAGCGTACATAAACAACCGATAGACGACTTCCTCTGAGATTCCAGGGTTCAAGGACAAAGCAAAGGCATACAGCGTTGGCGCAAACTCAAGGGACGCTCCAGAGAGGAAGAGATTGATGACACCAAGGACTACCCCTGTTCCCACTCCTATGACGATGCTTGTGAAGTAAGGACGCTTGACTACCTCAATTTTGTCATCACTACCCTCCATAACCCTCATCGACGCAAGGAAAGCAAGAAGAGTAATTACCCCAGTGATAGGGCGAAACAGTCCAGCCAACAGCCCAAGAATGACTCCGATCACAATCGTCGACTTACATGGAACTCCTTCCCTAATGAGGACAACAATTGCCAACAAACCAATGACCGCAGAGCATATGGCCCACAGTCTTTGAGTATACGTTAGAGAACCAGTTGCGGGCACCACGAGATTCACAGCGTACAGCAATAGAAAAGTAATGAGAACGATCCGAAGCTTTTTGAGTCCTTCCTTCTCCACCAAACTCCTCCTTGACTTGGCTACAGTGGTTTTAACATGACAAGACATGGTGTTTCAGCCCCCCAGATTGCGAGAGACTCCTCTAGTGGGTAGAAGCCCATAGACTGGTAGAACTGCTTCGTGCGGGCATAGGCCGGGTCAGGGAAACTGTCGCCCAGTGTCTTGACGGTTAGGAATTTCTTTCCGTCTGCTTCTAGACGAGATACGACTTCCTGCAACAGACGCTGGCCAAATCCGCGTCGATGCACTTCTTGATAAATCCCCATACAATATATTTCGCTGGTGAAGGCATTATGGTGATGAATGCTGACAAACCCAACGGCGCGGTCGCCCACGTTGATCGTGAAAAAATCCTTCTCTGCGACTTCTCTAACATATTCGTGGATGGCCTCCTCGATTCCAAACCAATCTGGAAGCGCACGTAAAATCCGTTCGGTGATGCGCGACTTCTCTACAGGATCTTCCACTTGACGAGTGTAAACGTTCTCGTAGTGACCCTCCCTGGTCTCTTTTTGCATAGCATCACAGCGTTTATGCCATAAGCGTCGATACGTCGAATGGTCTACAACGCGGCCCCGAAGATGTGCTATCTCACGAATTCCGGCATCTTCGCACCAAGAGACACAGACCAGGTATTGGAGCCAATCCAAGTCATCTTCATCCCAAAAGACATGAACCGAATCAACACCCTGCTCCATAAGGGCATAAGCCCTAGTATGGCCATCGGTGAAGAACACGGTGTCTCCGATCTTCTTGACAGGTATGGGGTCAAGGGATCTCGGATCCACATCTTCCAAGAGCGTTCTTACCTTCTTCAACTTCACTTCGCTTATATATAACTGACTCGGTTGAATCTCGCTCAACCGCATCATTAAAGTCGACATAGTACACTCCCTTTTTCTTGTCGTTTGCGTCCCACCTGGTTCAGGTGTCATAGAAAGAAGTACCCGTCAAAATCGCCAAGCGATCGGTAGCCAATTTTCTGGTAAATACTGTTGGATGTTGGATTGGAGAGGTCCGTGAACAGCGAACAAAACTCGTATCCTTCGTCCAAGAGCTGTCGACTGAGGGCCGCAACGCAGCTCGTGGCATACCCACGACCCCTAAGTTCCTTCGGCGTATAGACAAGGTTGATCGTGACGCCGCGACTTGTAGGTCGACTCCGAGCTGCCATAGAAACGGGCTTTCCCTCGTGTTCCCAAAGATAGACAGACTGATCGGCTAAGCGTCTTTGCGCATGCTCCCTACATTTCTCCGGGTCAGGGACAGAATTGAGTGAGGCATCTTTCAAGAACTCTCCTATACCCTGAATCATGAACTCCAGGTCACCATCGTCAGCCACACGTAAACGTCCCGCGCCAATGACCTCCCTGTTCACTTCTCGAAGCTCATACACTCGCATATGCATATCCAACTCTACGAGGCAATTAGTCTTCCGTTTCCAAATGTCGACGAAAGCCTCAACCAGATCCTTCGGACCTAGGACCCCGGGAATATGCAGATTCCTATCAAGAATAGCGTTCGATAGTTGTCCTAGAGCCTCGCGGTCAACACCCAAAGGACTATAGAGGATGAGTTTCTCAGGGATAGTCATGACTGCAGACAGAACCAAACCGCGCGCATCACTCAGAGTCACAAGTTCCACATTTCTGTAGTACGAAGGCTCTTTTTGCAGCCGGAGGGCAATTCCTAACATGAGATTGTTTATCGCTTCGTCAGCCTCCAGATGTGCCAGGGTCAGATCCAAAAAGCTGTGAATAGTGCGATGCCAGACTACTCCCATCCTCCCACCTCTACTTCACCACGTTTTTCATACATTTCGCTGGGTTTTCATGGAATCCTCTAAGAAGGCTCGTGCAGGATTCAAGCAACGGCCGCAGAATGCTTTCAACAATGCAGGCTGGCGCAACCCCCAAACGGATTCGGAAGGAGTTTATCCGATGACCATCATTCAGGCTACACTGTGGACTCTTGCCTTTCTTGCCGTTCTACTCTTGGTCACTGCTCTAAACGTGATTATTTGGAGACGGTGGTTTGGTGATCTTGCCCCTTGGCTGAACCTCTTGAGCCTGGGGACTATGGGTGTCCTTTTCTTTAGCTACATGGCAGAAATCACCGCTATCAAGCCCAACTTTACGTTTGCTGGTTTTGACGAGTTTCTTTTGTCGCTGATTGCCCCCTGTGTCATGTTTTTTCTTTTGGATCGGGGCCTTGACCCCTTCCTAGAACGATGTTTTCCTCACAGTGAGAGAACCTACCAACAGAGTCTTGCCACACTCAAGCAGTCACCTTGGGCTAGTCTGATCCATGTTGGCTTCCTTGGGCCCATCGTCGAAGAACTCCTCATGCGAGGCTTTGTCTTAAATGGGCTACTTGACCAGCACAGCTTGTTCATCTCCTTGATGATCTCGTCTGCACTATTTGCCCTACTGCACTTCAACATGGTGCAGACTGTCTCTGCTTTGATAGCAGGGCTGATCCTTGGCCTACTCTATATCTACACGGACTCTGTTGTGCCTTGCATCATTGCGCATTGTCTCTACAATTTGCTTTCTTACATCCGGTCTACTCCTAAAACCGACTTGAAAACCTCCCGCAAGGATGCCTCTTGAGAATGAACCCGCAATACGCGGCTAATCCGACGCAACTCGTCGATGTCACGGCCGAGGCCATCCTTTTTCAAGTCGAACGACACGGAGAAGACTCTCCCATCTTGCGTAGCCAAAATGGGCCGTAGCACCTCCACAGCCTGTCTGAACTCGTCAATTGGCACCTTGGGTATGACGTCGATTTGCACATAGTCTCTTCCATAGAGTAGTTTAAGCTCCGCTGGTTCACCTTCAGCTATGATTTGGCCATTATTCATAAACGCGACACGTCCACAAAGTTCATCGGCTTCCTCAAGGGAATGGGTGCTCATGAACACGGTCTTTCCCTGCTCTGCAAAGAAACGTATGTGACTACGAATCAGCTCCACAGAGGCCAAATCCAAACCACTCGTTGGCTCGTCCAAAACCAGCAAGTCCGGATCACTAAGTAGTGCACGACAGATGAGGAGACGTTGCTTCATTCCTTTTGAATACTGAGCCACGGGCTTGTTGCCTGCTTCAGTCAGCTGGAACTCCTCTAGCAAACCAGCTGCTCTTTTCTTGGGCACACCATACAGTGATGCAAAGAAATCTAGATTCTGCCGTCCCGACAAGCGCCCGTAAAGGTTAGGTTCTTCAAATACAACACCGATGCATCTACGTATCCTGTTGCTATGGGGATGCATCTCCTCGCCTAAAATCGTGCAGTGTCCTTCAGTCGCACTACTCAAGCCGGTTAATATTCTGATCGTACTGGTCTTTCCCACACCATTTGGCCCCAAAAAACCGAACACTTCGCCAGCCTTAACAGTGAAACTGATATTATCTACAGCCACAAACTCGCCATATCGCTTTGTGAGTCCTCTGACATCAATTACGTTCATGGCTTCGACTCCTCTTCCTCCATGGCGCTGGGATCCCACAGTAGATACAAGGACTCTTGCGGTGTACCCGCACCAACCAGGGCCACGTAGACTGTCTTGGAGATTCGTTGAGTGCGTTGGGTTCCACTAACAAAGTGGGCTCTATACTTTACATCGACACCATATACTTGCAGGCTCGCATCTTCTGCCACCATCTGCCTCAGAGTCCGGGGCAATCTCGGGTTCTCACTAACGTCACCTACCGCAACATCAGTCAACTTCAAACTGAGCTTGGCAGAATGATGCTGTTGAAAGGCTACATACTCTTCTTCTGACACGAGTTCCGCGATTCTTGGATACATCGCGGCATAGACCTCAGCAAACGCTTGCGACCCATAGTCATCGTAGACGTTTCTGACAAAGTCCTGCATTCGACTCGAATACGGATGTTCTCCATAGCATACACCTCGCAGGAGCAAACAAACAGAGAAAACTATGAGCAGGATCTTCCTATGCATTGGCTTTCACCATCCTTCGATGTGTAATGCGTGCTGCAAAGATCAGGGCTGTGGTGAGAACGAGGAGAGACAAAACCTCCGGCAAGACGTCTGTTATCCCCTGCCCATGAAGCAAGACAGACTCCAGACCAGTAAACACATGGAACGTTGGGACCAAGCCGGCTAACCTGCGTGTCAAAGCAGAAAGATCGGAGATCAGTGCAGGAAACAGCAGTGGAAAATAGATCATTGTGGCTACCGAGCGAGCTGCTGATTGACCGCTTGCCAAGACTCCTATGAGCAGTCCAATGGAAGTGAAGCACAGTGCTCCAAAGAACGTCAACGTGCCAAGAGCCAACCATCCTGAAACGGTCAACCCTACCACACGGTTCAGGGCCAACATGATCACAACCGTAAGCAGACTGAGTAGAACCCCAAAAAGACCTTTCCCAAGGAGAAGTTCACCATAGCCAGCCGGTGAAACGCCTATAGCGTCAATAGTTTTGGTGTCCTTTTCCTCCGCAAATATACCAGAGACAACCATAACTCCAATCATACTCATGGTAACGGTAATCCAGACGGGAAGCACCGAACGACTTACAGTGGTGTTGCCCACTGCAACGATCTCCAGGTCATACCGAAGAGGTAGGCCAAGATAGGTGTCGACCAAGTGCCTAACATGTTCGCTGAGGGCAAAGAAGTACACCGGTCGTCCACTATCTAGGAAAACCATAAACTCGTCCTCGCTCTGGACCTCAATGAAGCCATGCACTTCTCCTCTTCTGACAAGCTCCTGACCGTCTTCGGCGTTGGAGACCGCAGTTACAACAAAGTTCATGGCAGAATCCATGACATAATCCGTGAAATCAGATTCGGTCTCCTCATAGATGGCGAGCGAAAAGTTCTTGGGTGCCTGCACATCATCCAAGACGCCAAAGAGAACCGATGCTACAATCGGAAGGATAAGGGCTATCAGGATCGATCGATTTTTAACCGACTCAATAAAGTCTTTGCGCACAAATGCCCATATACGTCGTGATTTCTCGCCCATGTTTTTCTCCTCACCAAAGAATAAAGGAGAGACGCCGCAAGGGATCTCTCCAGTACTGCCTGGACCGCCAGGCAAGCAAGCGTTTCCAAACACAACCTACTATCTGTGTTAGGGCGTGACCCTACTTAACAAGTAGATGACGACCCAAATCACAACAACAGCACCGATCAATTCGAGCATGCATCTGACCTCCTCTTCGAATCCAGTATATTATCATCTTATTCGACGTGCTAGGCTTTAACTCCTATTTCATTGAGTCAAAAACCTAGGCGTTCAGAATTCCATATGTCTCATTTACCGTTTGGACGAAAATAATGCCGTTTCCTGGCTCGTCAATCTTCATATTATCACGAACAGCTTTCACGATTCCGCTTGTGGATTCTTTTCTGGTCAGCATCAACACGATCTCTTTTTCAGGTTCAATTTCCATGTTGAGCAACTTCGCGGTCTCATGGATACCTGAGCCACGGGCATTAATGATTGTCCCGCCACGTGCGCCCACGGCCTTGGCGTGTTCCATGACCTTTTCTCCATTTCCTTTATCTACAACGACAAAAATCGCTTGATACATGCTCTCAACACCTCCGTCTTCAGCGTTGAACTCATATTCATAGTGTCCTGAGCCAATGAAAGCTCCAACGGACATCACAAAGGCGATACCGTGATTAGGTCTGCTAAAGTCGAGCTCATCGTTGATCAACTCAAGGGTTTGACGAGCTACTGACTTTTCAGCCACCATCAATACGATCTCTTTGCGTATATCAGTTAACTCCAAAAACTCCAACAAGCGGTTGTGCACGGTGCCCCGCCCGAGCATAATCGTGCCGCCAGAAACACCATTCCGCTTCGCCATGCCCAACACTTTGCTTCCCAAACCAAAGTTCACGATGACACAAATAAGCTCATAGTGTTTCATTTCAGGATTCACCTGTTGCATCTGCCTCAACCCCCCGTTTGCGAGACTTCACTTCAAAGACAACTCCGAGGCTTAGTAGAGTAATGATCCCCATCATGGCAACAACCGCGATCATTCCCAAACCATCACGGAGCAAGTCTGCCCCTTCAAACGCACTCGCTGCACCTTGCGTGAAGGCAAGGATAAAGGTTGTAGTCAAGGGGCCTGTAGCTACGCTGCCCCCGTCGAAACCAATTCCTATAAAGAGGTTTGGAACGAAGGGAATCATCACAATGGCAATCAGATATCCCGGTAGCAGAATATGCCAGAGGTTGAGCCATGGAACGAGAATTCGAATCGCAGAAAGCAGAATAGCGCTGCCAACGCCAAGGGCCAGTGAGGCTGCTACCGCCTTTCGCTTCACATATCCGCTGGTCACTTCTTCAATTTGGTGGGTAAGCACATGTACCGAAGGCTCTGCCAGTATGGTCACAAAACCGAGAATGAAGGAAATTATCAAGAGCCAGATCTTATTGTCTAGGGATGCTACAAGATAGCCAAGTTGACTGCCGACTTCCATGAATCCACCATTGACTCCCATGAAAAAGAGAAACATGCCCAAGAGCGTGTAGGCAAATCCCTTCAAGATTCTCGCAAACTGCCTTTTCTCAAACTTCAAGAACACCCTCTGCAGAACAAAGAGTGAAACAGCGAGGGGTAGAAGGGCAATGAAACTATTTCTCATAGACTCTGGAATGATATTCCAAAAAGCGCTCATAATAGGTCCCGCTTCAGCTACTTGTGGTTCCAGACTGATCACTGGATACTCTTGCGGCGGTGTAAATATGTTTAGGATCATTACTGCTAAGATAGGACCCATTGCCCCGGCACCAATCAACCCAAAACTGTCCTCTTCCGCTTGTTTACTATCCTTGCGCATGCTGGAGATCCCTACAGCTAAGGCCATAATAAAGGGCACCACCAAGATGCCTGTAATGGATCCAGAGGAGTCAAAGGCAATGGCCAGGAATTCAGGAGAAGTACGAGAGGTAAGCCAGCCTAAGCCCATGATCAAACCGTAGCCAACAGCAAAAAAGACTTTAATGGATAGTCCCAAAAACACCCTGGAAAAACCTAGGGCAATCATTAAAGCGAATCCTATGGGCACCCAAGCCAGGAGAGTAGAAGCTTTGATACCTCCAGCTGTAATATACTCAATTTGATTGACCAACACCAATAGGCCGGGCTCAGCCATAGAAACAAAAAAACCCAAAAGTCCCCCGCCAAGTAAGAACAACCACAGCTTATTGGTCTTGACCAAAGACGAGCCAGTTCGAGTTCCCATAGGAGTGATGCCGATCTCTACACCGACCAAGAAGATAGAAAGTCCGATGATTAAAGTAAGGGCCCCAACAAGGAACCGGGCGATGACAGGCGTCGCAATAGAAACCAAGGTGAAGTTTAGTAAAATTACTATAATGACAATGGGAACAACAGCTTGCGTGTTGTCTTTTAGGTAACTAACCAGTATGTTCAACTAATCACTCTGCCTTTCTCTAGGATAATCAGCACCATTACTCATTATACCATAAGGCCCAGGCATAGGGAACCAAATGACTCCCAGTCAACAGTCTACTGGTGTCTGCAAGAAGAATGTGCAGATCAATGTCAGAATGGCTTGTTGGTTCTCCTGTTACATAGCATCCGCAAACCAAAGCTCCTGCAAACTCGTCCCTCTCTGTTCAGTTTGTCAGAAATGTCTAGACTGCTCCCTCCCATGCTTCCATGTTCCTCGTCTCCCTCTAGAACTCGAATTTCAAAGGTCTTAGGAATAAGTCCAGGAGCACATCCCGAGCATCCTTGTGCTCATAGACAATAGAATAGACTGCGTTGCAGATAGGTAGTTCCAGGTCATGCTGTGTTGAGAGTTTACGGAGAGCTTTCACTGTTTCAACACCTTCGGCCAACTTGTCAAATCTCGTGCCTTCGACAAAAGCTTTGCCAAACCTCCTGTTGTGGCTGTGTGGCGAAAACAAGGTAGCCTCGTAATCGCCTAAATGACTTAGTCCATAGACAGTCAACTCGTTTCCTCCCATCACCCTCACGAGGCGGGAGATCTCCCTCGCTCCTCTAGCCATTAAGGCTCCTTTGAGGCTGCTATGGTTCAAACCGTCCAACATTCCCGCTGCTATTCCCATAACGTTCTTGGCTGCTGCGCCGATTTCATTTCCTATCATGTCCTGGCCATAGTAAAAACGGATAAGATCGCTCCCAAACATTGCAGCAACTTCCTTGGTTATCCGTATATCTTCGGAGCCAAGAACCATGCAATTGGGGATTCCCGATATGAAGTCCTGCACGTGGCCTGGACCTACCCAAATCACGACCGAACAACTCGTGCCAATCTCTTCCGTAAGTACCTGCGACAACCTCTTTCCGGTATCGGACTCAATACCCTTCATACAGAGGATGAACTTCTTTCCTTGCGGTTGACCTTCACGAACATCTTGGGCAAATGATCGAAGACTCTGCGAGTTGATTGAGATAATGATGTACTCGTTCTCCAACACTTGTTCGAGAGAGTTTGAGAGTTGAACGCTTCCTGGAAGGGCTAAATAGTCATTTCTCCTCGCCTCTCGCAACTGCTTAAAGTTCTTAGAGTCTTCCCTTCCCCACAGAGACACATCATGACCTATCGTAGCCGTGTACCATGCTAGGAAGGTGCCCCAACGCCCACAACCCAGAACCGAAACCTTCAACGCTTTGATCACCTCGCTGGGAATGTTGTCACAATAATACTAAGAGTCTCCCCCAAGGAACACACTCTATCCCGCACTTGCTCTACCTTTGCTCATTCTCAACATCGAAGTAAACCTGGCTCCCTGTGGCTGCTCGTTGCCCCTGGTATTTTCCGCGGTACGGATAATACGCATCTTGATCCATGAGGGCAAATACTAGTTGACATACCCTGCGCCCAGCTCTGAGTTTTATAGGAAGCTGATTGGCATTGTACAACTCCAAAGTAATCTCGCCTTCAAATCCAGGATCCACCCATCCCGCGTTTTGGATGAACAGCCCCATGCGGCCAATCGAGCTTCTGCCTTCAACAAAGGCTGTCAGGTTGTTGGGGAGTTTCACGTATTCCATGGTTGTTGCCAGCATGAAGGATCGAGGCGGTAGAATGATTTCCTCTTTGTCGAAAGAAATGTACTTAGCCGGGTTTTCCAGATCAATAAAGGGTATGTTGTGTTCGTCCAGTTTTAAAAAGTGTGTTCCCAATCGCAAATCAACACTGGCCGGCTGAATTTGCCTTCCGACTCTGATGCCCTGGCCTTTGATCTGATCATCCTCTAGGGGATCGATCACTAGTTCTCCTTTATCTAAGAGATCGCGAATCGTTCCATCCGATAAAATCACTTGTTTGCTCCTCTCTTTTGGTCCGCGCTTCAAACTCGATATACGGACCGAAAACTGTGTCTTGCCGTCTACCACTTCGATGAATTAGTTAGCGAAACCCTCATCTACCAACCTTCTTAGGAGTTGCTAATCTTCCTACCCAGTTCCATGGCAAGTCTCCACTGTGGCGGCGGTCCATCGTCACCCCAGTATTCATCAAGTTGCACAATCTTATCGGTTTCGAACCTGAAAAAGGAGACTGCATGACAGGAAAAGCTATTGTTGGCCGAAAACACCCGGGAAACCGTGATAACAAGGTCGTTGGAGACCACTTCTATCCTTTCCACATGACCTTGCCATTCCCCAGGATACTCGCAATTGGCGATGATATATTCGTCCACAGAAAACTGTTCATCGGTATTGTGCCAGTTGATGATGGCATCAGGTGAGAAATAGGATGGAAGAGTCTCTTTGTTTTGCGCGGCTACCTCTCTCCAGAATTCCCTGACCAACTGTTTCTTGTCCATATGTGTTCCCCCTCGATTCTCCAGTTCATTTCTTGGCTATGTAGTGGCAGATATCCAGAATAATGCTGCCCTGTTCATCAGGAGTTGTGAACCGAGGACAGACGTACCTCTCGAAGAACCAATATGCTCCTTGTTCATCGGTGACGATCTCAAAACCATCCATCATGCAGCGTTCAGCACATCTCTCCTCTTGACCGAAGACGTCTCCTTCCTTTCCATACACCCAAGCAACACCTAAGTCCGATGCGGGAAAGTCAATATGAGAGAATCCATCGGGTACATGAGTCTCCGGTGGACAAAAGACACCAATCCAGTACTCGAACGGTTCTCCCTCTTTCCAGCGCATGAGCCCGATTGTCGCGTCGCCATCTTCATAGAGCGTTGTTAGGTCAAAGCCACTTTGAAGCATATGAAACCAACCATTAGAAAACCATTCAACCCACTGCTGCGCAAAACCGCCATTGACCCTGTTAGCATCAGAATATTTCTTCCCAATAAATCGCATCGCAGGAACGCTTTGCCTGTAGGTCTTGATAATGTCGGCCATTTTCCACACCTTCTCCTTCTGGTATCGTGTTTCCGTATTACGCCAGTGAACAGGTCATTTCTTTGCAGATCGAAATGTTTCGTCTGACTTTTTCAGCAAATAAACTCCAAGCCCTTCCCATGACCAAAAGTCCAGAGTATTCCGACATTTAAAAACAAACCGCTCCCTTCCCCGTCGCAGAGCTACCGAGGGTACAAGCGGCTAGGAGTAAGCCAACACCTGTCTATCCGGTTACAATACCGTACGTCTCTTTGACCTCCTGGACAAAAAGGATACCATTTCCGGGTTCATCAATCTTCAATTTTTCCCTTATGGCCGAAACAATTAGGTCAACCGTGCCGGTTTGAACAAGCATGAGAACGATCTCCTTCTCAGGTTCAATCTCCATGTTCAAAAAGGTCGCGGTCTCATGAATACCAGATCCTCGAGCGTTAATGATGGTTCCACCGCGGGCGCCAGCCTCCTTGGCTACATCCATTACGTTTCCGCCCTTGCCCTTATCTACTATTACAAAAACTGCTTTATACATGTTAAATCGACCTCCATCGTCAACACTAGACACATGCACTTCTCTCCCAGAACCAATTACGGCCTCAATCGGCATGGTAAAGGCGATACCGTGGTTAGGCTTGCTAAAGTGAAGTTTCTCATCAAGGGCACTTAACGCCTTTCTGCTAATGGACTCATCACTTACCATGAGAACAACCTCTTTACGGATATCTGTCAACTCCAAGAGCCTTAACCAGCGATTCTCCACCGTACCTCTACCCAACATGATAGTACCCCCGGAGACTCCGTTTCTTCTGGCCAGGCTCAGTGCTTTGCTACCTAACCCGAAGTTTACGATCACACAGATCAACTCGTATTTTTTGCGTATCGACTCAGGATTGTGCATCACTATCAACTCCTTGTTTCCGCGATCTGGCCTGGAAGATGAATCCAAGCACCTGTAAGGCAAGAATGGGCGCCATAGCCACTAAGGCAATCATACCAAAGCCGTCTCTCAATAAATTGGCTCCTTCGAACGCGCTTGCAGCCCCTTGCACAAAGGCAAGGATGAATGTTGCAGTCATAGGTCCTGTAGCCACTCCTCCTGCATCAAAGGCTATCCCCACAAACAACGTGGGGACGAAATACATCATACCAATAGCAATGATGTACCCTGGAAGCAATAAATGCCACAACTCCATCGTAGGCACCAAGATACGAACGGTGGCCAGCGCAACGGCACAACCTACTCCAATAGAAAGGGCGGCACCTACGGCCTTGCGCTTAACGTACCCGCTTGTTACTTCTTCTATTTGATGCGTCAACACGAAAACGGCTGGTTCGGCCAAAATCGTGAAGAAGCCTATGAGGAATGCTATAAGCACCAGCCAGATCTTGTTGTCTAGCGATGCAAGACGCAACCCAAGTTCAGCGCTTATTTCCATAAATCCGCCGTTTACCCCAATAAAAAAGATTACCATCCCGATAAAGGCGTACAAGAACCCCTTCACCAATCGGGCGAAGCTCCTCTTGTCTAGATGGAAGAGTACTTTCTGTAACACGAATAAGGCCACGGTCAAGGGCAGAAGACTGATGAGACTCTCGTTGAGTGCACCCACGACATAACCCAGGAACGGTCGAAGGATCTCCACACTCTCTAGTTGCAGTGGTTCCAGGTGGGCCACAGCATATTCCTGTGTGCCTATGATGATGTTCAGGACCATAACAGCCATGATGGCACCGGCTGAGGCAATCGCAACCAATCCAAAACTGTCTTTTTCAGAAGCTTTGCTGTCTTTGCGTAAGCGGGATATCCCGACAGCTAGTGCCAAGAGAAAGGGTACTGCCAATATACCCGTGGTCGCGCCCGATGCATCGAAGGCAATGGCTAGGAACTCTGGTTGAGTAAAAAAGGCCAAGATGAAAATTATGATATAGCTTACAAGCAAAAAGACCTTTAGTGGTATGTTGAAAAACACCCGAAGAAAACCAAGTACTACCATGATCGCTAGGCCAATGGAAACAACCACAAGTAATGATGACGAAGAAATCGCACCCAAGGTAACAAAGTCGACTTGCTGGGCCAATACCATGAGTCCGGGTTCAGCAATCGAAATGAAGAAACCCAGTAAGAGCCCGCCGAGCAGAACCCAATCGAGTCTGTTCGTCTTGACAAGACACGACCCCGTTTCGCTACCCATAGGCGTAATCCCGATTTCCACTCCTAGAAGAAATAAAGAAAGACCAACAATGATCAAGACGGCTCCAGCAAGAAATCGCAGAATCAGTGGAAGCCCCAGCGGTACTAGGGTGAAGTTTAATAAGACGACAATTAGAGTTATGGGAACTACGGCCCTAGTGTTTTCTTTTACTAGCTCGACGAGTATGTTCACACCAAGCACCCTACCTTTCGGACTCTCATAACGAAAAAAGTGCCCACCAGCAACTTACGACGCTGGGAGCACTTAGAAGCAAATCGACACGCCATAGATTCCTTTGTGAGCTAAGAATCATTTGATCGCTGTCAAAGAACAAGTACGGAGCACATGGTCTCTGCCACTGTTCAGGCTGTCACAAAGTCTAACTAATATCCTATTTCTCTAACGTCGGCCCTGGTTCCTCCTTTTTCACCCAAATTTCTACCGACACATAACATCCTTCTCGATGAATCATCCTGTAGGAGCTCGATCGTTCCCACTAACAGAAGTCCCTCAAATGTTTCATCGTCCACAAAGTAGACTGACGCCCTATTGTCCTGTCTGAGTCCTTGGACGCGTTTTGAAGAAGTATTCGTGCTGAACCACTCGGTTCTTAGGCCATCATGTTTGGCGTTAAACATAGCGTTCATAACCGGATACCCATTCGCGTCTATGGACCGAGAAAAGCGATGGTGCTCCGTTCCATCAGTTCAAAAGCTTTACTTCGAGCCACTTGTTCCTGAGCCACCTGCTATTCCCCCATCTATAAAGAAAGATCGGTACGCTTGACCTGATACGCAACCCAATCAATGATGTTGTCATAATGCTGTCTCTGTCTCTTTGTCACAGCCTTGCGAAACGAGTCAAAGGTCGGCCAAAGGAAAGGTACGACCATATTATACAGTTTTGAAAACGTCTTCCGCTCTGCTTCTGAAAACGTGTAGTAATGATTGACGAACCCGATTCGTCGCTGCAACATGCGATCCTGCTGCCAAAGGAACGCTCGGTCCGTTATACCTCCCAAGTCAGTTTCACTGGTAATAGGAGGAATACACTCACTGAGGACGTAATTCAATACGGTCTCCGTTCCCGATCGTTCAAAGTTCATGATCCCTGTAAATCGCCTCTGTTTATCAAGCAAGATGTTCTCGGGGACCAGGTCCGCCTGGAAAGCACTTTTGGGGAGTCCTCGGTAGACGGGCTCCAACTCTTCGCGAATGGCTAAATAGGTGTTCCATATCTCGCTCAAAGTCTCCAATCTTTCCGGCGCAGCCCACTGGAATATTCTGTACCACTCCTCGGCGCATTCAAAGTTCGCGTCGGCAAAATCCTCTTCATGGAATGTGTCATAAAGGCAAAAAGCACTATTCCACCCAAAGATCAAGGGAGGCAGTGCGGCAATTTTGCCAACCATCTTGAACAAATCCTCTTCGTACTCGCTGGGGGTGACAGTTGGAGTAAACTCGTCAACGCAAAAGAATCTTCTGTAGTCTTCTGCGTAAACCAGATAGTCCGCTTCCTTGAAGCAGATGGATCCATCCATCGTCGCGACTATCCTCGGGGCGTAGACACCCGCATCGCTGTATCTTTCAATCAAGGTTGACCACCCTTGTATGCGTTCAGGAGTGGCAAAGTCGCCTCTGCAAACCTTTATTATAAGACGTTTTTCGCTATTGAACGTCACGTCGTAGGCTCTACAGTCGTCGCCTTCTCCGTATGACCACGCCTGCCTTTGAACGTTTCTTACACCTGTCGTATCATAATGGGTAAACACGTGTTCTAACTGCACTTTACTCCCTCGACTCCCACGCCCGTGACATCTAGAGACAGACGTTTCCTTGAAATACAGTCTTCGCCTGTCCGCGTATGTATACTCTATCGCCCACTCGAAGCTTTAAGACACCACCCCGTTGTGATGCTTGGTAGGCTGTGAACTCATCTTTACCCATTTTCTTCTTCCAATACGGTCCCAGGCAGCAATGTGCTGAACCAGTGACGGGATCTTCATCGATTCCGATGGAAGGTGCAAAGAAGCGCGATACGAAATCGTAGGCGTCGTTCTCCGACTTGCACGTGACCATTACGCCTCTATTGGTCAGCTTAGCGAGCACCTCTCTACGAGGTTTAAGGTCGCGCAAAATCGCCTCCGATTCCACTTCGACAATATAATCCATGCGGTTTAGCCCAACATACGTAAAGGGTACTCCAAGTCCATCGATCAACTCTGGTGGAGGAGACGTAGGCTCAGCCTCCTCTAAAGGGAAATCAAGTTCTATCCAGTTGCCCGTCTTTGTGGCCCGCAATATACCACTTCGTGTGAAGAATCTGACGTCTTGGGCGGCAGCCACTTCTCCAGATTCCCACAGAACATGAGCTGCAGCAAGTGTAGCGTGTCCGCACAAATCCACTTCGTCGCTCGGGGTGAACCAGCGGAGTTCGTAGCCGTCTTCCCTTTCTTTCAGAAAGGCTGTCTCTGAGAGGTTCATTTCCCCGGCCATGTCGTGCATCCATTGATCAGACTCATTGCCTACGAACATACACACCGCTGCCGGGTTTCCTCTAAAGACCTGATCCGTAAAGGAATCAACCTGGAATATTCTCATGTGGTAGACCTCCTTCTACAAACTCTAAGAACATGACTCGTACACTATCATGCTCCTCAATCAATTGAAATCCCTGCTCGCGATACATCGCTAGTGTACCGCGATACATTTTTTGACGGTCTCCTTCCATCTCCACCGGGAGCGCTAACACACCATCGTAACCATCGTTTTTGAAGTCTTCAATCGCCCGGGCAAGCAATTGCCTGGCAACTCCTCGCCCTCTATACTCGGGATGAATGATGAAGCAAATAACACAGCCTATTTTCCTTCCCTCAATAAAGGGCTCCAAGTGGCTCCTAAGTCGTACAAACTGTTGTGCGTTGTTCGCATTACACCAACCTATACATTTGTCTTGATCAAAGGCCAAGTATCCTCTCATGTTGCCGCGAGCAATCTCTTCGAGAGCCTCCTGCCTATTCTCCGCGGCCGTTCTTTTCTGCCATTCTTCGATGGAGCACTCAGTGTGATACCACCTGCAGAAGCAACTCGACCAGCGAGGTTCGTGTTCGAAGCTCAAACCATCAACATAGTCTACATACGTTTTCGCCAAGTTCGGCGTCAATCTTTCGATGCTTAGTTTCACCGAAATCCCCCTTAGGACAGGATTCTCTGTCTAGCCTAACGATCGTTCCACATACTCGATAATCTCCGAAAGCGAGTTTATTTGCCACTTAGATTCCTTCTTACCTGTTCTTGCTATATGAAAGGCGGTGAATCCCAATTCTCGAGCACCATCCGCCTCAACATCATAGTCGTCAACATAGAGGCTCTCCGCAGGTTCCACGTTCAAAGATTGCAGGGCTGCATGGTAGATCGCTGGATCTGGTTTCATCACACCAACAAAGTCACTGCAAGTATAACTGTCTATGTACTTTCCCAACCCGAGGTTCTCCAGGGTCATTTGAAGAGAAGGAGATGTATCGCTGATCACACCTATTTTGTAACCTCTACCTTTGAAATACGTCATAACGTAAATGACTTCAGGGAACAGCTCCCTATCATTGTTGCACCAGAGTTCCGCGAACAGTTGCTCGGCCCTTTCTTTCAAAGAGTCCAATACTCCTTCATTTTTCAGTAGCTCCTCATAGTACCTTTTCCAGAACGCTTGCTCGGCCTCAATGCTCTTTAATCCGCCTTTGGGATATCCCGCTAGGTCGAAGAGTCTCATCATTTTGTCGTAATCAAGTTCAAACCTCTTCTGCGACCATTCTTCCACGGTCTCTCTGTACCATTTCATCTTCGTGGGATTTGCGTGCGTAAGAGTGCCGTCTCTGTCAAAGAACACTGCCCTAAATCTCAACAGCCTTACCTCTCCTACCATCTGCAAACGAATGGCCGTACTTCAGACGGAGCATGATTCCTCGCGCGCTAGACTGTGAAGCACTTCCCTAACTGCAGTCACAAGCTGATCTCTACACTCACGGTACCGATCCAAGTCACCAAAGCGTGGGTTAGAAATTCCGCCTTGGAGCACCAAGATCCTGTCGTCTGGTACGTCGAGGCTATCCTTCAGGTAAACCCGGTGCTCTTCTTCCATAGCTATAAACAGAGTGTCACTTGTAACGTACTCCGGTTTTAGTGCTTGTCTCGTTTTCTCTGCAAGAGAGATCCCTATTTCGGCGCAGACAGCCCTGGCCTTCTCAGAAATCGGCGCTCCGTCCACCCCCTCGGTGCCAGCGCTGAATACTGTCCATGGAAGGCCAAGCTCAGCCACTTGATATCGCGCTATGGCCTCCGCCATGGGCGATCGGCTGGCGTTACCGGTGCAGACAAAACACAGCTTCATCGTATACCCCTTTCCTGCGCTTCGTGTTCGGCGATGTACTTTTCGATGATATCCCTTACAGACGGCGCAATGTTCTGTGGTAAGGCATCAAAGGGAAACCATTTGACTTCAAGAACCTCCTCATCATGTTTGTGACCGGAGGGGGAAAAGTCGTGGCACGTATATACGACATCCGTGCAATAGACTTCATCACCGTTCGGATAGGTAAAGTGTCTCGTTTCGCCGGCAAAGACACCGTACAGGATGAGTCTTTCTGCTATAAGGCCTGTCTCCTCATACAACTCACGCTTGGCCGATTCTTCCGTTGTTTCGCCTAGTTCAAGATAACCTCCAGGATACCCCCAATCACCTGTATCAGCTCTTCTCTGCAGTAGAATCATCTTGTCTTTGACGACAATCGTGCTGGTACCCACAAGAAGTAAAGGTCTGTTCCCAATAATCGCTCGCATCGTTTCAATATACGTCATTCGCAACTCCCTATCCTAGAGGCAGTGTCCAGTCCTCTATGAGCGTAGTGTTCAGTCGTTCCACATAGTACTGCTTGATCTGTTCCTTGATATTCGGGAACAAAGTGATTCGGTCGAGCTCTTCAAGATTGATCCATTTGACACCGGTTTGATTGTGGTCGTGGTCCATGGGCATGACTGGTTCAGCGCCTTCTCTAATGTCACAGTCAAAGATAATGTTTATGACGGTACGCTTTCCTCCATAAGCTCCACGATCCTTATGTGGCTGATACTCATAGACATAGGCTATAGGTCCCACTTCAATTTCCACCGATGCTTCTTCGAGCAGTTCTCGCTTGACTGCCTCCTTGATTGTTTCGTGGTATTCCAGCCCCCCACCTGGCAAGTTGTAATACGGGCCGTTCTCATCGTTATACTCGACTAGGAGAATGGATTCTCCTCTGAAAATCAATGCGCAAGGCCTGATCCTGATATCGTGCTCCATGGTCGTTCTCCTCCTCTCTACGTGTCACGAAGCTATTGACCAATCTAGAGCATCTACCAACAAGAACAGTCCGTCTTCCGATTGGACAGTACTTCTAGCACATAGGTATCGCGCCTAGTCCACCTGGGTATTGAACCAAATTTGCCGCTTAGGACGGCCTGGTTCTTCCGGAGAGCCACATCAATGTTCACCCACTCTGGACGAAAGCCCAGTTTCTGTTCGTAGTCATCCAAGTTTTGACCCAGAAAACGAGGATTGACCCGGCATAGGTAATAGTACGAGATTTGTCTATATACATCGTAGATTTCTTCTCGTGCTTTTGCATATTCTACCACGAACCCAAAGCTATCTTCGACCTCGGTTAGCATGACTCCACACTCTTCTTTGATCTCTCTTACCAGGGCCTCCTCATGACTCTCGCGCTCCTTAATGCCGCCTCCGGGAAACTTGTAGTCTTTGTTAACAGGCGAATACACCATGAGTACTTGATTGGCTTGACGAATAATCGCCCTGGCTGCTTCCCGACTAATGGTCTTGCCTCCTATGTTAAGGCCTTCGTTGCGATAAAACTCCTTCAATAGTCTCATCTGTTCACCCCTCAAGAATCAAAGAAACGTAACGTCAAAGTACGTGGGTTCCCGTGGAGTTTCTAGTTCTGTCATGGGGACAAAGATGAGTATATATTTAAGTTTTACCCACGCCTTCCGGGAGATTAGTTCATAACCGGGATCTCGTTCGTTCATACATATCACAAGGTAGTCAATGTGGTTCTGCACAGCCTCCAAGCGAGCACGTTCCTAAATAAAGGATAGATCCTCCGGCTTGTCAAGAATCAGATCATGCAGTTGCCTGACTCTGATATCGTCACCTAGTTTGGGGATCTTGGGCAGTGGTACTATTGCAGATCCCACGCGAAAGACTGGACGGGCAGCTTTGTAGTACCACGGCATGTTCAGAACCCGCTGCGAGTACTCTGCA
>DUQE01000001.1 GCA_012837925.1 Bacillota bacterium
ATCTACCGGTACCTAGCCTCATGCCTGGTTATGTAGACGAAGTGGTCATGGCTGGAGGAACATTTATCCAGGGATCGTCTATTGAGCTTAGTGCAGATGCCCCACTACGTGAACCGTACATTGGATATCTTCAAGGGGGCATGTCCAGGCAACATGTTGAAATTGGGTTACGATACGCCTTGCAGGAGATGGGTTTGGCGTTTTCCTAAGTTTTCCGGTATGTATTTCCCTGGCTACGAGCTTTTTCGAAAGGATTCGTCTCTTCAATAGCGAATAGCATTCTAAAATCACCGCATCGGGGGAGAACTTTTTGCATATAACCAATTTTGAGATTGCAGTTAGACTTATCATTGCCTTGGTCCTTGGTGGCCTAATCGGCTTAGAAAGAGAGAGTATGGGACGACCTGCCGGTTTCCGAACCCATATTCTAGTCAGCGTGGGCTCAGCACTGATTATGATCATGTCAGCCTATGCTTTTGCCAGTGCTGCTCCTGGAGGCTATGATCCAGGACGTATCGCGGCGCAAGTCGTAAGTGGGATTGGTTTCCTCGGTGCAGGAACAATTATGCGTGAGGGCGCAAACGTTCGCGGCTTAACGACAGCTGCTAGCCTTTGGACGGTGGCAGGTATTGGGCTTGCCGTTGGTTCAGGGTTTTATTTTGCCGCAATTCTGGCGACGTTCTTGGTTGTACTCACTTTGGTGGTCCTCAATCAACTGGAATGGAACTACCTCAGCACAAAGCACGAGATCATGACGCTCTTGATTCAGGACACACCCGGTCAATTAGCCAGAGTGTTTGCGGTATTGGCCAAGTACGACGTCGATGTATTCAATGTGGAACTGTCCTCGGATGACACTGGAGAAGCGAAACTGGACTTAGAGGTAGAGATTTCGCAGAAGTACAGTCGAGTTAAGATTATTGAAGATCTCGTATCAACTCCTGGTGTGAAACGAGCTAGTTACAAGTAGGAGCGAAGTAATGAAAAAGTTGTTTTTGGTCAATGATGATGGCGTGTTTGCCCCAGGTTTGGCGGCTCTCAAGGAAAGCGTGATGGGTCGGGGAGAGATAAAAGTAATTGCTCCGCACCAAGAACGCAGCGGCATGAGCCAGGCGATTACTGTCAATGAACCACTGCGCTTGACGAAGGTCGAAGGCGGGTACATGCTGAATGGAACACCAGCTGATTGTGTCAAGATGGGTTTGCTTGGGCTTGGATTCAAACCGGATTGTCTGCTGTCAGGAATCAATTTAGGAGCAAATCTCGGCTGGGACGTCTTATACTCTGGGACTGTAGCGGCTGCCTTGGAGGGTGTACTCCAGGGAGTGCCTAGTTTGGCCTTTTCCTTGTGTGGGTCCGCAGAGTTTTTCCCAACAGCGTCCACAGTAGTGCGCACGCTACTCTTTGAAGAGCCAGGATTTCTTGTGAATTGCGATCTGATTCCGCGTGACGGAGTTCTGAATATCAACATTCCCGCCTTGCCATTCGATGAGATCAAGGGCATGCGCATTACCAGACTTGGTGTTCGCAATTATACTGGAGTCATGCAACGCAGGGAAGATCCTCGAGGGAACGACTATTTTTGGATGGGTGGAGAACCTGTTCCGCTCGATTCAGATGAGTTGGATGTGGACATGGTAGCGGTGGATCAAGGTTACATCTCCATTACGCCACTGAAGTTCGACACAACGTTTCATGAAATAATACCAGATTTGCAGCGAAAGATTATCAAGGAATAAAGTAGGAGGTGGGGACATCCCCACCTTTTTTGCATAACAAATCAGCGCCAGACCGATACTATATACAGAGAGAGAACGAAGGGAGGACCCGATGGTGAACGATCAACTGAAATTTGCCGGTGCGGCGCGTTACATTGGCTCGCTGCCAAAAGATGATCAGATGTGCGATTATTATGAAGTGGAGGTTGATGGGAACATCAGTTATGTCTATATCCCAATCGGTCCTGACCGCAATGCAAATACTCCTTGAGGCATTTTTCTGTGTATAGCAGGAGAAAGCTCTAACAGTGCCAAAACTAGTAGGGAAGAGGTTAAGCACAGTTGGAGGCGATATGATGGGCTTTCTGGAGAGACTCTTGCCGAACCTTTTGGTCTCATTTTTGCGTAGGAAGAACCAGACCAAGGGAACACAGGGGTATACAAAGCTTGACGGACCTAGCGGGCTGTGGTTTTATGTTCAGTGCGATAGATGTGGCGAAAAAATCGCTGTCAGGCTGAGGACAACGAGCGAAGTGCAGAGACGGGAGGGTCCCGATGCAGACTTGGGTCCAGGACAGCATTTTGTCACAAAAACAATAGTCGGCTCCCGGTGTTACCAGCGGATTGAAGCCACAATCGATTTGGATAGCAGATACAATGTGGTGGGTTCCACCGTTCAAAATGGTAGACTTATTACACATAAAGAATACGAAGAAAAAGACGAGCACTGATTGCTCGCCTTTTTTTTGTTGACCTTAGTGAATCTTCCGAAAGACCCCAATGACCTTTCCGAGAACAGCCACATCGTTCGAGTAGATTGGCTCCATAGTGGAGTTCTCCGGCTGAAGTCGAATTCGGTTGCCTTCATGAAAAAAGCGTTTGACCGTAGCCTCTTCGCCATCAAGTAAAGCCACTATAATCTCGCCATTTGCTGCAGATTTTTGCTGGCTCACCAAGACATAGTCGCCATCGAAGATGCCCGCTTCGATCATACTGTCTCCCTTAATGCGCAATATGAAGACATCTTCGTGATCCACAAAATCTCTTGGAATGGGGAAGTACTCTTCAATGTTCTCAACGGCCAGGATAGGAGCCCCAGCTGTCACACGACCGAGAACTGGCACATCAAATGCTCTGACCCTTGGAGCATTTTCATCATCTAAGACTTCAATGGCACGTGGTTTGGAGGGATCGCGCCGAATGTAACCTAGTTCTTCGAGTTTAAGCAGATGTCCATGCACAGTTGAGCTGCTCTTAAGACCTACGGCCTCCCCTATCTCGCGAACCGATGGGGGATACCCTCTTGCGTCGACCTCATCTTTTATGTACTCCAAGATCTTTCGGCGTCGCTCCGACATCTTACTCATATGATAACCTCCCAGGGCTGACATGTACTATGTTAATTTGATTATAGCACAAATGACAAAGAAAGGTCAAACAATTGTTCGAAAGACGCTTGACAAAACATGTGTTCTGTTGTACAGTGAAGTCAGGCAACAAACAGAACAATTGTTCTTAGGAGGTATGGATCATGAAAAACAGGATTCACGACTTCATTAACACAGTTTCCGCCATTGGAATGCTCGTTATATTGGTCATTAGTGTCATCACTATCGCTGGAAAACTTGCATACACAAGAGAACCTATATCCATAACCAAAGAGACATACGCCTATACAGAAGTCGTGGTTCAGCCTGGTGACACCTTGTGGTCGATCGCTAGAACCCAAGTGCCTGACCAAGATCCAAGAGACGTTGTTGGCGCCATGAGGGATCTTAACCAATTAGAATCTGCGGAGATCTTTCCCGGACAGGTTTTGACAGTCATGGTTAAGCAAACATACCAGCCGTTGCAGTTGGCCGGAGGATTACCGGATTAAACAAGGAACATGAACCGTAAACGACAAGAGACCGCGAGCCGGTCTTTTTTCTTGGGAGAACGAAACTAAGGAGTGTGCTGCCCATATTTTGGGTATACATTTACCCTCGGAACAAAAAAAGTCCGCTTAAAACGGCCATTTTGGGCGTCGCTTTTTCATGTTTTCTGTTCGACGAGTAGCGGATCCCAATGCAATAGTAAACAACGATGCGTCAGGAGACGTGGCCTAGTTTTTCGAGGATGCCGATCCGTCTGGCTCATCACTGAGCATGAGCGATGATGTGTTGACTGTGATTTTGAATCTCGCGAATCTCGTCTGCC
>DUQE01000040.1 GCA_012837925.1 Bacillota bacterium
AATCGTGTTACCATACCTACTTCACTGGAATGCTCATCGATGTTTAGGGCCATCATGGGAACACTCCGTTCCCGCGCGCGCCGAGCGATTAGAACGCCGACCAAGGACTCAGCACCACAACCGAAAGGAGACAGGCTGATCACGCCGTCAAGTCTGTCCAGGAAATATTCTACAGCACCCATCGAGCGTCTGGCACTTGACCAAAAGAGCCGCTTTGCGAGAGAACGATTCAAGTACCACGAACGCTCTTCGGGTACCTGTGATGCGGTGTAGACCTGAGCACCCATCGACCTAAGTCTCTCACAGAGATTACCGTTGAGGAAGGGATCATCGATCAGGTAGCGTGGTCCCAAAATCAAGATCTGGAGCCTATGCTTCTCGGCGCACACTTGATGGGCTGACTCTTCCTCAACCCGTTGCTGCTCTAGGGCTTGATTCCAGGCACGACGAACCGTGGTAGGCCTCGCAAATGATAGCCCTAGGCGTACGAAACTCTCTCCTAAGGCGGTTTCTCTCTTCCGTGCATCGAGAACTGGTGACAGAAGCTGTGTTGATGGCGGGACGTACTGTCGCAACACGTCAGGCAGCCCCAAGAAGTACGGGCATGTATACTCCTGACGAGCCACACTCGTGATCTGAGGAACGAATAAGTAGTCTACATCTTGCGCTACCAGAGCAAGGCTGTGCCCAACATAACTCTTAATCGCCAAACAGGCCCCATCCACACATGTGGTGAGGCCCCCATCCAAGATTTGCTTATTCGTGGGTGGAGAAACCACAACTTCAAATCCTAGCTCCTCGAAAAAACGCCGCCAAAGGGTATGATAATGAAAGTAATAAAGCGCTCGCGGAATGCCAATCTGCCGAATACTAACGACCTCCCTTGTTTCGCTTCTGAGCACGAATATCTTGAGGTTTCGTCAAACGCGGCCTGACGGTTACCTGTGGAATCGGGTATCGGAAAATGACTCGCAAAAGGGCTGGGCCATCAAAGGGAAGTAAGGGCCACATGTAGGGAATACCGAACGATTTTGTCAGACCAAATGTCAAGAGAGTGATGATAATCGCTCCACCTAGCCCCCACCACCCGAAAAACACAGCTCCAAAGAACAACAAGTAGCGAAAGAGACGTATCGCATTCCCAAATTCGATGCTCGGTGTGGCAAAGCCACAGATGGCTACAATCGCCGTATACAGGATTGCTTCTCCCGTAAACAATCCTACACTTACAGCCAGATCACCAAGGATAATAGCTCCCACCAGACCCAGAGACGTCGCTAGTGAGTCAGGAGTGTGAATCAGAGCCATGCGAATTAAGTCTAGGCCAAACTCAAGTAGTAGGAGCTGAAACCAGAGGGCCAAACGTCCAGGTTCTTTGGGACCAATGAAGGCGAGCCACTCAGGAAGGTTAGCGCTCACCGCCAATTGGTACCAGAGCGGCAACAAAAATAAGGAACCAAAGATTCCTAGGCTACGCACCCATCGCAAGTATGTTCCCACCGGTGGAGTCTGGAAATACTCTTCTGCGTGCTGGGTGAAATGCCATACTGTTGCTGGAACCAGAAGCACGAAGGGCGTCGTGTCGACGATGATGGTGATGTGCCCCTCGAGCAAATGCGCAGCTGCAACGTCAGGTCGTTCGGTATAGCGAGTAACCGGCAAAGGATTAAACACTGTTCCCAGAATGTACTCCTCTAGGTTCTTACCGCCCATGGGGATGGCATCTCTGTCGATAGCTTCGATCCGACTCTTTACCTCCTGAACCAGACTAGGGTCAGCAATGTCCTTGATGTAACCTACCAAGACGTCTGTCTTTGAGCGGCGACCGACTTTGAGCGCTTCAAAACGAAGATTTGGGTCGCGGATACGCCTGCGAATCAGGTTTACATTGAACAGGGCTGTCTCGACAAAGCCGTCACGCGATCCGCGCGTGACCTTCTCAAGTGTTGGTTCCTCTGAACCCCTCGTGACGTATTGGCGAACATCCAGGACCGCAATATCTTTGATCCCATCAATAAGCAGCAACATTGTGCCAGATAGGAGCTCGTCTATGGCAGCATCGAGACTATCGGCCACACTTACCTCAAAAAAAGGGATGTACTCTTGCAGGAGTTGATCAAGAGCGCCCTGTGTAATGCCTATGCGTGGCATGGCCTGTAGAGCACGCATGATGTGGATAGTGGCCACATCATTAACAAAGCCGTCCAGAAACACCAGGGCTGCGCGCTTATGAGCCACCTTGAGTTTTCGAAAGACTAGGTCGAAGGTAACCTCGTAGCCAAGTCTGGCCTCAAGCTGAGACAGCTTCTCATCAAGGTTCATTTTCATGCCATCACTCCCTGAAAAAAAACCGCCCCAAAACAGAGCGGTGCTCTTATGCGGGGCGAATGTCCTTGTTTCACACGCTTACCGTATAGTCGTTGGCACAAAAAGGTCAATGATACCTATCACGAAAGCTGCAAGCAAGGCTCCAATGACCGATACTTCCATGCCTGGGACAATGAACTGAGCTATCCAAATGGTTATGGCCGAGACTATGAATCCTACCACCCCTCGACCGTACGGGGATACGTTCTTGCCAAGCAGACTCTCAGCAACCCAACCAAGTACCGCAATGACCACAGCTGCAAATAGAGCATGGAAGAACGTTAACGTTCGAAAACCGGGTAGTAAGAAACCCACCAGCATTAAGACCAATGCGGAAACGATGAAACGCACAACAGCTCCCATCCAATCCAGATCAATCACCCCACTTCTAAGTTGCTAGCAACAGTATAACCAAAAAACGGCCTAGTTATCCTAAGCCGTTTCCGGTAATGGAGAAATTTAGTTGTCTACTCGAAAAGCTATCTGTACATCTGCTCGATAGCCCGTTATCTCGCCTTCAGGATTCACCTGGCCGGTCCAGTTCATGACCTCCACTCCGGTGATACCCCTGACTGTCTTAGACGCTTCTTTGACAGCCACCTGCACCGCATCTTCCCAACTCTGGTCTGACTCTCCTACAAGTTCAATGACTTTTACAACGTTAGAACCCACGGGGTAGCCTCCTTTTTTGCTTAGCATATCCCCGTGGCCCCTTATTTAGTCTAATACAGTCTGGCAAAGTCTCAGTAAATTGCCACCCATAATCTTGGCGACATCACTTTCACTGTATCCCCGCTCACCGAGGATCGCCCCTATCTCAGCAGTCTTACCATAGTGCTCTAAGCCTAGAGGCGTCTGGTTGATGCCATCAAAATCCGATCCTATTCCGACGCACTCGATCCCGCCCACCTTCACCAGATACTCGATTTGCTGGACTACTTCATGGATAGTTGCCCGTCGATTCTTAGCCAAAAATGCAGGACAGAAGTTCACACCAATGACCCCGCCCTTGTCAGCCACAGCTCGCACTTGCTCATCGGTCAAGTTACGGGGATGATCACAAAGGGCCCGGGCGTTAGAGTGCGATGCGATAACGGGCGACTTGCTCACACGTATCACGTCCCAGAATCCAGGCTCGTTAAGGTGAGAGACATCGACCAACATTCCTAACTTGTTCATTTCATCTACAACCGCTTGTCCAAAAAGGCTTAAACCGCCACCTTCGTTTCCTTCCAATGCTCCACTAGCTAGGTCATTCCGATGATTCCATGTCAGCGTGAGGAGACGGACACCCAGACGGTAGAACATCCGCAAGTTAGGTAACTTACCTTCTAACGCTTCTCCACCTTCAATCGCCAATAGACAGGCCATCTTGCCACTATTCAAGATTTGAACTATGTCCGCGCCGCTACCAGCAAAGGCTAAGTATTCAGGATACTCCTCCATCCACTGCCAGAAGAGATCCAACATTTCTAGCGTGTTGTGCAGAGCTTTACCATGGTAGAACGTGGGGGATACAAAGGCTGCGAAAAACTGGGCTCCCTTTCCATTCTTGCGTAGTTTAGCGAGATCGACATGTCCCTGGTTGTCAGTGAGCGTTTGATCAACTTCCATTAAGCGTGACAAAGTATCGATATGGGAATCAAAAATGTACACAGATCATACCCTCCATTATCTTTCGATAAAATGAACAAAGCCTGCCGTTTGGGCAGGCTGTATTATTGCCATTTCGTTTACCGGGGTTCTACGATTAGCTTGATCGCCGTCCGTTCTTCACTATCGATGGTAACGTCAGTGAATGCAGGAATGCACACTAGATCGACACCGCTAGGGGCCACGAAGCCTCTGGCTATGGCTACTGCTTTAACCGCCTGATTTAGCGCACCGGCTCCGATGGCTTGGACCTCAGCCCTTCCTTCTTCGCGCACCTTCCCTGCCAGTGCACCGGCTACCTTGTTTGGTACAGAGTTTGCCGATACTTTCAAAACTTCCATGTTAGGTGACCTCCTTTTGACTGAAAACGCTACTGCTGTATGTTTTGACGTTAGTAACGTATTAGATGTTTACTGGGAAAATCCTCCTTTTATGAAGATTTAATCAACTTTCACACGGAAAATATTCTCTGCAGTACCATTCGGGCCTAAAGCAATCACCACTCCAGCAAGACTTGACGGACCTTTAGCTACTCCAAAACGACTAGGCAGTTGCGTCAAAAACTTGTTGATCACAGTGTCAGGCTCTACTCCCAAAATCCCATCAATAGGACCACACATCCCTAAGTCAGTGATGTAGGCGGTTCCTTTCGGTAGAATCTGTTCATCAGCCGTGGCCACATGGGTATGCGTGCCAACGAGGGCACTAATTCTTCCATCGAGGTAACGAGCCAAGGCAATTTTCTCGGACGTCGCTTCTCCATGAAAGTCTACAATGACATGCGATACATCCTCTGGTAGCTTCTCCAGGATTATGTCTGCGGTTCGGAAGGGACAGTCATAATCACCCATAAAAACTCTCCCAATCAAGTTCAACACAGCCACTACGGTATCGCACCTTCGGTGAATGAAGATGGAAGAACCTGGTACCCCAGGAGGATAGTTCGCTGGTCTAAGAATACGTGGCTCTTCATCAATATATGTATACATTTCTTTTTGGTCCCAAATATGATTTCCACTGGTCAGGACGTGAATGCCCAAGTCAAACAGCTCATCAGCTACCTTCTTGGTTAAACCAAAACCACCGGCTGCGTTCTCGCCATTTGCCACTACTAGGCCTGGTTGGTACGTCTCGATAAGCCCCGGCAAGTGCTCTGCCACAATTTTGCGTCCAGGTCGTCCAAAAATATCTCCAAGCATCAGTACATTCATGATTCGCTCACCCCAAGTGGAACACTAAACACTAGAACCCGACCATTTTCGCGAAAACCCATTAGTCGTTCGAGCGGTCGCCAAGCACTGGACATTAGCAAATTTTCAATGAGAAGATTTTGCTCAAGCTCGTCTTCCTCAGTCATGGTGGGACCTTCCTGAACCAGCGCGTCTCCGTAGTAATCACGCACAAGTTGTACAATGAGATTGAGCTCGCTCAACGATAGACTCGCTAAATCCCTGATCACTTCAAGTGTGGTCAGCTCACCAGTCTCGCCTTTCTTCAACGATGCCACCGCAATTTCTTCCTGCCTAAGACTATGGAACAGAGCAAGATGCGACTCGACGCGACGAGCAAAGATCTGGAAACTTTGATCCGTCGCCTTAAGCAAGAAGGCCAAGCGTAATGCACTTGTCTCTGGATCGTAGCGAATTGTCCCAATTTGTGGAAAACGAACTAGGATTGACACAAACAAGTCTACTTGGTTGCCTTCACGTTCCATCAATGCTCTTCCCTCCCTATATAGCGAAAAGTAAAACCAGGCAATAGCCTGGTTTTATTTTGCATACTCCACGGCACGAGTTTCGCGGATCACGGTCACCTTGATTTGACCAGGATATTCCAGCTCCGATTCGATGCGCTTAACGATATCACGGCTCAACTGCACAGCCGTCGCATCATTAACCCGTTCGGGTTTTACCATAATGCGCACTTCTCGTCCCGCTTGGATTGCGTAGGATTTTTCGACACCGTCAAACGACGACGCGATCTCCTCCAGTTTCTGCAGGCGTTTGATGTAGCTTTCCAACGTCTCCCGCCGTGCTCCAGGTCGAGCTGCCGATATGGAATCTGCAGCCGTCACTAACACTGCCTCCACACTTTCGGCTTCATAATCACCGTGATGACAAGCCATCGCATGGATAACGTCGTTATTCTCTTTATACCGCCGTAGAAGGTCGATCCCAATCTCAATGTGGGTTCCTTCTACTTCATGGTCAACGGCCTTTCCAATATCATGGAGCAGTCCTGCTCGACGAGCCAATCTGGCATCGACGCCAAGCTCTGCAGCCATAATCCCAGCCAAATGAGCCACTTCTACAGAGTGTTTTAACACATTTTGACCATAGCTAGTTCGAAAACGTAGTCTTCCCAACAATTTGACAAGCTCGGGATGTAACCCATGTACATCAGTATCTAGAGTAGCCTGTTCACCAGCGTCTCTGATCACTGCGTCCACTTCTTTGCGAGCTTTTTCTACCATTTCTTCAATGCGTGCTGGATGGATTCTACCATCGACAATCAGACGCTCTAGAGCTATTCGAGCAACTTCTCGGCGCACTGGGTCAAACCCAGAAAGGATCACTGCCTCAGGTGTGTCATCGATAATCAAATCGATACCCGTTAGAGTCTCCAGTGCTCGAATATTTCTACCTTCCCTACCGATGATGCGCCCCTTCATGTCATCATTGGGGAGCGGCACAACCGAAACCGTTGATTCAGCAACGTGATCGGCCGCTGTACGCTGGATCGCCAGGGAGATGATATCACGGGCTTGCTTCTCAGCTGTCTCCCGTGCTTGAGTCTCCAGTTCTCGGATCATGATTGCAGTTTCATGCTTGACTTCATCTTCCACCGTCTTCAAAATTAGCTCTCTAGCTTCTTCTGTGGTGAGATGGGAGAGTCGTTCGAGTTCCAATCGCTGCTTTTCGAGGATTTCATTTACCTCAATCTGTTGTTGCTCTACTTCTCGGTTCTTGCGCTGGAGCGCTTCTTCCTTGCGTTCGAGAGATTCACTGCGTTTATCCAGTGTTTCTTCCTTCTGCGAGAGGCGACGTTCCAACTGGTTTAACTCAGCACGACGTTCGCGTGACTCTTTCTCCAACTCGGCTCGAGATTTGTGGATCTCTTCTCGTGCCTCAACCAACGCTTCACGCTTCTTGGTCTCTGCATCACGCTCAGCATCCTGCAAGATCCGACGAGCTTCTTCTTCTGCTGACCGAATGGTTGCTTCGGCAGATTTTTTGCGGAACAAATATCCTGCAACGACTGCAACGGCTGCAATCAATCCGTATTTAACTAACGCAAACAAAAAATCGATACTATTCACCTCCTCCTTTCCAAAAACCTTAGAAAAGAAAGCCGAGCCGAAACTCAGCTTTTTTTCGTGTTTGAGATCACTTTTCAGCAAGACTTTTTCATTTCGTTTTCGAATAACCAAGGCTGGTTAAGGTAAACAACCCGTATTAATTGTATTCGTTTTCAAGATCTCTGTCAAGCAGTTCGCCAACTACTCTCCTCGTCAAGCCCGAGGGAAAGCCCCTGCGTTCCAAGAGCCCGTACAGCCTGCGTAGGCGCACTATGGGCTCAAGACGTTCAAGGCTGGCCATCCTCTGTTTGGCTACTGCTAAGGCCAGTTCATACTCCATATCTGGCGGATTGAGAGCCTGGTCAATGTAATGGTCTCCGACCCCTTTGCTCCGCAACTCAAATCGTAATAAATAGTTGCCAGATGGTCTCGTCCGATTACGATACTGAACATAATTCATAGCAAAGCGCTGATCGTCAACGTAGCCTAAGTCCTCTGTGTACTGAAGCGCTTCGGCGGCTTCTTCCGCGGAAAAACGTTGTTCGAGACGTTCTCGCAACTCCTGTTTGCTACGGTCTCTGACCGTAAGTAATCGAAGTGCGTAAACCTTGGCGTCATTCTTCGGTGGTTGCTGCGTCTTCTCTGGCTTCTTCATTTGTCACCAAGCCTTTTGCAACCCGAACCTTAGCTTCAATCTCATCAGCCAGCTCAGGATTGTCACGCAAGAAATCCTTGGCGTTTTCCCGTCCCTGACCGAGGCGAAGGTCCCCATAGGAATACCAAGAGCCACTCTTATTAATGATTTCAGCGTCCGTTGCGAGATCTAAGATGTCGCCAACACGTGAAATCCCTAAGCCATAGATGATATCAAACTCAGCCTCTTTAAAAGGAGGTGCCACCTTATTCTTTAGCACGCGAACTCGGGTTCGGTTACCAATCATTTCGTTACCTTGCTTAATCGTCTCAATACGCCGAATGTCCAAACGCACCGAAGCATAGAACTTAAGAGCTCTTCCGCCGGGTGTCGTTTCAGGGTTACCAAACATGATACCGATTTTTTCGCGCAACTGGTTCGTAAAGATGACTGTACAGTTCGACTTTCCGATTGCACTGGTGAGTTTACGCAAAGCCTGTGACATCAGGCGGGCTTGCAGACCCATATGCGAGTCACCCATCTCACCCTCGATCTCCGCTCTTGGAACCAGAGCAGCTACAGAGTCTACAACGACAACCTCCACAGCTCCACTGCGCACTAAATGCTCAGCAATCTCTAAGGCCTGTTCACCATGATCAGGTTGTGAAATCAAGAGATTATCGGTGTCCACACCCAGTTTCTTCGCGTACCCGGCATCGAGAGCGTGTTCGGCATCTACGATGGCGGCGATCCCGCCCGTCTTCTGAACCTCAGCGATAACGTGCAAGGCCAATGTAGTCTTACCAGATGATTCTGGACCATAGATCTCGATGATTCGCCCTCGAGGAAGTCCTCCTACACCTAGGGCTACGTCCAATGACAAGGAACCGGTTGGAATGGCTGCAACATTCTTCGATGTCGTCTCTCCCAGTCGCATAATGGATCCTTTTCCGAACTGCTTCTCAATATCCAGAACAGCCCTATCCAACGCCTTTTGCTTTTCAGTCGCCATATTTTTTCGTTCTCCCCTCTCATTTAAAACAGATGTTCGCCCTTTGACCATAGAAAAGGGAGAAACCTGCCAAACAAGACCCTTTTCGAAGATCTCGTGTAGCCCTCAGCGTTTCCCCCCGGAAAGCAGAATTAACCAACTCATGTTGGACATCAAAGGTCTAGTTCTACATCCCCCTCATTATTCCTGCTTTGGATAAAGGTTCTATGTAAAGAAAAACTTGTACCGAACCCCGTAACATGAACTCCGTCAACGGCCTGAAGTTGAAGATGCCCCCGCTGATCCAGGGCAAAATACAATAAGGATAGACTATATGGTAACGGTTCTCGACTCTGAAAACCGCGTATCCCCGCAGCACCTGTTGTCCCCGCGTTACTGTACACGCTTTGTCCGCGTTCCTGTACTCCCCAGAGATGCGTGTGCCCGTACGCAACGACAGGAAAGAGCCCAGGCTCAAGGGCTTCTGCCACACGATGATTATGAACCATGAAGATGTCGGGACGGTGTTCTACTTCAGACCATCGCTTATTGATCTCATCTGCATACGCCTGTAGCTCCGAGAGTGATGCAGGGGTCGCCAGGTAAGTGTTGGCCACCAAGTCACCTGTTCCAGCTACCCTTAGTCCCTTAATGGTCTGTTCCTCACCCGAAATTAGCACTGCATTTCCTATTGTAGCCAGTTTGCTCATCACTTCTGGAGAGTCATGATTACCCGACACAAACAAATACGGAAGTTTTAGGTCTGCAATGCGACCTGCAATCTCCACTTCCAGCGATGTTCCCCAGTCCGTCAGGTCACCAGTATCCATAATGAAGTCTACAGGAAAACTGTCTGCAACTTGTTTGGCAAACCTATAGGCAACAGGATTGTTATGGATGTCTGACACATGTAAGACTAACACATCGGCCTGTACGAGGCCAAGGGGACCTAGTGTCTCTAACTCTTCGAGAAGAGAATATAGATTCCTGGCCAACACTTGCACTCTTTCACCTAACTCTTCTACTTGACCAAGGGCATCCCAAACCAAGTTCAAGACCCATGGTGCAGCCTCAATCATTCCCTCATATTCCAGACGTTCAAATCCTGAAACGTCATACGTGTAAAGAACGACTAAGACGAGAAGCAGAACTATCCCGGCAGCGCTGGCACCTGCCCGTACAAGCTTTTTTGGCCGCCGCTCCCCCCATAGATAGAGAAAAAAGACGGAGCCTGCAGTGCCCAGACTAACCACCTTGAGCGCAAAGAGAACCAGAATGCGTAGTGCACCCTCTCGCATGGCATCAACGACTGCTTCTGTGTCCAAGGATGGTGCGAACACAATCCCCTTCAATGAGGACAAGTCAACGCTCTTCAGTTCAACGTTGAGGCGTACAGGCAACCAATGAGTGGGAACCATGACCCGTCCAATGGGTGGAAGGACGATGTTGGTCTGGGCAGGGTATCCAAGACCTGCCTTGATGTTTACTACAATCGACAGCAACTGATAGTCTGTGCCAGAAAAAAGGTTAACGAAAAGAATGAGCCCCAAGATAAGAAAAAGGACCGGTAAGTGCCTCCGCCGGTCCCTGGTGATTTGTCGCATGCGCTTCCGCCTCCCGGTGACACTGGGTCACTCGTTCGCTTGCCACAATAGGCGCAATGCCATGAGTGCAGCCCTGTTCTTAATCTGTTCCCGCGTACCTTTCCATAAATGTCGCTGAACAATAGTATCACCATTCGACGCCAAACTAATGTATACTAGCCCAACGGGCTTGCTATCCGTTCCTCCTGTGGGGCCAGCAATTCCTGTTACTGCCAGTCCTAAATCGGTCTTGGCTGCCCGGCGCGCTCCTTCTGCCATTTCTCGTGCCGTCTGCTCACTAACGGCGCCAAACTCCTCCAAGGTTGACTGTTTGACACCTAGTTCGTCCATTTTCGCCTGGTTACTGTAGACTACATAGCCTCGGTCCAAGAACCCAGAACTACCTGAAACGTTCGTCAACCGGTGACCAATCAGGCCACCCGTACAAGACTCTGCCAAGGCCAAGGTGAGTTTCTTCTGTAGCAGGATCTCCGCTACCACCTGTTCAAGGCTCTGCCCATCGACTCCATACAAGTACTCCTTCGTACGCCGCCGAATCTCGGTTTCCACCGGAGCCATCAGTGCTAGACCAGCTTCCCGCGTCTCTGCCTTGACGGCCATTCGAACTCGCACGGTACCCCCTGAAGCATAGAGTGCCAGGGTCGGATTACTCTGCTCCCTTAAGAGATCCTCTAAGATTTCCTCGAGGTTCGATTCACCGATTCCCGCGAAATGCAGATTCCTGGTTACCAACATCTCCCCTGTGCCTTTCTGCATTAGCGCCGGTAACACGCTTTCGGAAAACATCGCTTTAAGTTCCTGCGAAACACCGGGCAAGGCTACAACAACTTTGCCTTCCCTTTCTACCCAAAACCCGGGGGCGGTTCCTACAGGATTTGAAATGACTCGGCTTCCGGACGGAAAGAGCGCCTGCTTACGGTTGTGTCTGGGCATATCCGCATTACCGTAACGCTCAGCAAACCACTCTTCAAGATCTCGTAGGACCTCTTGATCTTCCACCAGAGGCGCATCCATTACTTCGCTTACAACCTCACGGGTCAAGTCATCATCGGTAGGCCCCAGGCCTCCACTCATAATCACGACGTCACTACGTTTGAGCGCTTCGGTTAACACTCCGCCAACTCTCTCCCGGTTGTCGCCCACGGTGGATTTAAAAAAAACATCAATGCCTAAGTCGGCCAGATTTCGCGCCAAAAACGTGGCGTTTGTGTCCACAATCTCGCCCAATAGCAGTTCTGTCCCGACCATTATCAACTCTGCACGCAAGTCATTCACTCCTTTTTTCAGAATTTTCATTTTAACCAGTTTTCTTTGCTGGTTTTTGTGGTATAGTTAAGAGGCCCAGGGAAACAAGGAGGTTCGATATGTACGGAAAGACTACCCGTCACATTGGTTCGTTGGTCATGCTCCTCTTGCTCATTTGCGCCACCGCTTGTACGCCCCATTCACCCCTCACAGCCAAAACACCGTTAACCGTCTTGGGCGCGTTAGAAGCATCCGGGATGCCCGACGCCTCAGAAGCACACGTCATCATCAGTCGCGGCAAGCACTCGATTGAAGAGAAGGTTCCAGTAACTAACAATAGTTTTACGGCAGCATTTGAGGTGCCTGTAGGTGAGTGGACGGTGATTGTTCTCCTTGTGGACGATGAGGGCATGGTCCTGTTCCAAAGCAAACCCCAGAAGACGCAGATAACGCTGGCCGGACCGCAGTTCATGGAACTCGTCCTGCGCCCCGCAGACAGCAAGGTACATGTGACCATTAACGTAGACAACTATGTTTTCAAACATGAAGCCATGAGGGCACGAATCCACTTTAATGACGAAATTTACGAAGTAACTCGTTCCGATTCAACGACTCCCCTCAAAAAAACGATCGAACTCACTCCTGGGAGCTACGAGTTCAAGGTCGAGCTTTATACAGAGTCTTTTCGCGTAGGCGATCGATTGGGCTCTGGGATCTGGGAAGTTGTACACGTCTCCGAAAAGGAAGAGCTCTTTATTGAGTGGAGTCCGGTCACCGAGGCACTGCATATAACAGGACGTGTCGAGGTTTTACTACCTGGCCCAGAGAATGTTGAGCTGACAGATATGCCTCATGGAGTGTTGCTTTCGTGGGATCCCATCCCACACGATGAAGTCACGGGGTACTTTGTCCTAGCGCAAACCAGCAGGCTAAACCGCTTCCAACTGTTGAACACCATTGCCACGGAAGAGCCTTCGTTCCTTCACGTGTTCGAATCGGACGCTCCTTCGGAAATCACGTACATTGTAGCTGCAGTAAGCACCGGAGGCCTCGTAGGGTACTACTCCGATCCCCAGACGTGGAGCCCATAGGGCTAGCAAAAGGCACAGGAATCCTCCTGTGCCTTCATTTACATGCGCCAAAGGGCAATCAAGATCCCCAAAGTTGCACCGACAACAACTTCGAAGGGAGTATGTCCCAACAACTCACGTAATCGTTCGGGATGCAGTTCTTTGCGGTTCAAATCTTCAATCATGCTGTTAAGTACTCGAGCCTGTTTTCCAGCAGCCCTCCGCACTCCAGAGGCATCGTACATAACGATCACTGCAAAGACCGCGGCCAACGCGAACATGGTCGAATCAAAACCTTCACGCATGCCTATTCCCGTACAAAGGGAGGTGACAAACGCACTATGGGAGCTCGGCATACCGCCCGGTTCAACGAGTCTCTTAAAGTTCAGTTCCCTCGACACAAAAGCCCAAGAGATGATTTTAAGAAACTGCGCAATAGCCCAGGCTAGGATTGCTGCCATCAAGACTTCATTACCTTGTATCTGTCTAAGGATGGGTTCGGAATTAATCGCCTCTTCCTCCTTCATATCATGGAGATTTAGGAATAGGATAATCAAGGAGGGATGAAAATGGCCACAGTCTTGCCCTTGCTGATCGTGTTTCTTATCGGACTCATCACCAAGAACAACCTTCTGGGAGCGGCCGCAGCCATCGTCTTTTTTGTTGACTTGATGCGCTTGGACCGGTTCTTCCCCCTGATTCAAAGCCGCGGATTAGAGGCCGGTGTCCTGTTTCTTACCATCGCACTGTTAGTACCCTTCGCTAACGGTCAGTTAACGATGAAGAATCTCGCTTCGTCCTTGTTCAGCCCCATCGGTGTGTTGGCCGTTATGGGTGGCATTCTTGGAGCTTATCTCAATAGCCAAGGGCTTGACCTAATCGCAGTAGAGCCATCCATAATCCCCGGAATCCTAATCGGAGTCGTGGTCAGCGTGGCCTTCTTTGGCGGTGTTTCCGTTGGTCCCATCATGGCCGCAGGAATCACCGCTTTGTTAGCCCGTATTCTCATCCGCTGATTTATCATTCCTAATTATAACAGGTTGGGCTTCCTCTCACAACAAAGAATACTCTCTGCTCTCCAAAAGAGTACGAAGTTCCTCCCCCGTCATCGTTTCTTCCTTCAAGAGATGCGTAGCAATTTCTCGAACTACGTCAATTTTCCCGCGCAAGAACTCCTCGACCTTTTTCTCCTCTTCGGCAATGATCTGCACGATGGCCTTATGCAAAATGTCAGATGGCAACTCAGTACTCACGATGCCCAAGGGCGAAAGACCAGCAAAGACCATGCGCTTTGCCAAGTTAGTTGCCTGTTCAATGTCGCCTGTTGCACCCGTTGAGCGTTGCCCAAAGATCAGTTCTTCACTAATCGCACCGGCAACACAGACCTTAATAGCGTCGAGTAGTTGATCCTTGGTGTACAAGTACTGGTCATGCTGTGGATTCTGACGAATATAGCCCAACGCCTGATTGCGAGATGCAATCGTAATCGACGCTACCGAACTTGGCCGCACAGTCTCACTCAAGATCGCATGTCCCACCTCATGGTAGGCTACGCGCTCCCGTTCCTCCCGCTGCAAAGACCGGTTTGTCTTTTCTCCCAACATGACCTTTGCGATGGCCTCACTCAGATCATGGGAGTTAATAAGATCTCGGCCGTCTCGTAAAGCACTGATTGCCGCTTCGTTTAGCAGACTCTCAAGATGTGCGCCAGAAAAGCCCGTTGTTTCGGACGCAATTGCTTCTAGATCAACATCCGCTGATAGAGGCTTGTTCGCCGCATGAATCTTCAAGATGTGTAAACGACCACTCTTGTCAGGTAAGTCTACTTGGACGACACGATCAAAGCGGCCTGGTCTAAGCAAGGCAGGATCGAGAAGATCGCTGCGGTTGGTGGCTCCTACAACCAACACCTGTACAGGGTGTTCGCTGCGAATTCCATCGATCTGCGTAAGGAGCTCATTGAGCGTTTGATCGTACTCCATATGGCTTGCATTCTTCCCGCGTTTCGCACCTAGTACGTCAATTTCGTCGATGAAGATGATAGCACTAGACTTTTTCTCCCGCTCCGCAGTTGTACGTGCTTGTTTGAATATCTGACGAACCCTATTGGCGCCTACTCCTGCATACATTTGTACAAACTGCGAGCCCGAAGCGGCTAAAAAGACAGAATTGGTATAATTGGCAGCCGCCTTGGCCATAAGTGTTTTGCCTGTCCCTGGAGGGCCGGTAAGAAGCACACCCTTTAGTGGACGTATCCCCAGCTTACTAGTTTTTACACTTTCCTTCAAGAAAGACAAGGCCTCGAGAAACTCTCGTTTCGCCATGTCTTGACCTCCGATATCATTAAATGTGATTGCAGGTATTGTGCTGTCTTCTCCACTCCCAATAGAGTTGACAGGAAATTTAGATAATGATCCAGTACGTCCGCTAATCACAAGAAATCCGAGACCGGCTAGGCTCAGAGGAAGCAAAAATACCGAGAAATCCACACCAGAAACAAGAGCTAGGAGTACCAATGCCAAACCTGCACCAATCCCCACTTCCTTTATCCACTTGTCCAACTGCCAACACCTCCCCCTGCATTCACTACAACTTTGCCCTGGTTACTGTCTCGGGCAATGACTCTTCGTAGAGAATGAAAGTCCTCCGTCAAAGAAAGATAGATAAAATCTCTGTCCAAACCTAACTCCCAACCGACACCGGCCTGTTCAGCAACTCGCCTTACTCTAGCCTCTAGTGCCGTAAACTCACCCGTTATCACTGCTTCTTCCACGGCGACTTGAATCTGTTGGAAGAGGGCAAGCATCGCGGCACTGGGCGCGTCATGCACAGTTACAGTGTATTCGCCCGTAGCTGCTGAGAGAATGTGGTGCACCCTTTGAAAGACTGTGGTTAAAGAAGCTCCCTGCTCTACTTCTAACTCCACCGCCGTTCGCGCTCCTGTTCCAAACATTCCCCTCTTGCTTTCAACACGCCGTACTCCCGGAACCTCCTGCAACTGCTGTGTTAACGGTTGGATGACTTGAGTTTGCTGATGCAAGTATCGCACTCCCAGTCCAACAACAAAAACCATCACAAAGACTAGGAGAGCTACTTGAACACGAAATCCTCGAAACCGCATGAGCTCCCTCCTTACTAACGTTTGTTTGTGTTTGTGCAATAAAAAGGTCAGTACAATAGACTGACACAGATTATTATAACACACTATTCCATTGAGCTTTTTAGTATATCTTGGGCGTTACGGAAGTAATCTACACCTGAGAGGATCGTCATGATGACTGCAACCCACATCAACACAGGAGCCCAGCTTATACCCAGGAGAAAGCCTGTAATTGCCACAATCTGGGTGGTTGTCTTCAACTTACCCAGCTTTGACGCTGCAATAACCCTGCCATCAGCCGCAGCCAACATGCGGAGCCCAGAGACTGAGAACTCCCTTGCTAAAATGATTAGTGCGGCCCATGCACTCACCTTGCCGAGCTCGACCAAGGCCAGAAGTGCGGCCGTTACCAAGAGTTTGTCTGCAATCGGATCAATCAGTTGACCAAACCTGGTTACTTGCTTGCGACTGCGCGCCAAGTATCCGTCCAACCCATCGGTTAAGGACGCCAGCAAAAAAACTAGAGTCGCAGGAACATTCAAACCAGGGGGATATGCGAGGCAAAGATACATGAACACGGGGACGAGCACGATGCGTGACATGGTAATCAGATTAGGCAAGTTCACCTTCGTCTATCTCCTCTCCAACTAAATCGTAGGCATGAGCTTCTGTGATGTTCACTGTTACTATATCACCGGGCTCCAGGGTGCCTCGTCCCACATAGACGACTCCGTCAACATCGGGAGCTTGACCTTGGTGTCGTCCAATCATAACCAGTTCCGACTCTTCCGAAGGATATTCCATTAAGACCTGCAACCTTTTTCCAACGAGTTCCTGGTTCAAATCCTCGGAAATTCGCTGTTGGACGCGCATAGCTTTCCTATACCGTGCCTCCTTGGTATCATCGTCAATTTGGTTCGGAAGGTCGTATGCAGTAGAGTTCTCTTCCCTAGAATACTTAAAGATCCCCACATGGTTAAGGCGTTCCGTTTCTAGGAAGGTTATTAACTGCTGAAAGTCCTCTTCTGTTTCACCAGGAAAACCAACGATGAAAGAGCTACGTATAGTAACACCAGGAATCTTTGTGCGAATTCTCTTGATAAGCTCTCTAGTAGACTCGTAATCGCCTGGTCGCCTCATGTTTCGCAGTACATTCCCGGATACATGCTGCAAAGGTAGGTCAACATACTTCACCAAGTTGGTTCGTTCGCTGAGCAGTTCGAGCAGCTCATCGGTAATGCTCGTGGGATACGTGTACAGTAGGCGAATCCAGGGAAACCCAAGATCTGCAAGTCGGCTTAACAGCTCTACTATACTTGTCCCCACGTCGCGTCCATAGGCCGTGGTATCCTGAGCAACAACGGCTAGTTCACGCACGCCCTGCTCTTTGAGCCGCTGAGCCTCGGCTAATACAGACTCAAGAGTACGGCTGCGCCTCTTACCCCGAATGGCTGGAATTACACAAAAGGCACAACTGTGATTGCAGCCTTCGGCAACTTTCAGGTAGGCAAAGTGCGACCCCGTAGTCGACATGCGAGGATAAGCTTGATTGTAATCAAAAAACGCGTCGGTCTTCTTGAGAACGCGTTCACCCGATGCCACTTGTTCTACAATCTCGGACACCAGATCGAGTTCGTTCGTACCGACCAGCGCATCAATCTCGGGGATCTCCGCCCACAACTCCTCAGTGTACCGCTGGGATAGGCACCCCATCACAACCAAGCCTTTGCACCGGCCGTTCTCTTTCAAAGCGGCCATTTCTAGTATAGTGTTAATGGATTCCTCTTTAGCATCTTCGATGAAACCGCAGGTGTTCACTATAATGATCTCTGCCTGCCTCGCATCGTTGACGATCTCGTGTTGTCGATCAGACAAAAAACCAAGGACGATTTCTGTGTCTACTAAGTTCTTCGCGCATCCAAGGGATACGACACCAATTTTCATTCTGCACGTACTCCTAAAAACGTATTTTGTTCAAGTCTATGACTAGTATATCATTCTTATGGGAACCACGAAATAGCCTTTTGGGAGAAGGAAATCAATTCTCCGTGTGGAACATGATGTATGGGTGGCTCGACCTTAGAAGAGGAGTAAAAATGAAGGATAGTCTGAAATACCTTGTTTTGGTTACGCAAGTAGGCCTAACTCTTTTAGTTTGTGTTTCCTTTTTTACCATTCTAGGGGTATACTTAGATCGTTGGCTTGGCACTGGTGCTGTTTTTACACTCGTGTCTGTGTTACTTGGAGGAGTCGCAGCCGTCTGGTCGGCGATAAAGTTAATCCTTCACACATTGCCAAAAGATTCGGAGCCGAAGTAGCATGTTTGATGAGAACCATATTTTGCGTACAACCCTTATACTTACCCTAGTCTTAAGTTCCTGTGCCCTGTTTTGGAAGATTCCGGTAGCTCTGGGTCTTCTCTTGGGAGGACTCATGAGTTTCCTTACTTTCCGCCTCATGATCATTGATGCGACGAGGCTCCTTCAGAACGCAGCCAAGAATCCAGTTGATGAGAAGAGCGCTTACCGCTACAGTTTCAAGAGCTTTCTCAAACGCTACATTTTGTACTCGCTCGCGCTCATTGTAGGATTACTCAATCCGTCTTTAAGCTTCATGGCTACCTTTGCCGGCCTCTTAGTGCCTCGGCTGGCCATTTACTATCACATGCTTAGTGGGAGGATAAAACGTGGAACCTAGTATTCTATTTCATATCGGCTCATTTCCGGTATACCAACCTGTCTTTTGGACCTGGGTCATCATGGCCTTCCTCGCCATAGGTAGCTTCATCTTAACTCGTAATCTGCAAAAAACCCCCAAGGGAGTTCAACACTTTCTTGAGGTTGGCATCGAGTGGGTTGAAACCCTTATTGCTCATGACGTGGGACCCGCACGAAAGATTTTTGTGCCTCTCATTCTCATGACTGCGTTGTATGTCGGTGTGGCCAACATGATTGGGGTCATTCCAGGAGCCTACTCCCCAACGGAAGACCTCACTACAACACTGACTTTGTCCCTCATGATTTACGTTCTTGGACACATAGCAGGCATTGCAAAAAAAGGTTTTGGAAAATGGCTCAAGGGATTCATCGAACCGACGTTTCTCATGCTTCCACTGAACCTCGCAGGAGAGGTATCCGAGTTCGTATCACACTCTTTCCGTCTCTATGGTAATATCTTTGGTGGCGGAATTCTCTTGGGTATACTCTACATGATGGCGCCCTACGTCCTTCCGGTTCCTCTGATGGCATGGTTTGGCATCATTATGGGAATTATCCAGACCGCAGTGTTCACATTGTTAGCATCAATTTACATTCAAAACAAGCTGACTTAAAATGTGCAGCAACGTTGTGAAGGGAGGGATAAAGTCATGTTGGAAATCGCTATTATGGTTGCCGCAATCGCCATTGGTTCTGGTATCGCGTTAGTCTCTGGAGGACTCGTGGGTATTGGCGAAGGATTTGTAGCAGGCAAGGCTGTAGAGGCTATGGCCCGTCAACCTGAAATGGAAGGTTCGATTAGAACGACGATGCTTGTAGGTCAAGCGGTATCGGAATCCGGTGCCATCTACTCGTTAGCCGTGGTACTACTCCTCATCTTCACTGTTTTGCAGCCACTTGTTGCACGTTTCTTAGAGCTACTATAAGTCTGAAGGGTGCTCACCCAGGGCACCCCACCAGACTGTATTTTTGTTGTAAAGGGTGACGACTCTTGATTAACCAAAACATATTTCTCGCCCAGACCGTCAACTTTATTCTGCTTGTCCTTCTACTCTACCGGCTACTCTATAAACCGGTGCGCACTTTTCTAGATAATCGTACTGCTGAAATCGAAGGGCAGATTAAGCGAGCACAAGAGAATGAAGCTGCGTCCATCGCCTTGCGTCAACAGTTGGAGGAGCAAGTAAAGGACAGCCGACAGCAGGCGCGTCAGTTTCTTGATGAAGCCACCAAGCGGGCTGAAGCACTTCAAGCCGAAATGCTGCAAGAAGCCCGCGAGGAAGCTGCAGCAATTATTCGGCGAGCCCATGAAGTCACGGAGCTCGAGAAGGCAAAAGCATGGGCAGAACTAAAGGATCAGGTTGCCGAACTATCACTCTTGTTGGCGTCTAAGGTGATTACGAACTCTCTTGACGAAGCACAGCATCACGAGCTGATTCGCGACACTATGAATCAACTGGACTCCCTAAGTAAAGGACAGCATCTGCAATGAGTATGACTAGACATTCTCAAGTTGCCAAACGTTATGCCGAAGCTCTGTTTGCGTCCCTTGCAGGCTCTGACCATGCTCCATCCAGTGTTAGTGAAGAGTTTCAAAAGGTTGTCACTGTCCTAGCGGATCCAAAGATCAATGGTACGTTTCACCATCCCAAGACATCAAAGGAACGCAAAGGCGAACTGATCAAACTTATGAATCTCTCCCCCATTACAGAGAATTTTCTCCTGCTCGTTGTAGAAAAATCTCGAGAAGGGCTGCTACCGTCCATTGCCCATCATTTTGAGCACCTCGTACTTGATGCACAGCACACAACCATTGCCGAAGTCGTCTCGGCCATCCCGTTAGCGGAGGAAACGCTGAACGACCTTGAACAGAAACTGCACACGCTTACGGGAAAGACGGTGCGCATTCAGACGAACGTAGACCCATCCATCGGAGGCGGCATGATCATCAAGGTAGACGGAAAGGTCATCGATGGCAGTGTCAGTCACACCTTAAAGCAGTTCCAGCGCTCTTTACTCAATTAAAGAAAAGTCCTCGTGGAAGCTATCCTACTAGCATAGCACACACGGGACTTTTTTGTTTGCCCTACCACTTGCATCTTGGACAAAGGGAAAGGCACCCCGATTTCGGGGTGCCTATTGTTTCTCCTATCTGTCAATCCAGATGAAGTTCCATGCTGTTACAACAGAACCGCCGACCATGTCAGGCGTTGCGTTGCGGAGATGGTCGCGTACGGCAACCATGTTCTCAGCCGCTACCGTGTAGAACAAAGGCACTTGCTCTGCAACGATGTCTTGGAACTGGTAGTAGTATTCGCGGCGCACTTCTGGATCCATGGCGCGTTGCGCGGCACGCCAAATTTCGTCAATTTGAGCTTCCCATTCGGTATGAGGGCTCTCTTGAAGCGGATGCCACATGTGGAGGTTTCCGCTGGACAACCAGGTGTTAGAGCCACCATTAGGATCGAAAGTTCCTGTTAGACCGATGAGGATAGCATCCCATTCAAAGGTGCTCGTCAGCTTCTCAACGACAACGTTAAAGTCGATAAGTTGGAAGTTAACTTTAATACCAAGGGCAGCCATATCTTCTTGGAAGAGTTCACCAGAGATTTGACGGATGGGCACACCAGGGTTGGTAATGAGATCAAACTCAATAGGATTACCCTGGGAGTCACGGCGAACGCCGTCTGCACCTAGTGGATAACCAGCTGCTTCAAGCTTTCTGTGAGCTTCGTCAAGATCGTATGGGTACGTCTTGATGTCATCCTTCAAGAAGAAGGCATTTCTCATGTTAATCGGGCTGTGTTGAATGTAGCCTTTACCATTCATGGCCATGTCAAGGATGGTTTCCTTGTCGACTGCATGAGCAATCGCTTGTCTGAACTTGACATCGGTGAACCAAGATAGTTTTGGCTCAGGTAGGGTCGTTGGGTTTTGGTTGATAACGATAAATGTTGTTCCTGGGTTAGGACCAGCTTCGATAATGCTCCAACGGCTTAATGGTTCTCTGTCTAGATACTCAGGATACTGGTTAGCAGGGATACCAATGTAGTCGAACTCACCATTAAAGAAGGCCAGTGTCGATGTATCTGTGCTAGCATAGTATCTGAAGATAACTCTGTTCAGGTATGGCAAACGGTTTCCAGCAGTGTCAAACTCATAGTAATTGTCGTTACGAACCAAAATCAGCTCTTGGTCAATACGATAGGAGGACACCTTCCAAGCGCCTGTTCCGACAATCTCGGAAAGGTCAGTTTCAAGACCCCACATTTCGTGGTAGCGTCCTTCTCTGAATGCGTCGCCCAACAGATGCTCAGGTACGATTGGCGTTCCGATACTGAACATGATTGGAGCATGCGGACGAGGCAAGGTGAACTTTACAGTATACTTGTCAATCTTCTCGTACTCCATGGGTTGACCATCAATGAGCAGACCACTTCTGGAGTTGGAGCCTACGTTGACGTCATACACTACGTCAAAGGTGAAGATGACGTCATCGGCCGTAAACTCGGTTCCATCATGCCACTGTACGCCACGACGCAGATGGAAGATAATCTCCGTACCATCTTCGCTGATCTCATAATCACGTGCCAACTTAGGCAATACAAGACCGGTGTCACGGTGTAGGGTAACCAAACCTTCGAAGATTCGGTCAGTAACGTCCGTACTGGACGTTTCTGCTGCACGGTGTGGATTGTATGTCTTAGGACCAGATGCGCCACCGGCAATCGTCATGGTACCGCCATAGTTTCCGATTGCTCCGCCATACTCGCCTTCAATGTCCAAGATACGTGGGTCCAGTAATTCTACAGCACTCGCCACCCCAGCACTTACGATCAGTGCCAAAAGCAACGTCCATACAAAAATCTGTCTCTTCATATCTCGATATTCCCCCTTTAGTAATTTTGACAAACAGAATTAGCTAGGTGAACCCTCCCTCCCTTTTTGGTCATATCACCGCCTCCGTTATGCGAACTGAGACGTGATTTCTACGATTTGTATTAGAAATCGCAACACAACATATGTCTGATAATTCGCCCAAAATGCCCTTTGTCCTGCTTAAACGTGGCAGAAATTTGAGATGAGCACCGCGAACCTCAGCTTAAGCGCCAGCATCATGTGCGAGCCCTAGGATCTAGAGCGTCTCTAATACCGTCTCCAAAGAAACTATAGGATAGAACCGTAATGAAAATCACAAAACCGGGAACCAAAAGCCACGGATAGCGAGTTAGAGACGTAAGATTCAGCGCTTCCGACAGCATATTACCCCAACTGGCGTCTGGATGTTGAATACCCACACCGATCAGACTAAGTCCTGCTTCGGAAAGGATAAAGCCTGGAATCGCCAGAGTCGCGTTCACGATTACATAGCTCATGGTGTTAGGCAGAATGTGCCGAATAATGATCCGTGGTTGGGAGCATCCGACAGCTTCCGATGCCGTCACAAAATCTTGTTGTGAAATGGACAGCACCATGCCTCGGATTACTCGAGCCAAGCCCGCCCAGTTAATAAAGGCCAGGATCACAGTGATCATCAGAAAACGTTCTGTGGATCCAAGGCCCGGCGGCAAGACCGCACTCAGCGCTAAGAGCAAGTAGAAGCCCGGGATAGAAATGATCACCTCCGCTATACGCATCATGAGGTTATCCACCCATCCACCGAAGTAACCTGAGGTTCCTCCATAGACAAGACCTATGGACATACTGATAGCCAATCCAATGATTCCAATGAAAAGCGAACGACGCCCACCGTAGGCCAGACGAGAGAAGATGTCCCGACCGTAGCGGTCTGCTCCGACGAGATAGATTTTGGCCGGTGCATCCACGCCAAACAATCGCAAGTCAGACTCGATACCGAAGAAGCTGTATTTGTCGCCTCTAACAAAGAAACGAATCGGGTACACTTGTGTGTGATCCTCTTCGTAGATGTTCCTCACAGTATCCACACGTTTGTAGCCATAGATAAATGGTCTAGTCAGCTTACCTTCAGGACTAATAATGTGCACTCGGGTTGGCGAGTGGTTCGTACGCCGACGATCCGTAGTTAACTCACTGTATGGTGCAAAGAAATCCGCAAAAATGGCAAAGAGATGGAGCACAATCAAGACCCACATGCCAATCATGGCTAATTTGTGCCGTCTCAGCTTCCGCCATGCCATCTTCCATGGAGAACGAATGGCACCGCCATCCTGATAAGTCTGCTCATGACCATTTTGCTTTGGTTCTGTCATCGTTTTAGCCATTACCATCGTCCTCCTTATTCGTACCTGATCCGAGGATCACTGACAGCCAGTAGAATATCTGCAATCAGGTTGCCAAAAATCAACATAATCGCTCCAATGACCAGGTTTCCCATAACCAAGTAATAGTCCTTGCCTTGGACAGCACTAAGCATCAGGCTTCCAATTCCGGGCCAGTTCATAACAATCTCAGTTAGCGCTGCGCCGCCCAACAATCCGCCCAACTGATAGCCGAAAATGGTAATCAGGGGGTTAATTGCATTACGTACAGCATGCTTGTACACGACTACACGGTTCGATAAACCCTTTGCTCTGGCCGTTGTCACATAGTCCTGACGCAAAACATCAAGGAGGTTTGAACGCATGTAACGCATCAAACTAGCTACCGTTCCAGTTGTCAAGACGATCGTTGGGAGGAACATGTGCCTGATCAGGTCCACAACCTTCTCCCAAAAAGTGAAATCAGCAAAGTCAATACTGGTCATCCCTCCCACAGGGAATCCCCAGCCGCGACTCACAGTAAAGTACAGCAACAGAAGTCCGAAGAACCAGTTCGGTATAGCGACGCCAATAAAAGCAATAAACGTAAGCAACTTGTCACTCCACGAGTATTGGTTCACTGCGGAGTGAATTCCAATAGGTATGGCTATAATCCAAGACAGGATCATCGAAGCAACAGTCAATAGTAGGCTGTTGAAGACACGTTGCTTAATAACCCATGTTACGGGTGCGTGCCACAAGAACGAGTGTCCCATATCCCCGGTCATCATCCGCTGAATCCACCTTATATACTGCATGTGAGGAGGCTGATCGAGCCAGAAGCGAGCTCGCATGGCATTCAGCACCTCATCGGATATATCAGGGCTTAACACCATGGTGGTAAGGGCATCACCTGGCGCTAGTTGCATAATGAAAAAACTCAATGATGAGATCCCTAACAACATGGGAATAATGTAGAGAAATCTCCGTACGATGTACCTAAACATTCACCATCTACCTCCTAGTGTGACGCAACACATTGACATCTTCAGCCGTTCGTAATCGTAATCTTTACGCCTACCGAATGTCTCACATAGTATTCTTGGCTCTGGTTGGAAATCCTCCTATTAGAGCAAATTTGTGCGTGCCAGTTAATCCCCTCATAACCATTCTCGAGAATGGACAGCCTTGTCTAAGGAGGTCGAATCATTTGCTGCAACTGTTCCCAGGTCTACTGCGCACTCAAACGAAAAACGAGTCGCCTGCCCTCTTTCACGAAGAAACTCTAACCCACTACAAGAGTGAAGTCCTCGCTCGAGGCTTCAAAGAAATCGTCAGCGACCTCAGGCGGCAGCATTATGATACATGGGATTGGTATACCTTGGCAAAGAGAGCTGATGCGTTCATGATTCGTCAACAAGAAACGGATGAGCTCCTAGCTGTAGAGTATCTCAAAGAACGGTGGAAGCAGGTTGGTGTTGTACCCTACCAACATCAACTGCAAACAGCCCGCAGAGTTGTCTTCGAGATGCAGGGTCAAGCCATTCTCGCCGACGAGGTTGGACTGGGAAAAACCATCGAGGCTGGTCTGATCTTGAAGGAGTATCTCCTGCGTGGTTTGGTGAAAAAAGTGCTTATTCTCGCACCTGCGAGTCTCCTATGGCAGTGGTATCATGAACTCTACGAGAAGTTCGGAATCAACGCTGGTATCCAGCGCAGCGAATGGGACTGGACATACTCGGACATTCTAATTGCATCTCTGGATACCGCCAAGCGTGAGCCCCACGCGTCAACCATTGGTTCCATACCATATGATCTCCTTATCATTGATGAGGCACACAAGCTGAAAAACAGTTCAACCGTGAGCTACCGTTTTGTCAATGCGATCCAAAAGAAGTACTGCCTCATGCTCACGGCCACTCCTGTTCAAAACGACTTAAAGGAACTGTACAATCTGATCGGACTAATCAAGCCCGGGCAATTGGGCAGTTATCGTTCCTTCAAAGAACGCTTTATCCAAGACAAACGAACACCCAAAAACCCCCATGAGCTAAAAGGGCTCTTGAGTCAGATCATGATCCGCAACCGACGCGACGAAGGAACGATCCAGTTCACAAAGCGCATCGTACACCCCATTGTCATTTCCATGACACCCAAGGAACAAGAGCTGTATAACAGGGTCACCCAGTTTGTCCGAGCGAGGAGCCAACAAACCGGCATGCAAAACATCCTACCCTTGATCACGCTTCAGAGGGAAGTCTGTTCAACGTTTCTGGCAACTGCACTTACATTGGAGAAAATGATGCTCAACATGGAGTTCCAACAAATGGAGCAAGTGGCCGACTTGCTCAAGGAACTTGCTGATGTCAAGCAAAACTCCAAGTGTGACGCACTAGAACGCCTCGTTGGTGAACTCCACGACAAAATCATCATCTTTACCGAATACAAGGCCTCCCAGGAGTACATTCGATACCGCTTAGAACGAGCCGGTTACAAGACACTAGCCTTCGACGGTACCCTTTCCAGGGGAAAGAAGCAATGGATTCGGCATATGTTCCAAAAGGAAGCACAAATCTTAGTGAGTACCGAATCGGGCGGTGAAGGCTTGAACTTCCAGTTTTGCAATCAGATCGTCAACTTTGACTTACCCTGGAACCCCATGCGACTGGAGCAAAGGATCGGACGCGTTCATCGGTTAGGCCAAGCCCGAGATGTACACATCTTCAATCTGATCACTAAGGACACCATTGAGGAGCACATCATGTATCTCTTGCACCAGAAGATTAACATGTTCGAGACCATTATCGGAGAACTCGACACCATTTTACTCCACTTGAATTTAGGGAAGTCCTTCGAAAGTGAGATTATGGAAATCTTCCTAGCCCACGACGAGCAAGAAAAAATCAGAGAAAAGCTGGATCGCTTTGGGGAACGCTTCATCAAAGGTCAAGACGAAGTGCGAACCTCCGCATGGGAGCTGTTTTAGCGAGGGAGTCAGAAAAGTGCAGCAAATGGTCTTCGATTTTTTCAAACTCTGCAACGTAGAGCCAGTAGAGATTCGCAAGGGAGTATGGCAGGTTCAAGCTGATGATGCCCTAATGAAGGAACTAGATGGTTGGCGTGCCCAAGGGCGACTGCTTCAGTTCACCTTCGATCAACGCTTGGCTGAACTCTATGGGGCGGACCTAATCTGCCGCGGCAGCTATCGCCTGAACAGCATTCTTCGGGTCATCCGACAGCAGGGAACATTAAGTCAAGCCCACATCCCCCACCACTTTTTCCACGAACCGAGCATCCGTAAGAAAATCCTCGGTAGTTTTGCTGCCACAGAGCGCGCCTATGTCGTCAACTGCTCATTGCTTTACAGTCCGTACCTTGAACTAACGATCTTAGTGGAAGCCCGCGGACTACAAAAAAAAGAGAGCCTTCACACCGTAGTTGTGGATCTCTCTTCTGGAAATGTTCTGAAGTTCGCGTTTCCCTATCACCTTCTGAAATCTGAAGGAGTGCCTAAAGACGCACTGTGCAAGAGAAAGTGCAGTCTAAAACAAGCCTTCAGGAGTGCGACGGCCCATCTAAATAACCTGATCGCCCAAACCGATACATCCTGGGCCCACGAAGCAAGGCACAAGGTCAACATTGAAGAAGAAAAACTGAAGGACTTTTTTCAAGGGCAAGTCGACTCGGACGAATTTAGAGCCAAGCAAGAGGAACTGCACCAACGTATTGGACCGGTCCTCCGTATGGACGCCTTGCGAGGTTCCATGCTTTCCGTTCCCCTCTTCAAGTATCGCCTGGTAGTCGTGGGATCAACTGGAAAAGAAAAAACCAAGAATGTCATGTATGATCCCATCGGGAATCTCTACTCTCAAGACCTAGACCAGGTCCCTAGCGACACGCCAGATAGGCCCGGCACCCAT
>DUQE01000041.1 GCA_012837925.1 Bacillota bacterium
ACCGGTGAAGGGTTAGACGGTACGATCGCTGCGTTGCCAGAGATCATTCGCGTCTTGCGGGAGGGCGGATACGAGTTTGTGACCGTTAGCGAACTTCTAGGTCTGTAATAATGAAGCATGGCCAAGGGTGACTTCCGCGATTCGTCCTGTAATGGTCTGATTCTTCCGAAAAACCGCTTGTCTTCCTTTTTGCGTAATGATACAATAACCCCAACAAAGATTCGAAGCTAATTCGGAGAAACGTACATCGCTGTCCTCATGAGAAACCTAAGTTGGAGGTTTTATTATGACAAATGGGATAGTGCGTGTCAGCATCAAGACGAAGCTGATTATCCTCATTAGCCTCGCGATTTCCGTGCTCGTCGTTGGCACGAGCATCTTTTCTTATTTCAATGCCAAAGACATCGTAGGGTCAGGGATCGCACGTGAGGCTCAGTTGATTGCCGGGAACAATGCGGAGTCCATATCAAGCTGGTTTAAGTCTATTGAAGATGAGATGTACCTTTTCTCCATAGTTCCAGTAGTTAGGAACTTTGAACTGGAGGAAGCTCGGGCACTAATGGGTTCCTTAATAGCAGAACGACCGGAGTATGGAGGAATCTTACTGGCGGATGCATCTGGATCTGCAACGACTGTCGAAGGATTATCTATTGACATATCTGCAAGGGATTACTTTATTGATGCCATGGCAACAGGACAAGTTGTTTACTCCGATCCCATGATTACCCAGGGAACAAACCTGGCTACCATCATGATAGCAAGACCCATCTATCGTGAAAACAGTCGTGCCCCGGTGGGTGTGGTGGCTTTTTCCATTGCGCTCGAGCATTTGCAGAAAGTTGCTGAGAGTATGAACCTAGCCGGTTATGGCCACGGATGGCTCATCAATAACGCCGGCCTCATTGTCGGGCATCCCAACTCACAGTACCTGGGCAACTCCGATTTCTTTACGAAGGAACCAACACTACAGCCCGTGGTTGCCAAGATGTTAGCGGGCAATGCAGGTGTGGATAGCTATAGCATGGGGAAAGAAACGAAGGTCCTGGCCTATGCACCGATTACCCAAAACGGTTGGTCCATCGCTGTTGAGGCCAATGAAGAAGACGTTCTCAGCACCCTATCGATGATTCGAACCATCATCATCTTGACAATTGTAGTGACGTTGGCCATTGGTTTCGTAATCGCCTATGCATTGGCAAACTCCCTAACGAACCCCGTCTTGGCTTTGACCAAGAGTGCCGAAAAGGTGAGTCATGGTGATCTTACGGAGGACATTACGGTGGAACGCCGGGATGAGATTGGACTTCTTGCCTCGTCCTTCGGCAAGATGATACATAACCTGAGCAGTATTATTGAAAACGTGAAGAACTCAGCCAACAAGGTCTTGGAAACCTCAAACGAGTTGTCTGCTGCTACGGAGGAAACGGGAGCCTCGGTTGAGCAAATGGCGAGTAGTGCCACGCACTTTTCGCAGACCGTAACAATCATGAACAACAGTGTTGTTGAAGCTTCGGACTCTGCAACCAAGATCACTTCTATGGCGTCAGACGGAGAAGCAGCCTTGGAGAGAACCTCCGAGCAGATGGAAGAACTTCGAGTTAGTATTCAGGAACTATCGGGCATTATTCAAAGTCTGGACTCCAGTTCTACAGCAATCGAACAGATTGTCCAGACCATTTCGGCCATTGCGGAGCAGACGAATCTATTGTCTCTCAACGCAGCCATCGAAGCGGCCAGAGCTGGGGAACACGGTCGCGGTTTTGCGGTGGTAGCTGCTGAGGTGCGTAAACTGTCTGAGCAAAGTGGTAGTGCCACGGAGGACATTCGAGCGCTCATATCCGAAGTTCAGCAGAAGACCCAACAAGCAGTGGAAGGTATGCACAAGAGTGTGGCCAATGTTGATGAAACGGCCCAGGTGGTGGGTGACAGTGGGAAACTCTTGTCCACGATCATTAGTGCCATTAACGACATTGGAGACAGGATTCAAGCCATTGGTCAGAACACGAGGGATATTGATATAGGTGCACAGGAAATGGCTGCTGCAACCCAGGAGCAATCCGCCACCATTGAACAGATCGCCTCATCGGTGCAGGGGCTGAGCGAAATGGCCGTAGAACTCCATTCCTTGATCGAAGGCTTCAAGGTACACCAGGACTAATAAGGTCGAAGTATAAGATTGAAGGTGGGACCTGTGATCAGGTATCCACCTTTTTTCGCATATGGGTTGAAGGAGGGTAAGGATGGAACAATGGAATGCAATTCGTACTTTGGTGCAGACGCTGCAGGGCGATACGGCGGTAAGGTCCATATTCTTAAAGGGTTCTTTGGCCAGGGGTGATGGTGATGAATACTCCGATGTAGACGTTTATTGTCTTGTTCATGATCATGAGCTGGAGAGTTTCTTAGATCGGCGTCTAGACCACTTGAGGCACTATAGGGACCTACTATTCTGGTCAGAGGCAAACTTTGTAGGCCCCCAAATTGTTGCGGTTTATTCCAACGGTTTGCACCTAGACTTGTATACGGTGACGGCAAGCACTTTGCACACGACCGATGCTGTGAAAATTCTGTACGATCCCGAAGGCCTGCTGGCAGGCTACAAGGGGAGTTCCTTCACACTGAGTAAGGAGAACATCCTCAAAGCCTTTGACAGTTTGACCTTCTCGCTCTTGGAGTTTGAATCCACCTTTCGACGTGGCAATCTGGTCTGGGCGTCACGCTTGGCTAGTCATATTAGTGGAGAACTGGTTCTTCTGGTGCGGCATGTCTATGATCCGAGCAATGGGCAGCTCGGTTTCAAGAAGATCAATCAAACCATCCCTGAAGCTGTCTATCAAGCCCTCAGTGATGGGCTCGATGGTATTGGCCCAGCCAATCTACCCGATGGTTTATGTGCGCTGCTTGATCTGGTCGAGGAAACAATCTCGAAGCTTCCGGACGATATCACAAGTGCAATGAACATGCGATTCTACAGTTTCATGGCCGAACGAATCCGGGTACTGGAGAGAAGCAAGATACACTAGGGAGGAGAACGAATTGACACCTTTTGAAGCGATCTGTGATGAAATTATGGAGGACCCAATGAATCAAGAGTATACCAAGAGGGGTATCATGCCCTTGTTTCAAGCTTCGCAAGACGCCCGGCTGGTCGTTGTCGGACAAGCTCCAGGGCGAAGAGCAGAAGAAACCCGCTTGTTTTGGAATGATCCTAGCGGTGACCGTTTGCGAGACTGGATGGGAATCACCCGAGAAACGTTTTATGGTTCCAAGTATATAGCCCAATTGCCCATGGATTTTTACTATCCGGGTAAGGCCAAAACGGGAGACAAGCCCCCACGCAAGGGTTTTGCCGAAAAATGGCATCCCCGCCTGTTAGCGGAGATGCCAAATGTTGAAACGATACTCCTTGTGGGAAATTACGCGCAGAGCTACTATTTAGGTACTAAGCGCAAGGAGAATCTAACCGAGACTGTGAGGAGCTTTCGTGAGTATTTGCCAGACTACTTACCACTGGTGCATCCTTCTCCACTCAACCACGGCTGGCTGAAGCGAAACCCTTGGTTCAAGCAGGACGTGATCCCCACTTTGAGGGGCTTGACAGCGAAGCTTCTTTAGCCTGTGGTCAGCTGTACATCCCAGCCATAACATTTGCTTCCCGAGCAATACTGGTGTTGTCGGTCGTTCTATCCCTGAGTTCTTCTACCGGGTGGGGTGCTGATTCACTGCGATAGTCGGTATTGAACCGCTTTTGATGGTCCCGAATCACAACGTGACTTGGCACCTTGGTTACGTCATGGTTGACCCTGTCTTGGTAGAAGAAATACTCATGATTCTGAGGCAAATCTTGAAGGTTGACATAATTTTCGCGGTTGGCTGTAAACAGGATTTGCTCTCCTAACACTTTCCGCACATAATCTCGTGTATCGTGGAATTGAAGCAGCTTGGGAAATCTGCCATTGGGTATGACTTGTTGCCAGTCTTTGTTTTCATGTGTGGCCAGCAGTTCTGCCGCCTTATGCAGATGAGCGATCTCTTGCAGGAAGTGCATCTCCCAGAGGGATTTGGTCTTGGGACAGGTCTCATCTTGGTAGAAAGAGTAGTATAGGTAGCACTCAACATACTCGTGGAGAAGCAGGTTTTCCAACATGGTGCACGTAGGATCCAACAGCGAACCGTAATGTGTGACGTGCTGTTCTTCAATCATAGCAATCTCTTGGTAGAGTTGACGACCTAGATCCGTGTAATAGAAGGGACCAAGGTTGTTGTAAAAGTTCATCGTTTGCTGTTCCGCTGCTACGATGATGAGCGTATTTAGCTTCGTCTGGTTGTCGGCTGTCTTGAAGTCAAGGGGCCTGCGAACCGAGTCGAAGGGGTATCGATGCTCTGCTATTGTTGGCCGACCGGGGATAATGTCCACGTATTTTCTGACCAAGTTTTCTGCAGGAATCTGCTCATCAAGGTCAAGCAGGTTGGCAAAGCGATAAAGGTGGTCAAAATCTTCAAGGAGAGCAAAGTCCAAGGCTTGCTTGGCATAAGGGTCGGGTTCGTTCATGGCTAGCCATGCCGTAAGATCGGTAGCCAAGTGTTCGTAACCGATGGCTGTCTCAACAACCTTTTCATCGATGGGTTTGAGCCAGTTGATTCGCTTTTGTTGTTGCTGTTCCACGCGACGGGTTAAGGCAAGATCTCTGCGTAGATCATTGTTCTGGCACATGCGGTGGAACTCATGCTTGAAGATAATGGCCTCAACCTCAATGCCATTCATGAGAATAACCCGGATCTTGGTATAGGGATCTACGGTTTTCTTGTCATAGGGCTGCGGATAGAGCTTCGCCCAATCTACGATGCCGTCGTCAATTTTCATCGGCTTTTGTTCAAATGGATTCATCCGATTCACGCCTCCTGTAATTGTTTCCGCTCTTTGTAGCATAACCGGCAGGCGAGGAAATATCCGTAAGGGGTATCTTGACATACCTAGGAATTCTAGGTATAGTTATGGTAATACATAGCAGCTCTATGTATGGGAATTAGGGATGGAGGTTTCTATGGATGTATCAAAAGATTTAATTGCCGCCTCAGCTACTCCACTTATTTTGGCGATCTTGAGACAGCAGGATAGTTATGGCTATGAGATCATCAAACACATCAAAGAGGTATCCAACGATGAACTTATCTGGACAGAAGGCATGCTCTATCCAGTGCTGCACAGGTTGGAGAAAAATGGTTTGGTGGAGTCGTACTGGAAGAAGTCTCAAGCCGGACGCAGGCGCAAGTATTACCGACTGCAGGAAGCTGGGCAATTAGAGTTGGAGAGGCACATGGAGCAGTGGGAACTGCTGTTTTCGATTTTGTCTACGACAATCAAAGGCGATGGTGAAAGAAGGGCGATTTTTGATGTTTGACTTAGAAACGAATGTGAAGTCGTGGTGTGATTATTTGCGTGCTCAAGGAACGCTAGAGGAAGCGGGCGTCTTGGAGCTAGAAAGCCATCTGCGTGACCAAATCGATGACCTGACAGCGAGCGGTCTCAGTGTAGAAGAGGCTTTTATTGTTGGTGTGAAACGCTTAGGTAGTGTAAGTCTAATCTCGAAAGAGTACTCGAAAGTTAATACCGATGGTCTTTGGAAGAACTTGTTACTTGATCCCGCAGACCCAGACGCTAAGAATCGCAACCGGCGAAACATTGTGCTGGTTATTCTTTTATCCTTTTTGGCGGGGACTGCTGCCAAAATACCAACGGCCTTTGGGGTGGAGATTGGAAGCATAGCGTATTTCAAGAACCTGAGTTTTTACATCCTACCCTTTGTTACGCTCTTCCTTACGTTAAAGCACGGTGGTACCCCGAAGTCGCGCTGGACTCTGGCTGGCGTCTTTGCTTTTTCCTTCGCCGTTGTCAATCTGTACCCGTCTTATGAACCATGGCACACGGAAACGTTGACCGCCATTCATCTTCCCATTTTGCTCTGGTTGATCACCGGTGTTGCGTATATGGGGAAGGACTGGAAGGCGAGCAAAGCCCGCATGGACTTTCTTCGTTTTACAGGAGAAAGTGTGATTTACGGTAGCTTACTGATGCTTGGTTTAATGGTCCTGATGATGTTTACGATGATGATCTTTCAATCTATCTCCATAGATATGGAACCATTTGTGGAGAACTACTTCCTGATTTTCGGTGGCTGCGCCGTGGCTATGCTTACGGTGTATCTGGTGGAGGCCAAAAAGAGCATTGTGGAAAACTTTGCCCCGGTTTTGGCCAAGATATTCAGCCCCTTGTTTCTCATCACCATGTTGGCTTTCTTAGTCGCGATGGTTGTCTCGGGGACGAGTCCCTTTACGGAAAGAGAATTCTTGATTGGGTTCGATCTTATGTTGGTGTTGGTGCTCGGGATGGTCTTGTACACAATCTCCGCCAAGAATCTTCACGACAAGCAAGACATCTTTGATTATCTGAACGTGGCTTTGGTTGGCGTAGCCATGATTGTCGACAATGTTGCTCTTTCGGCGATAGTGTTTCGGTTGTCCGAGTATGGAATTACACCGAACAAATTAGCGGCCCTCGGTGAGAATGTGTTGCTCTTGCTTAATCTTGGAGTGCTGTTCGTGTACTACATTCGCTACTTTACAGGCAAGATTGAGTTTCAACAGATCGTGACTTGGCAGACCAAGTACCTAAACGTGTATGCGCTCTGGATGGCGATTGTGGTGTTTGTCTTTCCCCTTGTTTTCAGCTTTAACTAAAGTCAAACGTGGCCTTGGCGAACGAAATGTCACAGTGATAAAGAGAAAACAGAGCAATAAGCTTCTTAGTGGACATGGAAATCCAACTCCCACAGAACGGTTCTCCAAGGTATAATCGGGTCTAGATGCCGTTTATGGGAGTTATAGTTTTTGTCCACCATCAGCCCCGCTATTCTCTCGTATGCATCTGAGCGACAGTGCGCTGGTCGTGTGCGAGTTAATACTTGTTATTGACATATGTCGGAAATGATGTATATTAGAATTATAACTGACATATGTCGAAAACAAGGGGGTGACTATTTTGCCTAGATTTGACGGCTTTGGGCCACGCGGCTTTGGACCTATGACCGGACGAGGTTATGGTTACTGCGCAGGTGCTTACCCACGAGGTAGATTTGGATTCGGAAGAGGCTGGGGGTATGGATACGGTTTTGGTCCTGTTGCTCCGTGGCATCGAGTTATTGCCAAAACCGAGAAGGAGTTTCTAGAAGAGGAGAGGGATCTACTTAAGGCCCGCCTTGAAGAAATTGAGGAAGAACTGGAAGAGTTGTAGTATAAGAAGCGGAGGATGGCGGGGTACGATCTTGCCTGCTTTCCTCCGTCATTGAGGTGAGAGAATGCCCCGACCGCGAAAATGGAGGAAGGTATGCGCCCTTCCTGGTACGGATCGTTTCGGACCCATTGGTCGACCCATGGATTGGGAGAATATAGTAACGATGACGGTTGATGAGTATGAGACCATTCGATTAATCGATTTTGAGGGTTTTATGCAAGAAGAGTGTGCCGTGCAGATGGGAATATCGCGCACTACTGTTCAGGCTATGTACAGTGGGGCGAGGAGAAAACTAGCTGATGCGCTCGTTAACGGCAAAGTCCTTTCCATAGAAGGTGGAGAGTTTCTCCTTTGCGATGGCCAAGGGCGCGGCTGTGGTCCGGGTTGCCACAGGCATCGACGTGGTAGAAGCTGACTTGATGGGAGGCGTTTTATGAGAATCGTGATGCCAGTAGAACAGGCAAGTAGCAGGGGATCCATCGGTGCGTCCTTTGGTCGCTCCCCTTTTTTCCTACTCTATGAGACTGAAACAAAAGAATCCAGTTTTATTGAAAACAGTGCATTGGCAAATCCCGGTGGTGCAGGGATTAAGGCAGCACAGCTCGTTGTAGATCAAGGCGTAAACGCTGTGTTAGCACCAAGATGTGGCGAGAACGCGGCAAAGGTCCTGCAGGGTGCCGGGATTGAGATCTATAAAACGAGTTCTAGGTCAATCGAGAAGAGCATCCATAGTTTCGTTCAGGGAAGACTTCCACTCTTAGAAGAAACGCATGCAGGGCTCTCTCATCATGGGGCTGAGTGAGTTGAAGGTTGCTGTTCTTAGTGGCAAAGGTGGTACGGGGAAGACGTTCATAACGGTAAATTTGGCGGCCGTAGCAGGACCTTCTACTTATGTTGACTGTGATGTGGAGGAACCCAATGGTCATCTCTTCTTCAAGCCGGAATACGCTACAGAGGAGATTGTGACTGTGAAGATGCCCGTCGTGGATCAAAGACAATGCACTGGATGCCGAAAGTGTGTAGATTTTTGCCGTTTTGGTGCTCTGGCATACAGCAACTCTGGGCTCATGATCTTTGCTGACATCTGTCACTCATGTGGCGGCTGCATGTTGATCTGTCCTGAAGGTGCTCTCTCAGAGAACGAAAAACCGATGGGAAAGGTTCGCAAATGGGTTGCGGAAAATGTACACGGGCTTTCTGGGATCTTAAACATTGGGGAGCCTTCGGGAGTACCTCTCATTCACGAGCTGCTCAGTGACATGAACGATAGGCCTCATCCGGTATTCATTGATTGCCCTCCAGGTAGCGCTTGTGCCGTGATGGAGAGCATTAAAGAAGCGGATTATTGTGTCCTGGTGTCTGAGCCGACCTTGTTTGGGGTGCACAATTTGCAGATCGTTTGGGAGTTAGTGCGGCTTTTTAAGAAGCCCTTTGGCGTAGTGCTTAATAAAGTGCTCCCAGGTGAGGCCATGGCAGAATCGTTCTGTGCAGAAAGGGGAATGCACATCCTAGCCAGGATTCCTTTTACTCAACATCTAGGCCTGCTGAACTCCCAAGGGAGTATTGCAGTGAGGGAAGATGAAGATACTCGTGCCGTGTTCCTTGACTTGCTCAAGGCCATTTCTAAGGAGGTGCACTGTGAAGCAACTGCTCATTCTTAGTGGAAAAGGCGGTACGGGCAAGACAACAATGGCCAGCGCGTTCGTCAGACTCTCTAAAGCCAGGGCTTACGCTGATTGCGATGTGGATGCGCCAAATTTGCATCTTACAGTGGGATGGACGAAAGAACCGAAGAGAAGCCACTATTTCGGGCTACCCAGAGCCAAAGTTGATCCGGACCTCTGCATTCGTTGCGATCTTTGCCGCCAATATTGCCGCTTTGGCTCCGTTATCTTGGAGGGAAGCAACTACAGAGTTGATTCCTTGGCTTGTGAGGGGTGTGGTGTGTGCGAGTTTGTCTGCCCTGCGGGCGCCATATCAATGGAACCGCACGTTGATGGGGAGCTTATGCTTTACTCCGACGCTAAAACGGCGTTTTCTACAGCGAAGCTCAATATAGGAAGCGGAACATCGGGCTTGCTGGTCACCGAGGTCAAAAAGCAGATGAGGGAGTCTGCAGGCACAGCACCGTTGGCGATCATCGATGGTTCTCCGGGTATCGGGTGCCCAGTGATTGCATCTTTGAGTGGCGTTGATTTGGTCTTGGTGGTGACAGAACCATCGATAACGGGCATGAATGATATGACTCGCATTGTTGAAACAGCACGGAAGTTTGGTACCAAGACTGTCGTCTGCATAAACAAGTGCGATACTAACATGGAGAACACGAGGTGCATTGCAGAGCTCTGCCGAGGGTGGGGACTGGCCCTCGTGGGTCTGATCCCCTTCGATTCTGAGGTGGTTAAGACGGTGAACGCAGGGCTTTCTATTGTAGACGTGGACTGCCAGGCAGGTGAAGCGGTTAGGTCGGTGTTCGAAAAGACGATGGATATTCTTTTTGGCGAAAACGAAGGGGGAGACGAGCAATGAAAATCGCTGTGGCAAGTGAAAAGGATACGGTGGCCGAGCATTTCGGTCGTTGCCAAGGCTTTACGATCTTCGAGACTGCGAATCGCACCATCGTAAGCAGTGAAACGGTTCCGAACCCTGGGCATCGTCCCGGGTTTCTGCCTCGCTTTTTGCACGATCGGGGAGTCAACATAATTATCTCAGGCGGTATGGGTGGTTCCGCGGTGGCGCTTTTCAACGAAAACAACATCGAGGTGATTGTGGGGGTTAGTGGGAGTGCAAAAAACGCAGTAGAACGATATCTTGCAGGCGACCTCACAACAACAGGTTCGGTATGCCATGAACATAAGTATCATGGAGAGTGCGAGGATGACGGTTTGTAACATCCATTTTTCGCTGGTATCTCACGAACAAGATTAGCGTGCACTCCCGAAGAGTGAAACAAGGGCTTCAATGCCCATGTTTCACTCTTTCGCAAGCCAATCCCTTTGAAACACCAGCATTTGATCGACTTAACGTTTTCGAACGGGGATCCAAACTTCACTATAAGCGTAGTCTTTCTTTTGGGGATCCATTTTCGTAAAGGAAAAGGATGGTGCTTGAATCACCTCATAGCCTGAAGTAGGCAGCCATTGGGCATACACATTGGCCATCGTATTTTGCAGTGTGGAGGGAAAGGGTCCTTCATTGGGAAAGACGGCCCATGTGTAGGCGGGCACGGGGACTTTTTCTAAGAGGGGACTTATTTCCTCTTCGGTGGTCAGTACCCCAATGAGGTGGGTCAAGTGTCCCTCTTCTTTCATAAAGTTGGCGTCTGCCTCGTAGGACGCATTTACGATCTCGCGAGGTGCAATGTTTTGGAGCGAACGCATTTCTTTGCGCTGCTCTTCCGTGATACTCTGCGCGAGTTTAACTATCTCTTGGTTGATGCCTTCAAACTGCATGGGCACGCGTTTACTGACGCCCACAAGATTAAAGGCGGGTTTCTCTTCGATTCTAAATTCCATATTGACTCCTCCTTTGACAGAAATCACAAACGAGAGTTTGGGAAACGATTTGCCCAGACCCTTTTTGATGGCCTCCGATGGAAGGTAACCACTCCACTTTTTGTACGCACGGGTAAAACCATCGAGCGATTGGTAGCCATACTTAAAAGCAACATCGGTAACTTTTTCCCCATTGAGCAAATCCAGGGTGGCTTCGGATAGTCTTCTGTTCTTCACATACTCACTTAATGTCAGGCCTGACAAATAGAAGAAGACCTTTCTGAAGTGGTAGTCCGATACACCGGCGAACTCTGCTATCACGTCGAGCGATAGATCATCGGTCAGATGATCTTCGATGTACTCAACTACCTGGTTCAACTCATTGAGCATGATTTTCCCTCCCTCAACGATTCCATCATACCAAAGCTATTTCAAGCCCACTCGACTTTTTGGATCAAAAACTATCGCATTTGGCCATTTTCCCAACTCAATCACTGTGACCTATTTGGTATGGCCGGTGGAGTTTCCTTCTTGAATGAAAACTCCCAAGGCAAGCATGTGATCCGACGACTGAGTGACATGTCGTATGTACGCTTGTAAAGGGAACGAGATTGGGTTACAAACAAAGTAGAATTAGCAGACAGTACCAAGGCCCATGGATTGACGACATGTTGATTCGTGGGTCTTTTTTTGTTGGGTGACACCAGAGTTATTGTGTTGACCCCACTAGTATCATGTGTTATCATTAACATATGATATACAAGGAGATGTGGACATGTCGTTTCAACACACGATTCTGGGTTTGTTGAACTTCGAGTCGCTCAGTGGCTATGAGATAAAAAAGATTGTGGAAAAGACTCCGTTCATGTACTGGTCAGCAAACAACAATCAGATTTATAAGTCCCTAGCGGAGTTGCTGGACGAAGGATTTGTGACCAAAGAAGTGCTACACCAAGAGGGCTCTCCCTCTAAGAATGTGTATACTATTACCGACGAAGGATTAGTAGAGCTAAATAACTGGATGTGTTCTGCAACGGAACCTCCCGTGCTGCGCAGGCAAATCTTGATTAAGCTTGCCTTCGCCAGCCATCTAACCCGAGACGAAGTGGAGTCACTGTTGGAGTCTTACGCTCGGATCGTGCGAATGGAAATGGTTTTGTCGGAGAGAAACCTGGCTCAATCGTATTTTTCTGAACTGGCTCCAGAGCAAACTGTTTTCCTAGAGCTGATTAAGGAAAACATGGCCAACCTATACTCTTCCGAACTGGCTTGGATCCAAAGCGTAAGACAGGCTGCTGCGGTGTTACCAGTTCGAGTACGGAAGGCACAAGAAGTAGAAAAGCAAGATCTTGAGGTGAGAAAAGCAATGAACTACCAATTGAAAGAAATTGACAAGAACAAGTACCTGTACATTACGTGTGACGATACGCTTATTAACGACGAACAGGATGCGCTGGATATTGTCGCCCAATGTGCTACACATGACACAAATGCGGTGGTCTTGGATGGTCAACTCTCTGAGCACTTTTTCAGGCTCAGTACTGGACTGGCTGGTGCAGTACTTCAGAAATTTGGAAACTACAATATTAGGATGGCCGTAGTCTTGCATGAAGTACCCGACACGCCTGTGCGTTTCAAGGAGATGATGCTGGAACAGACTGCAGGAAGCATGTTTCGAATCTTTGACAACGTGGATGATGCGACTAGGTGGCTTTTTCCCCAGTAAGTGGAGCAGTCAAGGAACTACAGGAGGTTTACGGATATGTCCAAGGAAATACTGGAGATCTTACGGATTCGTTTTGAGGAAAACATGCAACGTCACCAGGCTCTGAAATGGAGCGAGGTTCAAGCACGGTTGGAGGAAAATCCTGAAAGATTACGTTCGCTTCAGGAAATGGAACGTTCTGGCGGAGAGCCTGATGTGATCGGGCAAGACCCTGTAACGGGAGAGTACATCTTCTGTGATTGTTCAGCTGAGACCCCTGTGGGTAGGAGAAACGTGTGTTTTGACAGAAAGGGCCAGGAGGCTAGGGAAAAGAAGGGTGTCTATCCTCAAGGTGATGCTTTGGGGATGGCCGAAGAAATGGGCATTGAGCTCTTGACGCCGGATCAGTATCGGGAGCTTCAGCAACTTGGGAGTTTTGATCAGAAAACATCCAGTTGGCTCAAGACACCGCAGGATATTCGGGCGTTAGGTGGAGCCCTCTTCGGTGACCGTCGCTATGGACATGTGTTTATCTATCATAATGGTGCCCAGTCGTTTTACGGTGTTCGCGGGTTTAGGGGACTCTTGCGCGTGTGATCTGGTTTCTGTTCTTGGGCCTTGCTCATAGACGGATATTATACTTCACTATTTCGTCCTCGCTTAGTGATGCTATCACGCGGGAGACATGTAGATCATCTTTGAGGTGCGCTATGTGAATCCACTCTGCCTTTTTTATCACCTGTTCATGCACATCCAACTCGGGATCACACCCGAGTTTTATTTGTTGTTCGCCAAGTCGCGGTTCAGCAAGATAGCAATATTCAGTTCCAGCCGAATACTCCCGCGCAAACAAGAATCGTATGATCTCGACATCTAAGTTTACTTCCTCCATAGCCTCACGAACGGCTGCTTCTTCACAGGTTTCGCCCTGTTCAACTCCTCCTCCCGGAAGAGTCCAAAAGGATCGCCCTTCTTCCTCTACTTTAACCATCGCTATTCTTCCATTGGATAGAACAGCAGAAAACGCCCGATCTCTATTCATCCTAGAGATTACCCCCTTGCTTGACTTGCATCCGTTTCGCAGGTCCTTCAGGCGAAGATGGGACTCTGTCGTCCAACTTCACCGCAACATCATGATTCTCCTGTATTTAGACGATCAATCCTAACTTGGATTAAGAGGATTCTGCCTGTTTCTGCAGTACTAGTTTGAGGAGACAAGAAGACGAAGGGGGATATGGAATATATGATCAGAAAGTTTAAGTGCCTTTCGTTAATATTAGGTTTGTTTTTGCTTGTCATGCCCTTAAGTGGTTGCGATCAGAAGGATGACGTGCCTGAGGCAAGCATTATCTCGGGGAGAGTCGTCTTAACAGAGGATCGTGAATCGGGTCTAGCAGGGGTAAACCTCCTAATGGTGGATGGAACGAGTTCTTATGTGGAGACCGATGCAGGGGGTAGTTTTGAGACCAAGGCACTTAGTGAAACCATTATTATTCCCCGGAAAACCGGTTATAGCTTTGTACCGGAGAGGCAGGTAGTGGGCGAAGATCAAACGTTTGAGTTTGTGGCTTATCCATGGGCAGAACCTGATTTTGCAAAGTGGGGTAAGCAATTTTCTTTCGATTCTCATTTGGATCTGGTCGAGTCCGTTGCCTTTTCTGCGGATGATCAGTACATTGCCAGCGGTAGTTATGACAGGACAATCAGGATCTGGAGAATAGACGATGGACAGTTAATGAGAACCTTGTCCGGTCACACAAGTCCTATTGAGGTTATTGCTTTTTCTCCTCAAGGCCACTACTTAGCCAGCGGCGCCAGAGACGGCCGGATAAAAATCTGGGATTGGCATACAGGTCTAGAAGTCATGACCTTATCAGGCCACACGAACTCACTCACAGACCTAGCATGGTCGCCTGATGGAACCAAAATTGCCAGTTCTGGCTGGGATCGCGAGGTTAGAATTTGGGATTCTGCCACTGGAAACGAACTGAAGTCGTTTACCAATGAAAGCTGGGTGAGGACGGTTTCGTGGTCTCCAGACAGTAGGTTGTTGCTTAGTGGCGGCGATGATTTAAGCCTAAACGTTTGGTTGGTTGATGAGGGGGAGCTTAGTGCTGAGTTTGTGATGGGTGACAAGATCTTGTCCCTATCTGCTGCTCCTACGGGATCCTGGGTTGCCATGGCTCTGGGAAGCGGTGCATTAAAGGTCCTCAATTTCGAAACAGGGGCGGAGATTCTCCTTGAGCGGTACCAAGGTCAGATTGCTGCCTTGGATTGGTCGTTTGATGCCCGTTATTTGGCCGCAGGTACAGATAGACTGATCCAGGTTTGGGATTGGGAAACGCAAGAGACGGTGCAAAGGATCCATACGGCCGACTACTTCTTTGCACTGAATTGGGGC